>JBIKUS010000133.1:0-5227 GCA_044347425.1 Vampirovibrionales bacterium | reverse complement strand
TACCCCCTTGCCTGTGGTCAGTGTCATGTCGTCATTTACTATAGTTGTGGTGCTAGCTGGCCTGTGTGTACTGGGCGGCTTGGGCTTGGCTTTTTTTGCCCTTAAACAGGGAGCCACTCCCCAAGGGCAAAGCCAGCTACGCCAACGCCTAGCCACCGCAGATACCCCACACGACACCCTCACCCCTGACACGACACAACAAGCCAAAGCCAAGGCCAAAGCCGCCAGCAAAGCCGAAAAAAGCGTTCTTAAAAAGCGTACCGCCACTGCCAGTTGGCAACACAAGCTAGAGCTTAAGCTAGAGCGTGCCAACCTGCTGATGCAACCCATTGAGTTTTTAGGCTTGCAAGCTCTACTGGCCGTCAGCCTGTTTGGCCTGCTGTATTGGGGAGGCGAAAAAGCCCTGCTTGAGGCCATGGCCTATGGGCTAGGGGGCTGGTTTGCGCCCATGCTGTTTATTAACGTGCGGGGCTGGCTCCGCATTATGAAGGCCACGTCGCAATTCCCCGATGTGTTAGATAACTTAGTAAGCTGTTTTAAAACGGGTTACGGCTTTAACCGAGCCGTACAGCAAGTGGCCGACAACTTTGGTGACCCTTGGGGTACCGAATTCAACAAAATGGCCGTCGAAACCAGCCTCGGTTCGGCGACGGATGACTTACTGATGAACCTACAACGGCGCATCCCCACACCCGACGTTGACCTGTTTGTGGCCTCGCTCCTCATCCAAAAAGACACGGGTGGTAACCTAGCCGAAATGTTGGGCAACCTGAGCAACACCTGCCGAGAACGCCAAAAGCTTAACCGCAAAGTCTCGGCCATATCGGCACAGGGCAAGTTAACAGCGGGCATTGTGGCCATGGTACCCCTCGTCATTATGGGGTTGATGTACACCCTAACAGGCGATTCCGTCATCAATTTTTTAAGTATCCTCATTGGGCAAATTATTATGGGTGCCGCTGTGGTGTGGATGCTGATAGGCTTTGTGGTGTTGTGGAAGATGGTGCAGATTGATGTTTGAAGATGCCGTATCGCTCTCGCAAGAATCGTGGTTGATGTGGCTGGGCTTAGTGGCCTTATTTTTGGCCGCTGGCGTGCTATTGGCCTTGGGCTACCTTGATACCCGCAAAGAAGAAGTGAAAACCACCGTCGCCGAGCGCATGGCCAAGTTGGCCGAATCGCAACTGGACACTAGCCCCAAGCCTTCGGCTAAAATGACCCGAGCCAAGCAACTTCAACAACCCCTGCTGCAACGCCTGCTCATCCCCGTGGCACAATCTGCCTATGACTTGCTCAAGGGGCTGCTCCCCCTTGGTGCGCAATCGTGGACGCAACGGCAACTGGTGCAAGCGGGCTACAACCAACCCAAGCACGCTAAACTGTTTTTAGGCACACAGCTCTTGCTCGTCTCTGTACTGGGGGGCTTCTTTTTTGCCTTTACATTGTTTTTTGGGGCGATTGATACCAGTATCTCGTTGTTGATTACGGGCGTGCTGGCTTTGGTGGGCTACGCCTTCCCCTTAGGGTGGTTGCAAGGCGAGGCCAAAAAGCGACAGAAGGCCATACAACAAGGCTTGGCCGATTTTTTAGACCTCCTTGTTATTTGTGTTGAGGCAGGGCTTGGGCTGGATGTGGCCATGCAAAAAATAGCCGACCTCCCTGGCAATACTACCTCCCCTCAGTTGCGGGCAGAGCTTAAACGCTATGGCCGAGACCTGAGCCTTGGCAAACCCCGCAAAGAGTCGTTAAGTGATTTGGCCATGCGTACAGGGTTAGAGGATTTTAGTACACTCATTAACGCCCTAATTCAAGCGTATGACATGGGCAGTGGTATCACGCACACTCTACGGGTACAGTCGGAGACGCTGCGCAACAAGCGCATTATGCGTGCTGAGGAGATGGCCAACAAGATACCCGTTAAAATGGTTATCCCCATTTACGTGTTTTTGTTCCCTGCCATTTTTGTGTCGATGTTTGGGCCTATGGGCATGATTTTGGTCGAGACTATGTCGTCTATTACAGGCAACACAGGGCTAGGGCAGTAGGCTTAAGGCTTTACCAACCCGCCCTTAGCAGACGTTTTAGCCTTGGTAGGGCGAATAAGTTTACCCAAGCGGTAGCCAAACGTATCTTGCGGGGGGGCTTGCGGGCTACGCTTCACACCCTCCAACGGTGTCAGGGTGAGTTCGGTCACACGGTCGGTTTGGGTAATGTCGTCTAACACGTCAAGGCCGCTAATTACTCGGCCAAATACGGCATACTTGCCGTCTAGGCTAGGAGCGGGAGCTAGGGTAATGTAAAACTGGCTGCTGGCACTGTTGGCATCTTGCTTACGAGCCATGGCCACAATGCCCTTACCCGTATGCGAGAGCTTTTGGCTCACTTCAAGCTTAATGGTTTTGTCAGACCCACCTGACCCTGTGCCAGTAGGGTCGCCTGTTTGCACCACAAAGCCTGGCACCACACGGTGAAACACCAAGCCGTTGTAAAACTGCTTGGCCACCAACGCCTGAAAGTTACGTACCGTAACGGGGGCTTCTTTGGGGAAGAGTTCTATCACCATATCGCCCCGAGTGGTTTTAAGCAGTGCGCCCGTGGGATAAGTCACGGTGTCGGCAGGCGAGGGGGCAGGCGAACCGTCTTGGGGTTTAGGCACGCCCAATTCGGCATTTTGGCCAGGGGGGGTGATGATTTTAACCCAGCCCGCTGCCACGGCAGGGGCAAGGGTAGGCCAGTTGGTTACAACACCGCTGAGGCTAAGGCAGGCCACTAATGCTATCAGTAACGGCTTACGCATGGTTGGCTCTCCGTATAACTTACAAACAAACTAGGGCAAGTATAGCATAAGCAACACACCTTAGCATTAAGGCCTATTTTGCTGTGTTTAGGTGTATACTAGATACACTACCTCATACTACTTTAAAAGGTTCACTGGTTGCCATGTCGGCTTTGTCTCTCCACCGTCTTCGCTTACCCAAACCTAACCAACGCAAATGGCTGTGGCTAGGGCTGGCCAGCTTGCTGGTGGCCGTGGTTGCAGCAGGCTTATTGTGGCTGCAATCCCCCCAAGGTGTGTTGTTGGTTAAGTACCCCTTGCCCCAAAACCCCACAGGGTGGACGAAACTGCAACCCCAGACTTCGCAAACTTCCGTCAGTACCCAGCCTCAGCCAAGCACCCCCTTACCCCCGCCTAGCGTTGAGAAAGAAACCCCTGCCCCCACCCTTAAAGCAGGGCAAGTGGCCGTCGTCTTTTCAAACAAGCAGCCTAACTACCGCAATACCACGGTAGCCCGCACCATGACGCAACCCAGTGCCGCCCCCGCAGAAAAGCTGAAGTTTGCGGTAGAAGCCCTGCTCAAAGGCCCTAACGCTACCGAACAAGCCAATGGTGCCCTCACCGAAATACCTGCCAAAACCAAGCTCCTCTCCATTGAAGACACCGACCAAGGGCTACTGCTTAACCTTAGCGACGATTTTTTAAGCAACGAAGGCGCGCACAGTATGCAGCGCAGGCTAGAGCAATTAGCCAAAACGGTGCAAGCTGTTGAAAGCGAACGCCCCGTATATTTGCGTATTAACCACCAACCGCTTAAAGTGTTAGGTAACGATGGCCTTGAAGTAGACGGCCCTCTCAACCAAGCCGCTCTGCAACAGGGCGAATCTCCCGTTAAACCCTAGCCTTAAAGCGATTGTTCCCATGTTGAGCCACACCCTTGTTAGCGTTGTAGAAACCTTGTTTTTAACTGTCATGCACTGGGTGCAAGGCGTGATTGACACCTTCGGCTACCTTGGTGTGGTGCTGCTGATGGCTGTAGAGTCGGCTAATGTCCCCCTGCCTAGCGAAATGATACTGCCCTATGCAGGGTTTTTAGTGCAGCGAGGTAAGCTCAACCTGCACCTTGCCGCTTTTAGTGGAGCTTTGGGTTGTGTCATTGGCTCCCTCCCCAGTTATGCGTTGGGGCGTTGGCAAGGCCCCGCCTTTGTTGCCAAGTACGGCAAGTGGCTCCTCGTCTCCCCCCACGAATGGCAACAAGCCCAGCAATGGGTCACTAAATACGGCGATATCACCTTTTTTATTGCCCGATTGTTGCCTGTGGTGCGTACGTTTATCTCGTTACCAGCAGGGGCGTTAAATGCCAACCCCGTACCGTTTTTTGTGTATACCTTTATAGGCTCGTTGATTTGGAGTTACGGCTTGGTGTGGGTGGGTGTCATCTTTGGCGATAATCTTGAAGCCTTTAAGCACTACTGGCACCAGTTTGATGCACTCATCGCCAGCGTGTTGGTGTTGTTGGGCGTGTGGTACGTGTGGCGACACGTTAAACAGCTCTCCCAGACAACCTAGGGTGCGTCACCAGTTAGGCGAAATACGATGGATTCAAGGCAAAAAGAACGGCTTTTAAGGTGTGTAGATAGAACTACATAACGAAAAAACGGCTCTTTTTAACACAGAAGACACGGATTGCAGCCAACTGGTGACACGCCCTAGCCCATTAACGTAAGCTACGCTACACTCAATAGCATGACAACTCCCCCCTCCACCCCCGCCCCTTACAGAGTTGGCCTTAGGGTCGTTTTGCTCATCCTCCTCTTAGCCGCCGTGTTGCGTGGCCTTGGGCTAGACGTTGGCCAGGGCCAACTCCTCCGCCCCGACGAGCAAAACGTCGCCGAAGTCATCCTTCAACACCTCATGCTACCCGTTGGCCAAGGGGTGTGGTGGCCACAAAGCCCCGCCTTTTTTGAATACCCTTCACTTTACCTTTATCTATTGTTGCCCCTGTACTGGCTTAAGTTTGCCGTGGGCTGGCTGTTTGGGCAGTGGTCAACCGTCTACCAAGCGTGGGAGAGCTACCAACACGCCCCCCAAGGTTGGTATGTGCTGGGGCGTTGGGTGAGTGCGTTGGCCAGTTGGGCAACCATCCCCTTGGCCATGCTATGGGCAAAAGCCGTTTGGCGACACCCCGCCGTGGTGACGTGGGTGGGCATCTTACTCGCTGTGGCCTACCTACCCGTACGAGAAGCCCACTTTGGCGTGACCGATAGCTTGGCTACGGCACTACTCACCGCCTGCCTTGCCCTTACAGCGTGGGTATGGCGACACCGCTTTGGCTGGCAACTTACCACCCTTCAGCAAGGGCTATGGCTAGCCTGTGCCTGTGCAGGGCTAGCAGCTGGCACCAAATACCCTGCTGGCTTAGTGCTGCTATACCCTTTGGCGGGGTTAGCG
>JBIKUS010000001.1:0-54566 GCA_044347425.1 Vampirovibrionales bacterium | reverse complement strand
CCAAGTGAGCTTAGTGCCTGTGCGGGGTAACTTGCAAACCCGATGGGCTAAGGTGCTAGCAGGCGAAGCTGATGGCCTTATTTTAGCTGCTGCTGGGGTGGAGCGTCTCGCCTTAAACCACCCCGAATGGGCGCAACGGGTGACGCAAGTGCTGCCTGCCGAGGTGTTTGTGCCTGCCGTGGGGCAGGGCTGGTTGGCCTTGCAGTATCGCCAAACCGACGAAGCTCTGCTGGCGGACGTGTTGCAGGCCTTGGCCGTGCCGTCTGCTTACACGTGGTTGCCTTTGGTAGAGCGTGAGGTGATGCGTGTGCTTGAAGGGGGTTGTCAGCTGCCTTTAGGGGTATGGGCTAGGCCACACGTTAGCATGCCTGCTCACATGGCGGTGTCGCTTACCTTACTTAGCCCCAACGGCCAGTTTCGGCTTGAGGCTACCCGCACCCTACCCTGCACCGCCGAAGCGTTACCCCTAGCGCAAGCGTGGGCAACGCAAGTGTTAAGCCACGGCGGTGCAACGCTGAAAGCAACGTGCCAAGTAAAGCCTCTTTAAGCTCCTGCAATGAGGCTAGCCTGCTGGTGTGCCAACTTAGCCCAAGGCTCTGCCTGTGGTAAGGGTTGCCTAAAGGGATTGGCCTCATCCTCAACGCTGCTGCCTGTGGCGTAAGCCCACGCCATACCCAGTAAAGCATCCGTCAGCCACGGGTTTTTGGGGAGGAGGGGGCCATGAAGGTACGTGCCTAGCACTCTGCCTTGGCAAGCACCCTCAAAACCGTCTTGCCCATTGTTACCCGCCCCGTGCTGGGTGCGTGCCAAGGGTGTGGCCAACGCCCCTAGGGTGGTAACGCCGCTGTGGTTCTCAAACCCTACCAAGGGGGCGGGTTGAGGCAAATCTGCTTGACTGAGGGCGGCTAAAGCCTCTGCTGTGGGGGTGGCAACCACGTTGCCAATATGCCTGTTGTGGCCAGCTACGGTATCCACATCTAACATACCAAGCCCTTGCAGGCGTTGCCCTTCGTGAGGGGTGTAGCCGTGGCCTAGCAATTGATAGCCCCCGCAAATGCCTAAAAACGTAGCTCCTTGGGCGTGGGCTTGTTTGATAGGGTCGGCTTTATGGGTGTGAAGGTCGGCCATAATGGCCAGTTGTTGAGCATCTTGCCCACCGCCCCACATATACAGGTGATGGTTGGCCATGTCGGCGGGGGTGGCGTGCCTACCTGCGGTGTGTAGATGCAGGGTGATGCCTCGCCATTGGCAGTGGCGTAGTAGGGCTAACACGTTGCCACGGTCGCCGTAAAGGTTCATTTCGGTGGCGTAAAGGTGCAGTAGGCTAAGCGTGGGGTGAGTGGGCATGAGGCGACACTTGTTTTATAACAAAAGGTAACAACCAGCATTAGCATAGCACAAAGTGCGCCCCACAAAGCCTTTATGCCTGTACACCCCTCGTGTTGCCTTATGTTTACAATGGATGGAGATTCCCCCTATGGATCAGTTATTTGAACAAGATGCTAGCTTGCAAAAATACCAAACCCCTCACTTTGTAGAGGCCGCCAAAGCCATGTTGCAACACGCCGACACTTTAAGCGACGAAAGCCTGTTGGGCGCACGTGCCGTATTGTTACTTAATGGGCTTGCTAGCTAGACCCAAAGCTCTACAACATACTACCACGCCACACTGTCTCAACTAAAGTTGCCCTTACTAAGGCCTTTACGTGCGATTAGGGTGGCAATGTTGTTTTTAAGCCTTATGGTGCCGAAGAAGGGACTTGAACCCCCACGAGCTTGCGCCCACATGTACCTGAAACATGCGTGTCTACCATTTCACCACTCCGGCAGGATAGGTTACCTATGTATTAAAAGCAAAGCACGGCTATAAAGCAAGGGCTTGATTGTTGGCCATAATTGTTACGATACTGTCTTTACCTCTTAAGGTTAGGCTAACTTTTACCGATATCAAACTAGGGCGTGTCATCAGTTGGCTGCAATCCGTGTCTTCTGTGTCAAAAAGAGCCGTTTTTTCGTTATGTAGTTCTGTCTACACGCCTCAAAAGCCGTTCTTTTTTCCTTGAATTCATCGTATTTCGCCTAACTGGTGACACGCCCTAAACCCTATGCAAAACGCCTTTACAAAAATTTTACAGGAGCTTACTATCCTATGATCAAGCCTCAAGCCTCAAGCCTCAAGCCTCAAGCCTCAAGCCTCAAGCCTCAAGCCTCAAGCCTCAAGCCTCAAGCCTCAAGCAAAAGTATAGCCCAAAAAGGGGCTTTACCCTAGCAGAATTGCTGGTTACGCTGAGCATCATTGGGCTAATTGCTACTTTTACCATCCCCAAGGTGCTTTATGGTATTGAAGAAACCCAGAGTAACGCGGTATTGAAAGATACCTTTGCTACCTTTCAGCAGGCAATGTACAATGGCTGGCAAACAGGGGCTATAAACCATAGCTCAACATTGATGACCACCTACCACTATTTGTTAGCCAACCTCAACTACAAACTGGCCTGTGTACCTAACGATACGCAACCCGATTGCGGTAAATACCAGCCGACATTTTATGTCATTGAACTCAACACAGGTGGGGCAATGATCCTAGGACCTTATGATAACCATGGCGGTGGCAGCGTACACCACGGCCATTTTCTTTATCAAAACAAAATAGTTATTTATTGGTTTAATAAAGGTAACCAAATTGAAACGTATTATCGTTATGCTGGTATAAAACCTGGCACTTTTAGCCCCGACTATATAGCTGGTCGTGAAGTAGCCTACTTAGACTTGTTTAAATAAGCACCCCATACAAGCTAGGGGGTGGGGGGTGTGTCGTTTAGCATCTCTTCGTTGCCACTGCCTGCAGGTACCCATGGGTACACGTCGCAAGTTTCGGCCACACGCATATCCACAATCACGGGTCTATCTGTTATGGCCATGGCTTGGGCTAAAACGGCATCGGCATCTTCGGCACGCTCTACTACAAACCCCTCGCCCCCAAAGGCCTTGGCCAGCAGTACATAGTCGGGGCTGCCCATGGTAGCTTCGCTTTGACGGCCGTACATTTTATCTTGCCATTGCCTAATCATACCCAAGCGGCTGTTGTTGATAATCACCACTTTAACAGGCAGTTTGTAGTCGGCAGCGGTGGCCAGCTCTTGCAAGGTCATCTGGAAGCTACCATCGCCCGCAATATCCACCACGGTAGCGGTGGGGTGAGCCACTTGTATGCCAATAGCAGCGGGGAAGCCAAAGCCCATTGTCCCCAACCCGCCACTGGTGACGAAGCTACGGGGGCGGTCAATGTTGAAGCGTTGCGCCGTCCACATTTGGTGTTGGCCTACTTCGGTGGTGACAAAAGCGTTGTCAGCGGGCAGGGCTGCCATCACACGCTCAATGGCGTATTGAGGGGTCATGCACCCTTGCCCACTGTGGATAGGCATGGGCTTACGGCGTTTCATGGCCTCAATTTGAGCCAACCATGCAGCTCGGCTGGCCAAAGCGTCGGTAAAATCGTGGGGGCAAACGTCGGCTTGCGACAGGGTGTGTTGCAGAATCTCTTTAACGTCGCCCGCTATGGGTAAGAAGGCTGGCACGTTTTTGCCCAAGTTACTGGGGTCTAAGTCAATATGCACTATTTTGGCGTTACGAGCAAAGCGGTCGGCCTTGCCTGTTTGGCGTTCGTTCAGGCGGTTGCCAATCACTACCACTAAATCAGCCTTGGCAATAGCAATGTTAGCCCAGTACATACCGTGCATACCCGCAAAGCCCATAAATAAGGGGTGCCGAGAGGGAAAGCCCCCCAACCCCATTAACGACGAGGCCACGGGCAGATTAAAGTGTTCGGCAAAGGCCAGCAATTCAGCGTTAGCTCCGCTGTTGACCACGCCACCGCCTGCTAAAATAACGGGTTGCTTGGCTTCGGCCAACAAGGCCAGTAATTCGTCAATATCGGCGGGTTGCACAGGGGCAGGGGCGGGGTTATAGGCGGGTAAGTTGCACTCAGTAGCGTCAAAATTGTAGGTGGCCATGGCCGTAATCACGTCTTTGGGTAAATCCACCACAACAGGGCCAGGGCGGCCAGTAGTCGCCACGTGGAAGGCTTCTTTAATACTACGGCATAGGTCTTTAACGTCGCGCACAATAATGTTGTGTTTGGTGCAGGCGCGGGTAATGCTTAAAATATCCGCTTCTTGAAAGGCATCATTACCTAACATGTGGGTAGGTACGTTGCCAGTAAACACCACCAGCGGGGTAGAATCGTAGTAGGCATTGGCCACGCCTGTGACGATGTTGGTAGCCCCAGGCCCACTGGTCACCAGTACCACGCCTGGCTTGCCTGTACTTTTGGCGTAGCCTTCGGCCATGTGGGTGGCGCCTTGTTCATGGCGAACAAGGTAGTGTTTTAACTGTGGATAGTCGGCCAAAGCGTCATAGATGGGCAAGATAACGCCACCAGGGTAGCCAAACACGTCTGTCACACCAGAATCAACCAAAGCTTGGCAAAAAATTTTCGCCCCAGACATGTCGTGGGCGCAAAGTGCTTGGGCTTGAGGAGGGCTGGCCATGGGGTTAGCCATGTTGGCGGGTTGCGCCAAAGCGGCAGGGGCAGCATAAGCTGGTGAAATACGGTTGGTTTGGGCGTTGGGGCGAGTGGCGATGGCCATCATCATCATGGCGAAAAATCCTTTCAAAACGGGTTATGCTGTGGGTTGTGGCTGCATGATGCAACCGCCTCGGCTAGGTACACCATGTACCTGGGGGCTAGTAACAAACTGGGTGAGCTTGGGGCGTTGTGACAGCATAAAGGGGTCAATCTCCAAAAAATAACTGTAAGTGTTTAAACAAAAAATCACCGGCCGCTTGTGCTAGCCGGTGAGTGTTGAGCTTAATGTTGCGTTACTGCAGCTTAGCTAACCCCACCGGCAAGGCCAATAAGGACGAGGCTAAGGACGACAAAAGACACAGGGGCAAGCTGCAAAACGACAGGTGTGGTTAAAAAGGCTTGGCGTGTCATGGTATCGTCTCTGTGGGCAGATAACAAGGTTAAAAAATACGCAAGTACTTAGGTTGGTGTCAAAACAACACCTAACCTTAGTTTTTGCACTATACCATGGTTTAAAAAAGATGACAACCCTTGTGCTGCTATACTACAGGGGTGGGTGGAGACGGTGGGCAATCTTACTATCAAGACTCCTTTAGCGTTGTTTTGCTGTTGTTACAGAGTGTAAATAATATAATAAGTATATTTAAAAAATAAGTCGTTGTGCTATACTCTTAAGTGTAAGTGGTGTAGGTTGCTTCAAAGCTTACTCTGTCTACCTAACGCAATACCTCCTTCCCTCTCTCGCTTTTCTCAAAACACTCAACTCTCTGCCCTGTCAACATAAGTTGCACGCTTTAGCTTAACTTGCCTGTGTAGCACTTTACCCCATCTCTTAAGGTGACACTATCCTATGTCATTCGCTCCTGACTTTCGCACATTTGCTCTTGACCCTGCACTAGCAGCGCAGGCCTTTAATTTACCTAACGCAACCGCCCAAGCTACCAACTTTCAAGAGCTAGCTTTTTTGCCCCCAGCAACGGGTATAGGGGGGACGACTGACCCCTTAGGTGTGCAGCAAAATGCAGCCCTGTTTAATACCACCATTCCGCTTGGCCCAGAGGCATTTAGTACGTTTGGCACAGGTGTAGGTAGTACAACCCTTAATGATGCCCCCTTGGGCTTGGGTGTAGGCTCTAATTTTGGTTTTGGGGCGGGGGGCTTTTTTGGTACCCGTGCCGCCGAAATTGAACGAAACTTACTTGGCAATACTGGCCTTGGCTTTGGCAACACATTAACTGGTGGTACTACTACCAACGGCATGTTTGGCATCATGGGTGGCCAAGGCGGACTATTGGGTATGCTTGGCCCACTACTGCCCTTTTTGATGATGCTCGGCGGCAACAGTGGTATGTTAAACCTTAACCAATTAGGTGGCGGTTTAGGTACCCAAGTGCTTGGTACAGGAGCCGCTGGTGGCTTAGGCAACCAAGTTATTATGGCATCGCCTGGTAGAGCCAACAATAATAATAATAATGCGGGGGCTGCTAACAACAATAATAATGCAGGTGACGCTGGTGCAGCCGATGGTGCCGACGGAGCTGATGACGCTGGTGCAGCCGATGGTGCCGACGCAGCTGATGACGCTGGTGCAGCCGATAGTGCTGATGGAGCTGATGACGCTGGAGCAGCCGATGGTGCCGATGGAGCTGATGACGCTGGAGCAGCCGATGGTGCCGATGGAGCTGATGACGCTGGGGCAACCGATGGTGCTGACGCAGCTGATGACGCTGGTGCAGCCAATGGTACTGGTGGTACGGCCGATGTTGCCCCTACCGAGGAAGCTGATGATGCTGGTAATACAACCAATGCAGGTGCCACCACCACACCTACACCAGCCACGGGTACAGATGATGAAGTAGACACGCCTGCCGAACCTTCGACCGAAGAACGTGTTGAAAGTGCTGAAGCAAGACTGTCTAAGGTAGAGGCTGATTTAGCCGCCGCTAAAGCAGCAACGGCCGCTGCCGAAGCTCGTGCTAACACCGCTGCCGCTGCCGCTGAAGCCGCTGCTGCCGCCGCAACGGCCGCTGCCGCCGAAGCTAATGCCGCCGCTGCTGCTCCCACCCCACCACCTACACCCGTAGATAGTGAGGACGTGGTGATTGAACGCACAGACGACGGTAAGTACCAAGTAGCCGTTGGTGGGCAAATGGTTACGCTAGAAACTGATGGCACCTTTATTGAAGTGGCTGACGATGAGGAAGCCTCTACCGAAGCCGTGGCAGCCTCGACAGAAACAACAGAAACAGAAGCCACGCCTCCTCCCGCAGACACAACGCAAGAGGTAGCCGCCGAGGCTAAAGCTGACCAAGCTAAAAGCACAGCCGATACCGCTGATACCACAGCTACCCAAGCCGCCAGTGCTACCGATACCGCCGAAACGACGGAGACCGTGGTTGAAGGCGAAGTAGCACAGGCCAAAGCCGACGTTGCCAATGAGCAAGCTGCTGCTGCTGCCGAAAAAGCCAAAGCTGAGGCCGAAGCACCTCCTGCAGAGACCCCCGCCGCTGAAGCAACGCCTGCCCCCGAAGCGAGCGAAGCCCCACCTGCTGAACAAGCTCCACCCGCCGAAGAAGTGAAGCCCGAACCCGAGCCAGCTGCTGCCTAGGTCAACCGTTACGTTGAAGTATTCAAACACCCAAGGGAGCGAGGTCAGTCACTTCGCTCCCTTAGGCATAAAGTTAAGCAAAGCCCCTAGTAGCCGTAAAACGAACCACCTTGACCGTAGCTAGCACCACTGGGTTGGGCTTGTTGCATGGGCTGGTTTTGCATCCCCGTACCACCGCCTAGCATTAAAGGTTGGTCCAGCACAATGTTAATGGGCGACCCTGAAGTGACCTCTACCTGTTTGCCTTTGCTTAAAGCAGCCGCCCCTAAGCCTAAGCCAGCACCCACGGCCGTGCCGTAAATGGCTCCCCTGCCTACTTGCCCACCCGAAAGGGGCCCCATGGCAGTACCTAACAACGCACCAGCAGCGGCTCCGCCACCTGTTTTAAGGGCAGCTTGGCCAAACCTGTTGGCTGTGGTGCCTGCCGTTAGCACGCCCGTACCGTCGTTGGTTTGCACCCGCCCTTGTAAGGGTATGCTCTGCCCGTTGGGCAAACGAGCCATGTTAAACCTAATATCTAACGAGCCATTGCGCCCCGCCATACCGCTAGGTACCACGTTGGCCACTTGCCCCTCAACGGTTGAGCCTGCTGGCAAAGCAAGCTGGCCGTTAAACACCACGGGCTGGCTTACTTGCACTGTTACCCTATCACCAGGGCGAGCATATTCGCTGGAGAGGTTGGTGCTAAGCGTCGTGCTGATAACCGTCCCCATGGGTACGGTGACTACACGGCCTTGCAGGGGGGTAGTGTAGCCAGCATCGTACCCACCCGAGGACTGGTTACCATAAGGCTGGTTGTAAGAAGGCTGAGCTTGCCCCATGGGCGTAAACGCATCGTTAGCGTGTGCTGCAAGGGGCAGTAAGCTAGTACTGGCTAGCAGTGCCACCAGTACATAAGTTAACCTAAAGCTAAATAACATGGTGATGGTTCCTTTAGTAAGCTAGATAGGTAAGGGCAACTAGCCCTAGGGCTACTATATCAGTTTTTTGAAGGCGTTGGTAACTCATTTTACTTGGTAGAGACGAGACAGCCCCTGCTTAAGTTCCCCGTGCGTTAAAGAAAACTTAACTAGCTATTGCCAAAATCGTGTGCTAAGGTAGCACACCTTGGGTACAGTGTTTGTAGCCCTACTTTGGCTTTTGCTTTTAAAGGAGTGACTGATGTTATACACCATTGCGGTTATTTTGTTTATTTTGTGGGCGTTAGGTGCTACCACCCACATGCTAGGTTCGTTGATTCACGTGTTGCTGTTGTTAGCCGTTGCAGCGGTGTTGATACGTATTATTCAAGGCAGAAACCCTTTATAAAAGGGCACCTACCCTGGCCAAGGTTTATGCTATACTAAGTTTTTAGTCGCTTGTTACCTGCCGAGATTCACTGTAATGCCCCCATCTGCTGCCATGCCTTCGTCCCCCACCCAAGTGTTAATAGTGGGTGCTGGCATGGCAGGGCTTACAGCTGCTAACCAACTACACCAACAAGGCGTTAGCCTTACCGTGGTAGATAAAGGCCGTGGTGTGGGTGGCCGTATGGCGACCCGTCGTCAAGGCGAGCTTAGGTGGGACCATGGGGCGCAGTACCTTACGGCCAAAGCCCTAGGCTTTGCCGCTTTTGTAGAGACGCTGGCCGAACAAGGCATTGTCAAGCCTTGGCTTGAAGAACTGCACCACCTTGACGGTTTTAAAGGCTCAATGGATGCGGGCAATTACGGCAAAACCACTTGGGGCAGCCCTCGCATTAGCCCAACGACCCGTTGGGTGGGTGGCAAAGGGGGCATACGTACCGTATGCGACGCTATGGCCAGCACTTTGCCAGCTTCCACGCTTCACCTCAGCACCCGTATCACTCGCCTTGAGCCTACCGCTCAAGGCTGGGCAGTGTGGGGCGAAACTGTCACCCCCGAAGGGGCAACGCCCCTAACACAACCATGGCTGGCCGAAGCTGTGGTGTTAACTTGCCCCCTACCGCAAGCTTTGGCCTTACTGGCCATAAGCCAACTGACGCTTGAGGAGGCACAGCACACCCAATTGGCCTCTGTGCAGTATGCCGCTTGCTGGACGATGCTAGCGAGCCTCACTCCTCCCCTTGAAAAGCTACGCTATTACAAAGGGATTAAGGCCTTTAACCCCAAAGCCACGCTGGGCTGGGTAGCCGACAACACCACTAAAGCAGGTTGGGGTAAAGGGCCTCATCCCGCCAACCTGATTACCTTGCAAGCTGGCCCCGACTGGAGCGACGCTCACCTTGAGGCCGATAAAGCATGGGTAGCCGAACAGTTATGGCAAGCCCTAGGTCAATGGGCAGGCGACCCCTTACCCAACCCCGAACATACCATGGTGCATTTGTGGCGTTACGCCTTTGCCCGTAACCCCCTGATAGCACCCTGTATGCGCTTGGCTGGTTTACCCCCCTTGGTACTGGCAGGTGATGCCTTTGGTGGTGAAGGTAAAGTACAAACGGCCTTTGCCTCGGGTCATGCTGCTGCTGCTGAGTTGATAAGTTGCCTTGGCGTAAGCCTTGTATGATACTGAGCTGATGAGCCAAGCACCCCCTACCCCTGAAACCCTGCCACCGCTTACCTTAGATGTAGCAGATGCCCTAGCCGAAGCGCAACGGCCACGTTATACCCAACACCCACCTACGTTGGTGGTGTTGTGGTTGCTATTACGCCATACACGTCGTTTTTCTCAGCTAGATGCGGTGCTACACCATGCGGGAGCCTCGCCCCGCAAGCTGGCAGCGAGCCTACGCTTTACCCCCAAGCACCCCCCCCCCCCCCCCGAGGCCGCTTTTTGGCCTGAGCTGCCCACCGTCTTACAACAAGCGTCTCAGCTTGCCCAAAGCCTTGCCCCAAGTGGGTCTTCGCCTTCGGTGGTAAAAGTGGCTCCACTACATGTTGTTATGGCCTTGGCCAGTGGCGCACCTGCCCAAGGGCAAGCCCTGTCGCCCTTAGCCTCTGGGGTGTGGCCCAGCCAAAGCCAATTGCTTACTGCCTACCAAGCTACGCAACGCCAACCGTGGCTACGCCGTAGCCTACGGGTAGGGTGGGAAGCGACCGAATTTGTACTGACTTTACTCCTGTTTTTAATCGTCATACGCCAAGGGCTAATGGAACCCCGGCTCATCCCCTCCGAATCCATGCTGCCAGCCCTGCAAATTGAAGACAGGGTACTGGTTGAAAAGCCCTCTCGCCTATGGCGACCCTACCAACGGGGGGACATTTTAGTATTTTACCCCCCGTTTGCCCAACTGAACACCGACCCAATCAGCCGTGTACTGCGGTGGAGCGGGCTAAGTGGCCTCGTTAACGACAAAGACTCGATGGTGGATGTGGCCTACATTAAACGCCTTATTGCAGTAGAGGGCGACACACTACAAGTCATCCCTAACCAAGGTATTAAACGCAATGGCCAGTGGGTTAATGAGCCTTACGTCAATGCTATAGCCGCCACCTGCACCGTAGAACAGCCCAAACGCTACTGTGGGCCTATCGTAATACCTAAGGGGTATTATTTTATGATGGGTGACAACCGTAACGACAGCTACGACAGCCGCTTTTGGGGGCTGGTACACCAAGACAGAGTACTGGGGCGAGCATGGCTACGCCTATGGCCAGCCCACCGCATCGGCACACTCACCTTGTCGCCTAGCACCTTGGAGCCACAAGCCGACGTGGCTACCCTGCCCAAATGAGCGACGTAGCAGTCACCGTGGCTAAGCCTAAGCCCGCTCAAGGCTCTTTAGCTAAAGCCGTTGGGTGGATGGCTTTGTTGCTGTTGGTAAGTAAACTGCTTGGCTTTGCCCGAGATTGGCTGATTGTCACCGTGTACGGTGCATCACTTGCCACAGATGCTTACTTTGCTGCGGTGCAATTGCCCCAAGCCTCCATTGTGTTGTTAGGTGGCCTTGGGGGGCCCTTTCACACGGCCACGGTGGCGGCCTTGTCTAAGGTTATTGCTCGTTTTTCGCCAGAGCAAGCCGATGCGGGGCAAGCCCAAGCCACGGCCTTGGCGGCTACCCTCACCACCGTTACCAGTGGTGTGTTTATGGTGTTGGCGGGTATCGTTTTTTGGTTGGCCTTGCCCCTGTCTCAACTGTTGCTAGGGGGCGAGCAGGCCAACCCCGCACTCGTGGCCGCAACGGCTGCGCAACTGCGCATTATGGCTCCGCTGGTGTGGTTGGGCAGTTTGGTGGGTATTTTTTACGGTGCGCTGAATGTGAGACAAGCGTTTACCTCCTCGGCTCTGTCGCCCACCATGCTGAGCATTGCCATGATTGTGGGTCTGTTGGCCTTCCCCGCTGATGATGCGGGTTTACTGCTGGCCATGGGTACGTTGGTGGGCGGGGTGTTGCAAGTGGCCTTACAACTACCCGACTATTTTAAGCACGGCTTTACCCTTCGTCCCACCCTCTCGCAGGTGCGCTCGCCCGAATTTAACGCCATGATGGGCTTACTCTTCCCCGCTATGGTGGGGACGACGATTGGCCAAGCCCTTACCTTTGTGGATATGGGCTTTACGCACCACTTACCCGAAGGCGGCTGGTCGGCCGTCACTTTGGCCAACCGCCTGATGCAACTACCCATTGGCGTGCTGCAAACCGCCCTACTGGTGCCGTTATTCCCTCGGCTGGCTGAGGCGGTAGAGCGACAACAACCCGAAGAGCTAGGCCGATTGGTACAGCAAGGCGTAGGGGCGTTGTGGTGGGTGACCATGCCGATCATGATTTTCGCCTTTTTTTGGGTGGAACCCGTGATACGGTTGGTGTTTGAGCATGGCAGCTTTAAGCCTGAACATACGGCCATGGTAGCGTGGGCGGTGTGGTTTCAACTCGCCAGTATGCTCCCCTACTTTTTACGAGACACCCTAACCCGAGTCTTTTATGCCTATAACGATTCTAAAACGCCATTGCTGGTGGGGGTAAGTGCGATTGGCGTTAAGTGGTTGCTCAATACCTTGCTGGTAGGGGGCGTATGGCTCAACTTAGGGGTTGGGGGCATTACAGCCTCCATTACGCTGGTCACGCTTATTAACTTGGGCTGGCTGATGCTGTTGGTGCGTCGTCATACCACGGTTATCCCCTTTGGGGCGTTGGGGGTGGAGGCTGGCCGTATGGCCTTAGCTTGCCTACCTGCTGGCCTGTTGTGGGCGTGGTGGTGCAGCCCCGCAGGGTTAGGCCAAGGATGGGTAGGGATGCTAACCGCCTTTACCCTAGGCGTGGCCAGTTATGCGGGGATGAGTGTGGTGCTAAGGCTCAGTCACGCTACGCAAGTGCTAGGCATGGTACGCCGTAAATTTGGGATGTAATACCAAGTATGAAATAACAGGACCACACCCCTGATAAGGGTGTAGTCCATTCAATAAAAGCCTTAGTGGCGAAACTCACGCACGCCTGTCGTCACCATCACAATGCCGTATTTGTCGCAAGCGGCGATGACCTCGGGGTCTTTAATGCTGCCCCCTGGCTGAATAATGGCTCCCACTCGGTTTTGCGCCGCCACATGGATGTTATCCACGGCGGGGAAAAAGCCATCGCTGGCGAGGCAAGCGTCATTGGCTTCGTCGCAAGCGGCGGCCACGGCCTGCTCTAAAGCTCCCACTCGGCTGGTTTGCCCACCGCTAATACCTAGGGTTTTGCCGTTACGGGCTAGCACAATGGCGTTGCTCTTAACGTGTTTGGCCACTCGCCATGCAAAGGCAAGGTCTTTTAACTGCTCTTCGGTGGGTTTGGCCTTGGTGACGACTTTAATCTCGGTGCCTAGCTTAGCTTCAGTGCTGGCGTAGTCGTAATGTTGCGCCAAAAAGAGTTCGGCGTTGAGTTGGCGCAAGCGTGTGCCGTTTTGCAACGTGGCGGGGTGCGTTGGCTCGCCGTTGGCATCGCTGGTGGGTAAGTGGCGTTCGATGACCCGAAGGTTTTTCTTTTTGGCCAACACGGCTAACGCCTCTTGCGTAAAGGCAGGAGCCACCACGACTTCTAAAAACAGGCTGGTCAGGGCTTCGGCCACGTCCGCATCCACAGGGCGATTGAGGGCCACAATACCGCCAAAAGCACTGAGCGGGTCGGCACCTAGGGCGTTGTTAAAGGCTTTGGCCAGCGTGGTGGCCTGTGCTACACCGCACGGGGTAGTGTGTTTGATGATGGCCACGGTAGGCATATCGGCAAATTCGCTCATGAGTCCCCAAGCCGCTTCAGTATCTAACAAGTTATTGTAGGAGAGTGGCTTGCCTTGTAACAGGGTGTAAGGCAGTTGCCCCTTGGGGTTGGTGGTGTACAGGGCAGCAGGCTGGTGAGGGTTTTCGCCATAGCGCATGGGTTGGGCTTGGTACAGGGTGAGCTGAAGCGTGGCGGGTAGGCCAGCGTCTGGGGTTTGGGTCACGCCGTCTAACCAAGCTGATATGGCAGCGTCGTAGGTGGAGCAGCGTTTAAAGGCATCGCGAGCGAGTAGTTGGCGCAAGGGGAGGCGAGTTTGCCCGCCATTGGCCACCATATCCACCAGTACAGGCTCGTAATAACTGGGCGAACTCACCACCGTGACACGGTTAAAGTTTTTGGCCGCAGCACGTAATAAAGCGCACCCGCCAATATCGATGAGTTCCACCTGTTGGTCGGGATCAGTATCGGCCAAGGCCAAACCCGCCTCAAACGGGTAGAGATTGGCTACCACAAGGTCAAACAACCACGGCGCAATGTCAGGGTGTTTGGCCAGCTCGGCTGCATCGGCTTCGCCTCGGGCTAAAATGCCTGCAAACACGCTGGGGTGAAGGCTTTTGACTCGGCCTTGTAGCAGTTGTTCAAAGCCTGTCACTTGGCCAAGCTCTTGCACGTCTAGCCCCGCTTCTAGCAGATGCTTACGGGTGCCGCCCGTGGCAACCAGTTGGTAATTAAAGCGCACCACGAGCTGATGAGCAAAGTCGGCAAGGTGAGTTTTGTCGTAAACGCTTAAAAAGGCGGTGCGTGGGGCGGGCATGGCGGGGTGGCTCCGTAACAAAGGCAAAAGGAGAGAAGGCTAAGGCCACTAGGGTAACGCAAGCACAGACTTGGGGCTAGCGAGCTGTATTAAAAAACTCTTTAACCACTGCAACTACAGGGGAGTTTGGTACACCATATTGGTCAACTAAGCTGAATCTTTCAAGCGTGGCAGCTTGTGCATCAGGAATTTTTCTGTTTTCTAAGGTGATGTTAGCACGCATACCTTCTATTAGGGTTGCACCTAAGGCTGATAAGTTCCAAGTAGGTTCCATATCTCGCACTTTGAGAACAAGAGCTACAAAAGCTGATTTATCGGCTTCATTACCAGTAACTAATTGGTTTAAAGTCTCAAGAATAAGATTCTGTGCATTACCAAAACTAGCGGGGCGAGGTGCCACACCAAGGGTTTGCGGTTGTACCTTAGCTTGGGCTTGTGGGGCAAACCTAACAGGGCTAGCAAAAGATATGGATGACAACATGAGCAAAACTCCTAAAAATAACGAGGCCGTAAGCATACTTGGGTAACACAGCACCGCCCAAGTAAGCCTATAACGTCCCTAAAGGCTCTCAATTGCCTACCTATGACTAGCGGCATACAGTTCGTGAATCGCAGTTTTTACCCCAAGTTTCATGGTGTAGGGCTGTTTGTGTCCCTGTGGGAAGATCAACCCTGCATCGGCTAGCGTAGGTTTGTGTTCCTCGGGGATGGGGGTTTGCTTAAGGGTTAAATCTTTTAAAGCCTTTAGTGCCTCTGGCGCAGTGGTTTCAAGGGTTTGCAGGATGGCCTTGATGTTTTGTATGTGTTCTCTGTTACCAAACCCAGCGGGGCGAGAAGCAACAACGGCTTGCGGTTGTACCCTTGGTGGGTGTGCAACAGACGAAAACATCAGTAAAACTCCTGAAAAAACGAGGTAACAGCACACGTGGGTAGCACAGCATCGCCCAAGTATGCCTATAACGCCTCTCATCGGTTTTTATTGCCTAGTTAATCAGAGCTTTCCACCCGAAGCAGCACGGCCTCAAGGGGTTTGTCGGCCAAGTTGGAGGGGGTTGCTACTTGGGGCTGTTGGGCTTTTAAGCTGGCGGCTCTCTCGGCCAAGCTAGCTTTAGCTTCTGGCGGGGCAAGGTAGGGTTTCTCTTTGCTGAATTGGCTGCCAGGGTCGGTGAGGGGGCCAGCCACCTCGTTATACAACATAATATCAATACGTCGGTTGAGGGCTCGGCCTTGGGGTGTGGCGTTGCTGGCCACGGGCCTTGTGGCTGCATAGCCTGCCGCTACCAAGTGCTGAGCAGGTAAGCCTCCCGTTATCAATTGCCGTACCACTACCGCCGCCCTAGCGGTGGAGAGTTCCCAGTTGCTGGGGAACTGGGGCGAGCTGAAGCCTTGGCTATCTGTATGGCCTTCTACCTGTATTAAATGTTGTTGGGCGTAGGGGCGCAGGCGTTGTACAATGGCCACCATGGCTTTTTGGCTGGCGGGTAACAGCGTGGCACTGCCTGCTGCAAACAGCAGCCTGCTGTCTAAGCTCACCCGTAAGCCCCGCTCTTGCTGGGTGACGGTGACACCCCTGAGGCCTTCGCCTTCAAACTCGTTGGCGGCTAACCCACTGGCCGACGAATTGGCTCCCACGGCAAGGGCTTGTGCCAGCTCCTCGTTAAGCTCCTCGGTTAGGGCGTTGATGCTTTCAGCCAAGGCCTCCACATCGTCTAGCGTTTCTTGGGCTTCTTGTTTGGTGCCACGGTTGGGGGTGAGGCTTTCGTAGGCACCTACCACCCCTTCGCCCATGCCTGTTTGGGTTTGTATCATACTGGTGCTGTCTGCCGAGCTGCTGGTGCCTTCAAACAGCGATTGTATGCCCCCCAACAGGCTTTGCTGCTGGAAGGATTGCTTAATCGCATCGGCCACGGCTTTGGCGTTGGTGAGTTGCGATTGGGCGATGGCAAACAAGGCCGTAAAGGTAGCAAACAGCAGGGTAATAAAGTCGGCGTAGGAGACTAGCCAGCGTTCGAGGTTTTCATGTTCGGGGTGTTTAACTTTTTTACCCATAAGTGGCCTACACAGGTGGGAGCAAGGGAGTTACCCTGTTAGTGTAGCCTAGGGCAACCCTTGCCGTACCCACCTTGGCCAAAAGTTAGCCAACCCAGTGGAGAGAACCTCTTACAACGCTAGTGCAGGGGTTGGGGTAGGCGCAATACTCGCCCAAGCGTCCAGAGGCCAGGGCCTGCAAGTACAAGGTACAAGGCCACGCACAGCAACACCAGCGTGTATTCAAAGCCATTGTTATGCAAAAAGAAGCCGCCTTGCCAATGCACCACAAAAGTAGCCACAGCCATGGTAACCGCAATTAAAGCCGCCCCAAACCGAGAGAAAAGCCCCAGCGTTACCAACACGCCTCCGCCAAATTCGCCCCAACTGGCGGCTAACGCTTGCCAATAGGCAGGCTCAATATGTTGGCTTTGTAAAAAGGCCACCATGGCCTCAAAACCATCGCCGCCAAAGGTACCCCATAACTTATCAGCCCCATGGGCTATAAATACCGCACCTAAAGCCAAACGCAGCAACAACGGTGCTACCCCTTGGGCTAATAACCAAGATGCACTCATCAACATCACACAACACTCCTCAAAACAACAAAAAAAGGGGCAAGGGGAGAGACTCCGCTTGCCCCTGTAAGGGGAATAAAACTAATTAGCGAAATGGGCTTCAATAAACCATAAGCGCATGGCCAAGGTGCGTGTCATGCCCGTAAACAAGTCTTCGGTCACAGAATCGTTAGCTTCGCCTGAACGCTCAATACTGTTGGCAAAGTCTTCGTGCATGGTGGCATAGGCCTCGGCTAAATCGGTCAGTAACTCGTTGGCGGTTGTCGCCTTCAGCGGTGTTTGCCCAAGGATGCTATTGCTGGCCACTTCTCTAATATCACTAATAGGGTGACCACCTAAGGCGGTCATACGCTCGGCCAGCTCGTCGGCATGAACGTCTTGTTCGGCGGCTAATTCGTCAAACAAGTTGTGTAGGGCAATAAAGTTAGGGCCTTTAATGTTCCAGTGGGCTTGTTTTATGCGCCATTTTAAATCAATGGTGGCATACAAAGCGGTTTGCAATAACGGCAGTACGGCCAAACGAGTTTCTTGTGGCAAGGTAATACGGCTAGCATGTAACGACGACGGAGCTTTTAACGTCTTTGTCATAGTGAAAATCTCTTTCGTACAGGGTGGGTGTAAAATGGTCACTTGGGGAGCTTACCACGGCAAAAGGCTTTAGCCTGCAAACCTTAGGGTACTTTTAACAAACACCTAAAGTTTTTCGACAAAGCGTTGAATAGCTGCCAACGTGGCAGTTTGTCCCTTACTGAGCGGGAAAATTTGATGCCCACACTGCTCTAAGGTAAAGGTAGTGACAGGTACCCCTGCCTCGTGCAGCACGTGGTACAGCTTGTGCATCTCCTCATACGGCACAGACAAATCATAAGGCGAATGGCCTAATAAGGTAGGCACGGTAATGTTAGGCAATTGTGTTTGCAAATGGCTGAGCAAATCTGTCCCCTGTTGCCTAAAGTGCTTAAGGTGCTTGAGGGGCAAGCGTGGCCTATCGTTACCATGCCAATAGTCTGGCACATAGGGCAACGATGCTCGTAACCTAGCCCACCCTGCTTTAAGCCATAGGGCGGGGTTGAGTAAGTAAGCCTCCTCAAAGGCGGCACCTAGGGCAATAACACCACACAAAGCCTCGGGTTGGCTGCCCGCCACCGCCAACGAGAGCATCCCTCCCAACGAGTGGCCAATAAGGCAGACCCGCTGGCACTGCTGGCCAGCCCACGCCACTTCCTGCCGCAAGTGGTCGACAAACTCAAGGTGAGAGGTTTGCCCTAAGTGTTGGCTGGGTTGGCTACCGTGCGCTGGCAGGGTGACACAATGGCACCAATAGCCCCTTTCAGTAAAGTAAGGGACGACTGGTGTAAACTCTGCGGGGTGGCCAAAAATACCATGTACCCACACCAAGCCAATATCATTAAGGGCAGTTGTCACGGCTACGGGAGTAGTTTTTTAATCAGGCTGAGACGCTCGCCCCAACGACTTAGACCCACCATAAAAGGGCAAGGCTCGGCAGTTTGGGCTTTAAACGAGTGCAGGAAAAGAAACAAACCAGCGATGACGGTGACGATACGCAAGGCGGGGAAGGCCGCTAAGAGCAATAAACCCGCACCCGCTAAGCGCATTTTTTTAGGGCAAGGTGCATTGCTTGCGCGTGCTGAAAGGGAGAGGGGCTTGCCTGCTGCCTTCCAAGCGGCTACGCCACCTTCTAAAACACTGACGTTTTTAATGTCGAGGCTTTCAAGGATTTCGGCGGCTTGTTGGGCGGTTTTACCACGGTTGCATACCAAAATAGCTTTGGGCAGGGCTGCAATTTCGTCAGTGGCTCGGCGTAGGCCAGCTAGGGGGATGTTGATGCTACCAGGCAAGTGGCCTTGTTCGTAGTCGTAGGCAGAGCGTACGTCAATAAGGTAAGGGTAGTCAGCGGGGGTGAGTTCGGCAAGGGTGATGTGTTTCATAGGGATACTCTCTTTAAAAAGCTCATTTAATCATAATAACTAAAACAAAGTGTAACATACCTCGCCTGCTCATTAGCCGATGTTAGCCTTGCTTTAACAATTGAGGCTGTACTAAGCGTAAAGATTTATTGATTTTTCTCACCATTTATTCTAAAATAGAGTTATAATAAGGATACTTTGCCATGCCTTTTAAACCTATGAAGCGCAAAGCTTACGAGCGTCTCATCCGCAAGCAAGGGTGGCGTTTAGTTAAAGGGTCTGTTGACTGGAAATTGGTAGACGAGCAAGGTAACGTCCGCATCCCCAATATCATTATCACACACCCTGGCAACGAAGTCGTTGCCATCAGTGTCAAAAAAACCTTGGAGGTTTTACCCCAATGACTCAAAAAGCACTTAACCTTGCCTTAGCCACAGCCTTGGCCGAAATTGGCGACATTACCCCTTGGCCTAGTGAGTATGACGAAGGACATTACCTATTTGAACACCCTGCCTACCCCATGGTGTACTACAGCGACCCTGACCCTGCCGTAGTGACAGAACGCTACAAACTGGTTTTAAAAGAGTTTCTGCAAGACCGCTTAAAAGGGCAAGTTGCCGAAGCTACCGAAGCCATAACCAGTGGCCGTGGTGGTGCGCGCCCAGGAGCTGGCAGACCAAAAAATAGCAAACAAGCTGAACCAACAGTTCAAGTGCGTATCAATGCCACATTGGCCGCCAAATTAAGGCGCAACCCGCAAGCACAACGACTTGCCTTATTAGCTTTACAACAAGCCGAAGGTTAAACGCTAAGCGGCACACCCTCAAGGTTGACCCATTCAGGTTCAATCCGTTGGGGAATCACGCCCATATCGTAGCCCATCCACAACAGGAGTTTGACGGCTTTGCGTATTTCGGTGTCGGCATTCAGTGTCATATCATTGACGTACATGCCCACAAATTTGTCAGTCAGAGCAGGGTCAAGGTCTCGGGCATAGCTTTGGCAGCCTGCTAGGGTTTCGGCTCGGTTATCTAGCCCCCACGCCACACTACGAAGCAATACACGGCCAATGCGTTGTATAAGCTCGTCGCCTAAATCTTTACGTATACCATTACACCCTAGGGGTAGCACCAAGTTAGTCGCTTCAAACCACCATTCGCCCAAATCAACCACTTTGTGGTAGCCATTGGCTTGGTAGGTCACTTGGTCTTCATGAATAATCACCCCAGCAAGGTACTGTCCCGAAGCTACGGCCTCGGTAATTTGATCAAACGGCACCACTTCGGTGGGTAGGTTTGGCTCCCATAGTTTCAGGGCGAGAGTGGCGGTCGTCCAGGGGCCTGGTATGGCCACGGGCTTACCGCTGGCCAAAAGCTCGGCCTTGGTGAGAGGTGTTTTGCTAATCAGCACAGGGCCGTACTTGTCGCCAATACTTGAGCCAACAGGCAGAATGGCATATTTATCAGCCACGTGGGCGTAGCCATGGTACGAGAGTGCCGTCAGCTCATACGTACCTTGCACGGCGGCTTGGTTCAGCGTTTCAATGTCTTTAAGGATATGTTCAAAGGTGAGACCTTCGGTATCTACCTTGTTTTGGGCTAGGGCGTAGAACATAAAAGCATCGTCAGCATCAGGGCTGTGTGCCACACGTATATGGGTTAAGGGCAAGGCAGAAGTGGAGGACATAATGGGGGTCTCGCTGGCAACAAAGGCTATATAGCCAAATAAATAATTTCTGTTACTGTGCATCTACGTTGGCGACAAGCCGAGTGATTGCTTCGCAATCAACGCTACGATTCTCGCTCAGTCATTGAGTTCTGTCTAAACTCCTGTTGCTGCGAGTCTAAGCTCCTAGTAGCTACAGGCAGTACTAAAAACTCTTTATTCGGCTATAAGCCACAGTATACGCCAAACAAAAGGCGAGGGCTACCCACCGCCCATAGTGGCTAACGTAACAAAACCTTACAAAATACCCCCTACCCCTAGCGGAGCCAGCCTTTTAGCCGACACTCACCTTGGTAGGCCATGGGTTAGGGATAACGCAGGCTTACCTTTATAGCCAACCACACCCAACACCCCACGGAGGCGTTACGCTTGCTACCATGACCGATTTGTCATTGGGGTATGGGTGGGCGGGTAGTCGTCAGGCAGCCAACACAGCATTGCCAACCAGTACGGATGATGCCACCATGAAAAAATCAGCGGGCGAAACCACCATGCGCCCCACACAGTCTACAGGCACAGCTTCGGCTGTTAAAGGCAGCCCTTCAAAGTATGCGCCTAAAATTGAGGTGGCTCTCTTGGCTGCCGAAATGGGTGCTGCGTTGCCAGCAGCCACCTCGGCTGAAATGCGCCTTTATTTTAGAGAGCTGTTTAACTTACCGCCACATTTGGCAGATGCCCTGTGGCTGCTGTTACAACAACAAGGCTGCGGCACGCTCAGTGCAAGGACATTGCTCCCCCCTAGTGCGGCAGAGTGGTTGACCCTTTTGGGGCAAGGGCAGGCGGGCTATTTGTTGACACTTGAAGGCCTACAAGGCTTTACCCACCAACAACTCACTGAGGCTCTGCAAAAACTGTCGGGCTTGTTGCAAACTAACCAAGGCGTGATGCAAAAAGGGATGGGTAAAGAATTACAGGTACTGTTTGAGCTGGTGCAACGGCAGCTTAGCCAAACACAAGCATCGCCCTTACAAGGCTTGAGTACCTTGTTGGGCATGTACCTACCCAACCTTGACCCTTTTAAAGCCCCCGATGCGCTCACCTGTTTATGGCTACCATGGCAAGGGCAGGTGCCGCAAGTGGCTGGCCAGGCCATTGTGCCGCTCAGCCAAGGTAAAGGCAAGGGTGAACAAGAAACCACCCCGAGCGACGAGCAGCAACTGGTGGTATATTTAACCACA
Organism: Vampirovibrionales bacterium; assembly: GCA_044347425.1. Classification (GTDB taxonomy): domain Bacteria; phylum Cyanobacteriota; class Vampirovibrionia; order Vampirovibrionales; family JAJTHC01; genus JBIKUS01. Next base: position 32,965 of record JBIKUS010000001.1, on the reverse strand, counting down.
GCACACCTTGGTCGCTTCCGTTTAGCGTTGCGCTTGGTGCCTTCGCCTACGGGTGGTAGTGGGGCGCAACACTGTAGCATTGTGTGCCAACACGAAACCCAACGCTTTAGTAAAGAGGTGCATCGCCCCAAGCTGGTGAGCCAGTTAAAAGAGAAGTTACCTAAAAGCCTGTGGCCTAGTTTTACCTTGCAATGGGCTACCTTAGCCCCGCCAGAAGCCAACCAAGGTGGGCTGGTACCTGTAGCAGGTAGTGCCATGGATCCTTGGCAACGGCAACGCCAACATGAAACAACCAAGGCCGTTAGCCCCACCCAAGGCGTGGATGCTTTGCTGATACTCTACGCCCAATATGTGAGTGATACGCTGCTTTACTTAGATGAGCGTGAAGGCTTGCGTCAGCAACGCCAAGATAAAAACAATTGATAACCCCAAACAAAAGGGGGGTGGGTAAAATGGCATTGGCTGGAGTCGAACCAGCGACACTACGGGTATGAACCGTATGCTCTAACCAACTGAGCTACAATGCCATGGACACATAAAGCGAAAACCCACTAAACAGCTTAACCTTGAGGGGGTTAAACACCTAAGCAGGCTTACCTTAAGTATACTAGGGCTAACAGAGACCCTTGGCAAGCCCATACGTGGTAGCGGTAGGTGCTGTTTTGTTTGAGTGTTTTGTGCGGAGTAACCACACCCCCCCACCATGAATAGCCAGCCTTTCATTAGCCGATGGTACGACCGAGACCCAGCACTCTCGCAAGCGTTAGCCCTGTTAAAACAAGCCGATACCCGCTACCATGCCCAAGTGGCTATTAACATTATTAAAGTGATTATTGAGCATCAGCAACTGGATGCCCTGCACCGTAGCCACCAAGCCGACGCTAGCAGTGTAGAAGCCGCGCTAGAACACGCCGAAACCTTAAAGCAACAAGTGGCCAGCCGCCGCTGGTTTGACGCTGATGAAAGTCTCCGTTCGGCAATGCTGTTGCTGCAAGCCATGCCAGATGATGCACAAAAGAGTGTCATTCCCGCCATTGCTCGGCATATTGAAACCACCTTGGCTGATTTAGAGGGTTAGCAACTGATTCAGAGATAGGGTTAAAATAGGGTGAGGCTTGCGTTTAAGTAACCTGTAAACGATGCCCTAGGATTGTACGTGATTAAGAATTGACAGTTAAGGCTAACTTAGTTACCCTTTATGGCTATGAACGAACGAGTACTTTATTGTTTTTTAGACGAAGGTGGTAACTTTGATTTTAGCGACAAAGGCAGCCGATATTTTACCTACACATGCTTAACAACAAAAAGGCCCTTTTTTGCAGACGCTGGGCTAGATGCTTACAAGTATGACCTGATAGAATACGGATTAGCTCACCATTATTTTCATGCTTGCGAAGATAACAAACATGTTAAAGGCAAAGTGTTTGGTGCTTTGTCTAACCATTTAAACTCGTTTAAGTTAGATTCTGTCATTATTGACAGAACGCAAGTTACAAAAGAAAAACGTAACCAACATTATGTGTATACGAGAGTGTTTGCTCACTTATTGGCAAAAGTTATCAAAGAAGAGTTCAGCAATCAGTCCAACATCCCTACAAAACTAATTGTTATCACGGATACTATCCCCATTAACACAAAACGAAAAGTGGTTGAAGGTAACATTAAACAGACATTGCAGGCTTTAATCCCCAAAGGTGTCAAATATCATCTGTTACATCACCCTTCGTCATCTCACTACGGTTTACAAATTGCTGATTATTGCAACTGGGCAATTTTAAGGCGTTGGGAGCGTGGTGAAGATTTGTATTATACTAAAATACAAGAAGCTCTTCGTAGTGAATACAGTCAATTTAATTACGGTTCCTAGTTCGTTTAAAAAACGACCCTCTTACCTACCTTTAAGAGAAAACTCTTAAAGAAGAACCCCTTGGGTGCTTATCAGCAAAAGGGAACCTTTAGCTCTATTTTAGCACATTAAGTTATTTTTCGCTAGCCTCTTACCAGCGCCCTTATGGCAAAGATACCTGTACCTGTGGCGTGGCTTGTGTCAACCATGGCCACGGCGCACTTTTGAACGATGGGGCGGGTAAGCTCTGGCCAACATCAATCACCAAGGTGGTTGCGGGCAACCCCTGCCATAAGTCGGGTTTTAGGTAGAGTGGCCAGGGGGTCGCCAGTACAATGGCTCCCGCTTGGGCTAGCACCTGTTGCGCCGAACTGGCCACCTGTAACCCCTCTGTTTGAGGTAATGCTAAGGCCAAGCGTTCCGCCGTTACGGTAGGGTCGTGGGCAAGTACGATCATCCCCTGCGCTAGCATCGCTTGTACCAAGGCCATCGCCGCCGATGCCCTTAAATCGTCTGACCCAGCTTTAAAGGTTAAACCCAACACGCCAATCACTGGGTTGGGGTGCTGTTGCCTCCACTGGTTTAGTGTAGCTAGGGTGTTTGCCAGCCTATGGCTATTGGTGGCCAAAGTAGCGTCAAGCATCGTAGGCTCCACCCCCACGGTATGGGCATGTTGCGCTAAGGCAAGCGTGTCTTTTGGCAGGCACGAACCACCGAAGCCAAGGCTCGGTTGCCAACCCCACCCCGCTAGGCGAGCATCGCTTTGGAGCAGTTGCGCCACGCTAGGCCAGTGAGCGGTGGGGGTGGCCTGCACCAGCGAGTGGAGTGTATTCGTCATGGCCACACGAGAGGCTAATGTGGCGTTGGCTGCCAGCTTACCCACCTCTGCCGAGGCAGGAGACATAGCCAACCAAGGCACGTTACCTTGTGCCAACCACGGGCTAAACACGTGGCGTAACAAGGCAATTAACGAGGCATCCTCCGTCCCTATCACAAGCCGTTGCGGGTGAAGGGTGTCGTGCCAAGCCTGCCCTTGGCTTAAAAACTCGGGCATGTGCGCCACACTGTGCTGGGGTAAGTACGGCGGTTGCTCTGCTAAAAACTCAGCCACGGCCTGTGTCGTACCCACAGGGATGGTTGATTTGATGACGAGCCCCTTAGTGCTTTGTGCTGTTTGGGCTATGTGGCGTACCACACTCCACAGAGCAGCGGTATCCAACTGAGGCGAGGTAGCCTCGGTGGGGGTACCCACCGCAATAAACACCACTACGGCGGGGTCGGTGGCGGGTTGCCACTGGGCATGGGGGCAAAGGGTTAGCTGGCCAGTAGCCCATACCTTGGCATAGGCCTCTTGCAGCCCCACCTCAGCCAGCGGAGACACGCCTTGTTGCAGGGCGGCTAAACGATGGGGGCAAGCCTCTACCAACAGCACCTTATGGCCATGGGTCGCTAAGCCCGTGGCCAAGGTTAAGCCCACATAGCCAGCCCCTACAACGGTTAAGGGGTGGCTCGTGGTTAAGGTATCAGGTAGGGGCAACGTCATGCTATCGCCTTACGCCTTGGGTGCAGGTTGTACAGGCTGGCTGAGGCTTACCAAAGGCGGTAAGGCCTTACCTTGCCCTAACAGCACGGCAGGGGTGGGTAAGTTATAGGTGGCCACCAGCTCTTTAATAGCCTGTGTTAACTGTGGAATAAGCCCTTGCCCTATGGCTTTATCAAGTTCGGCCATGTACAGCGCATCAAGGTTAAAGTTATGGCGGTGATCGTCGTTGGTGGTGGCGTTGTCTCGGTGGTTTTGGTACAGGGTCAGCTGTTCGTGAAACAGGGTGTACTCGTAAAAAGGCGTACTTTCAAGCTGTTCGGCCAGTTGGTTAAACACCTCGCTATAAGCTTGCGAGAGGCTAAACCACTGCGAGGGTGGGCTGTTAAGTAAGGCTTGCAACTTAGGCTTAGCCTGCTGCACCAACGCCAACGACGTTTGGGCTAGGCCTAGCAAGTAGCTTAAGGTTTCGGTGTGGCGTTGCGCTATGGCCAAGCTAGCTTCAGGAGTGAGTTTTGCCTTGGCTAGGGCTTGTAAAGGTTCGTCTATAGTGGTGGTAGGTAGGCTGGTCAGTAAAGGGACAAGCTCGGCCAGTGGGCAGTGGGTGTAGCCTTCAATAAACGCTCCCCCTACCGAGGTGTTGTACAGCTCTGCCTCGGGGCGTTCATCTAGGGTGAGTTGCACCACGTTTTGAAAGTTGAGAATGTAGTAGGCATAATCTGTGGGAGATTTGAGCAGTGTACCTTCTTCCCAGCCTCGTACCGTTTGCAAGGCGATACTTTTGGCGTTGGTGGTTTCGGTTTCAGGCAAGCGTAAAATATCGTCATCGCCAATTTCAATCTGGGTACCATCGGCATACATTTGGGTACCACGCAGGGCTAAGTCTTGCCCAAGCAAAATAAAGCGACTAAATCCCAACTCAAACGCTATGTGGAAGCCCAGCATCGAGACGGTACCACCCGTATGGAAGCGGGCAAGCGTACGGTCAAAGGCGGCATCCAAGCACCAACTAAACTGCTCGTTAAAAAACATGCTTACCCACCAGCGGCTAAGGCAGGGTTGCCCCACGCCCACCCGCTCGGCACTAGGCCCCGAGATAATGTGTGAGTTTTTGAGGGGTTCGTGCAGGCCATGCAACTGTTGCTTAGGGCCGTAAAAATCCATAAACAAAGCGATATGGGGCGTAATGCCAGCATTGACAAGGGTTTTAACCGCCCCACCCACGGCCATAATCACCACGTGGTCACGTACTGCACGTAGCTCCTCAAGCTGGTCGCCCAACGAAGGGCCTGAACCCACCAGCACGACGGTTTGCCCTGCAAATAAGCCTTTTAATTCGTCTACGGGTAAGCCTTGGGGCAATAGTGATGCGTTATTGAGGAAGTGTTTTGACCAGTCTTTAGCCCTGAGTTTAAGCAGGTCGGTGTTGCGGGCGGCATTGTCGGTGTTGCGTTCAAGGCGTTCAACAATGCTTTGCGTTTCGGTGGGGTAGGCAGCAGCTTGGCCTGGTAGCAGCATCAGCCCAAGGCCATCGCCTTGTATGTAACGGCTGTTAAGGGTTTGAAACAGGGTGAGGGGCAGGTGGTGCAGGGTAACGTCTGGGTGGCTTAGGTAGTCTGCCAAGTTGACGTTGCTAACAATAAAGTGGAGGAGTTCGAGGTCGGGTTCGTAGACCAGGACTTTGCTCACAATGGCATCGGCTTGTTTGGCCTTTACGGTAGCACGTAGCAGGTAGCCTAACCCAAGGCCAAACACAATGTTTTGTGCGTAGCGTCGGGATTGTAGCTCGGCGGTCACTAAGGCACTGGCTTCGGCAATAGCCCCTGTGACGGCGTGGATTGGGATCCCGTTGCGTACAAGGGTCAGGTCGCCCGCCTCGGTTTCCATCACCTCAAAGCTAGGGGTGAGGGGTGGGATGAAGCTGTTTAGTGCGTTGATAACGGGCTTATGCACAGGCTTGGTGGCCAAGGCTTGCAGGTTAAGCTCAAAAAATTCGCTCATGTGGCTCTCTCTTTAGGTGCGAAGGTAGGGTAAGGGTAGGTTATTGTTAAGCGTAACCAAGTTAGGGCAGTTTGCACAAGGCTAGCCGCCATAATTGGGCAAGCTGGGGGAAGGCCAACTCTGTAATAGTAGCGTTACACTCGTTACAAGAATCGCTTTTTAAGGCACTACAAAGTATATTATTCAAAGGATAGTATTGAACTGTGCGCTTAGATGAACTATAATAACAGTATTATGTCGGATCCTTTGTCTTGTGAAAGTCGTAGCAAAAACTATTATGGTTGCTCAGACTAGTATCAAATTAATAACTAAACAACCCCGAAAGAGTTCACAAAAGCCTCAAGAACGGCGAAATCTTGGTATGTCTAAGTTTATTGAAAAAGAAGTTGAATATACTCTCGCCTACAGCGAAGACGAAAAAGCCTTTATTGCCTTTGCACCTGTGTTTAACCTGCTTTGCAAAGGTAACGATGAGTTAGAGGCTGTGACTGAGCTTAAAAATGGTATTATCAGCTTACTAAATGATACCTTACAAGACGCTCCTGTCCCTGTTTCATTTATAAAGGTTGAGTTGGAACGAAAGCACCGTTAAACTGTTATGAATCCTTTAACGTTACAGGTGCTACAACCCCTTGTTGATCATCAACTAGCAACACTTAGAGTAAGCGCAGATAACACTTTGCTTTTCATTACCCTTGGGGGTGAGAAAAGAGAAGTTGTTTGTATAAAAAATATTGCTTGGCAAAAAGAAACACTTTGCTTATGTTACCCTGCGTTGACCGACGCTTTTAACCAAGTAGGGCAACCAGCTAAACCTACAAAGGTAACACCCGTTGAGGATCGTTCTTATGTTTTAAAAGTACGATTTCTTAAGGCGTTTAAGCGATACTTACCTGTACTAAAACGTTGGGTGTCGTCGGTTTCTAAAGATGTCATTAAAGCACTGATAGTAGAATGGATGATAAAGGGTTTGTTCGGGTGATAATACCAGTCCTTTTTTAAGGTTTTACCAAAAGGTAGCTTTTTGCAAGTTTTCAGATTATTAGCGTTTCCGCTATTTTGTGATTTTTTCTTTTTCTAATTTTTTAGGTTTTCCCCCCACCCTACCGCTCAATCGCTTGGCTAGACGGATGTTGATTGATAGGTCAGTTTACAAAAAATGGGTATTACCAGCTAACCCACCGCTTGAGGCAAGGCATCGGGGTGAAACTGCACGCCCGTCACCTTAGTTACACCGTTGCGTTGTTGGGTGACACCAATGGTGCGGTCGCTGTTATCTATCATGGGTTTACGGAGCGATACCACAATAAATTGCGCCCCCTTGACCACGCCATTCACATCGTTACTGCCCCTGCTTTCACGCTGCACCATGCGAGAGAGCTTCTCCACGTTGAGGCCGTCGAGGTTTTGGTCCACCTCGTCTAACGCATAAAAGGGTGCGGGCGACGTGCGCTGAAGCGCAAACACAAACGCCAGCGACGTTAGCGACTTTTCGCCGCCACTCATCGCCTCAAGCCGTTGCGTCTTTTTACCCCGTGGCGAGGCCTCAATGGTCAGCCCCCCCGCCAGCGGGTCGTCGGGCTGGGTGAGTACCAGTTGCCCATGCCCGTCAGACAGTTCGGCGTAAATGGTTTTAAACTGCTCATTCACGTTGGTAAAGGCGGTGGTAAAATACACGCGCTTCAATTCTTCGTAGCCTGTAATCCGCATCCGTAGCTCGTCTTGCTCACGTTGCAGGGTGTCCACCTTGTCTCGTAGGTCGGCTTGGCGACTGGTGACACGTTCGTATTCTTTAATGGCCAGCATGTTTACAGGCTCAAGGGTGGCCATGCGTTGTTGCAGGCTGGCCGCTGTTTTGGCCACCTCGGTAGCGGTTGGCACACTGGACAAAGCTGCCTCGCTGGTGTCTATCCCTTGGCTGTGCAGGTGTTGGCGCACACCATTAAGGTTAAAGCCTAACGTAGACAGTTGAGCGTTGAGGCTTTGTACGGCATCCGTCGCTTCAGCCAACGAGCGTTCGGCTTTGTCTTTGTCTCGCTCTACGGCAAGGAGGGCTTGTTGCGCCTTATCTCGTTCGGCTCGTAGCTGCTGTAATTCAGACCCTAAAGCGGCCATCGCTTCGTCCAGCTCGGCCAGTTGCGCCTCGTAGCCTTGCCTGTCGTGGGCGTGTTGCTGACGTTCGGCTTGGCGTTGTAGTACCTTGGCCGCTAGCTGTTGGCATTGGTTTTCATAATCGTCTAAGGCAGCTTGCTTCATCTGGTTTTGGGTGTCGTGCTGTTGCAGTTGCGTCAGCACGTGGCGAAGCTGGCCTTCCAAATAATCCAACTGAAATTGCGCTTCTTTCATGCGGTCTCGCAAGGCGGCCAACTGGTTTTGGCCTTCGGTGTCCGTCATGGCCTGCAAAGCGGTGTGGGTTTCGGCTACCTGTGCTTCGGCTTGGGCTACAGCAGCTTGCAGAACGTCAAGGTTGGGCAGAGCCTCGCCCACCGTGGCCAATGCGACAGGGGCTTTGGCAAGTTCAGCTTCAAGCTGGCGTTGTTCGGCAAGGTGAGCTTCCAACGTCTCTAACTCGGCAAGGGTACGGCTGTGCTTGGGGAGCAAGGCGTGCTGCTGGCCTTGCAACTCGTCTACCTTGGTTTGGTGGCGTTGGCAGGCCTTGTTGGCAACTTCGGCTTGGTGTTTTAGGGTAGTGAGTTGGTCTTGCAGGTTGGCCAATTCGGCGGTGTGTTGGCTGGTATTGCGCAACAGCCCCTGCCCCCCTTGCTTGGTGGAGCCTCCCGTCATTGCCCCTGTTTTCTCCAGCAGTGAGCCGTCGAGCGTCACCATGCGGTAGCGTCCCATCAGCGGGCGAGCCATGTCAATGCTTTCCACAATCAGCGTATCGCCTAGGGCAAAGGCAAACACGGTGTCGTAGCACGGGCCAAATTGCATCAGGTTAATGGCATAATCCACTACGCCTGCATGGTTAGGCGGGGTATGGGGCGCACGCTGGCCTTTAATCTTATTGAGGGGGAGGAAGGTTACACGGCCGAGTTTGCGCTGTTTGAGCCACTCAATACCCTCTTTGGCCACGCCGTCATCATCTACCACAATGTTTTGCACACGGCCACCCAGGGCAATCTCAAGGGCGAGTTGTGCATCGGGGTCGGCCTGTGCCAATTGCGCCACCGTACCATGCACACCCGACCACGGCTGTTGCAAAATAGCATCCACGGCACGGCTGAAGCTGACTTCTTCCATGGCTCGGCGTTGCGCCTCGAGCTGAAACACCTGCCGCTCTAGGGCGGGCAGATCAACGGCGTAGCGTTGCGCCGCCGCCTTGGCCGTGGTGAGGTCGGTTGTGGCTTGACGTAGGGCATCGTCTAACTGAGCTTTCTCGGTTTCCATCGCCTCAAAGGCTTTGGCCAAAGCAGTATAGCGTTGCTCAAGCGATTGCCGACGGCTTTGCGCTTCGTGCAGGCGTTGTTGTTGCTGTTGTTGCCCTTGGGCTTGGCGTTGGTGTTGGGCTTGCCCGTCTAGTAAAGCTCGTTGGCGGGTAGCCAAGGCATCTTGGGCGGTTTGCCACGCTTGGCGTGCCTGTTGCTGGTGGGCTGCTCGCTCGCCGTCTTGGCTGCTCCAAGCTTCAAATTGAGCATGAGCCTCGGCGAGGTTGGCTTTTTCGGTGGCAATCATGCCCTCCAACTCGGTGCGTTGTTGGGTGAGCATGGCGTGGGTGGTTTCACGCTCAGCGAGCCAGCGTTTGGCTTGCGCTTGCTGTTCGTCTAGCCGTTGGCGTTGCTGCTGGGCTTCAACATCTTGCTCATCTAACAAAGCAAGCTGTTGCTCTTTGCGTGCCACATGGCCTTTGATGACTTCGGCCTGTTTTTGTATGGCAATGTGTTGGTCTTCGCCCTTTTGGCGCACGTTGTGATTTAACGCTTGTAAAACAGAAGTCGCTTGTTGGCTGGCCTCCTGCAAGTCGGTCACTTGCGCCTTTGCAAAGGTCACTTGCTCCGTTCGGCTATGGTGTTGCGCTTGCAGACTGGCTTGTTGTTCAAGCAGGGTTTTCAATTCGGCAAGAGCTTCTTGCGCCTTGCAGGTGGCCAATTGCTCTTTAAGGGCTTGGTATTTAAGGGCTTTATTACGCTCACCTTCCAATTCGCCCAATCGGCTTTCAATCTCGGTGAGCAACACTTCGTTTTGTTTAGCCGTATCAGCCGCTTGAGAAAGTTCGGTTTGCGCACGTTCAATTTTACGGTCAAACTCGGCGATGCCTGCTAATTCGTCCACAATCTTACGCCGCTCTGTGGCGGACATGGTAACAATACTGGCCACGTCGCCCTGCATCATTACGTTGTACGAGCCTGGCGAGACGTGATATTGCGCCAGCAGTTCGTGGATCTCTGTCAGAGTGGTGACTTGGCCGTTAAGGATGTAGGTACTGCTCACCCCGCTGGGGGTTTGCTTGATGCGACGGCTAATGGTGACCAGTTGGGCAGGGTCAAGGTTGGCAAGGTAGTCGGCATAACTGGGAGCGTCTGGCGTTTCGTCGCCTTGAGGGGTAGCTAGGTGCGTGGGCAGCGGGGGGTCGTCGGCGGTGCAGTTAAACACTACGGTCACGCTGGCTTCTCGGCGGCGGGAGGTGTTATTGATGAGATCGCCCAGTTTGTCTGCCCGCATAGTGCGAGAGCTGGAGAGACCCAAGCAAAACAGGAGGCTGTCCACAATGTTGCTTTTACCACTACCGTTGGGGCCGCTCACGGTGGTAAAACCCTTCCTAAAGGGTATTAGCGTTCGCCCCGAAAAGGATTTGAAGTTGTCAATATCAAGCAATTGTATGTGCATAGGTGCAGGCTAAAGCTTTGCAGGCAAGGGCTAAAAACGCAATACCTTGTAGTGTAAGGGTAAAAGGCGGTTTTGGCCAGCCTCTGTTGGCAGATTGCGCTAACAAGAGGAAGGACAAACAACAAGACATATTTAAAATATAAACAAATGTAACAATTCCGTGAATACTAACAATTTATTCCGTATATAGTTGTTTATTTAAGTGTCCGATACACTCGGTACTGCCTCCTTCAACTAGAGACGAAACATCCCCACTTTAAGCCACACACCCTGCTACCAAGGGGTGCTGCCCGTCGTGTTAAACACACCACTCGGCAACACCAGTGCGTAACTAGGGCGACATGGCCTGAAGCAAGAGACCGTAGGAACCGCTCATTATGTCACCCATCACACTCTTTTCTGCTGCTGATATTGTCTACAACCAAACTGCTACCAAACAAAGCAAAAGCCGCTTAGACGATCAAAAATGGGAATTGTGGTTAGCTAGCCTTACCCAACAACCCGAAGACGTTACGGGTATTACTTCTGCTTGGGCGTTGTCTGCCTCTGCCTAAAAACTCGCATGGTTACTCCCTTTGTTATCACCTTTTTTAGTTTTATAGAGAGCCTAACAAGAGAACTGTTTTTAGACTGAGAGACCACACTTTTAAAATTAACCACCCGAGAGACACACCTATTAAAGCCTAATAGCCCTTTAGCCTAGTATGTGGTTAAAGGGCTGTTGGCTTAGGGCTTAACTAACCCTATCACTACCGCACCGCCTAAGCCTTGGGCAGCATCGGCTTGGGCAATTGCCTTAGCCCCCACCAGCAAGGCTTGTGCCTTAGATGTCACCGCTAACCAAGGTTCAAACTCAGTGGGTAAGCTCAGCGTTGTATCACTTAAGGCTTCTGCTAACGTAGCCGTATCGGCCAAAGTAAGGCTTCGCAGTTGGTAACCCAAGTTCATGGCATCGCGGATGCTATTAAAACTGGTGGTTGGGGTAAACACGGGGTTGCCTGCTAACGCCTGTAACGTGGTACCTTCGGGAGCCGCCAGTTGAAAACGTCGCTCATCACGTAACACCCCTTTATAGTGGTGCATCGCTAAGGTGTTCACTTCGTGGTTAGAGGTTAAGGCCAATAAGTGATTATAGGTAGCTAAATCTAGTTGCAGCCTCACGTCTTCGCTTAAAATATTGCCTTGTAGGGTGGTTAAATTGGCCGCTTTGGCCAACGCAATTTGGCTGGTGTTACTGTCTACCAAACACACGGGGATGCCCGAATCTTGCAAGTGTTTGCCCAACTGCCTTGCCCAACTGTGTGCGGCCACAATCACCACACCAGGTGCATTTTTACCACACAAGCCAAGCAGCTTAGCCAAAGGGCTGGCCAATAGGCTACTCACTAAAACACTACCAATAATCACGCAAAAAAACAGCGGCTCTAACAGCTCTACTTGTGGCACGTTATATTCCGAGAGTTTAAGGGCAAACAAGCTGGCAATGGTCGCCGCCACAATCCCCCTAGGGGCAATGGCCGAAAGGTATAGCTTCTCTTGCCAAGTGACTGTCGTCATGCCCTGCATGGCTACCCACACCGCCACAGGCCTGACCACCAGCAATAGCAGCACCGTAAACCATACACCTTGCCAACCCAGCAGCGTAAAGGCATCCCAATCTAACCTGCTGGCCAGTAAAATAAATAGCGATGAGAGAATGAGTACCCCCAGATTCTCCTTAAACTCCATCATGGGGCTAACCCTAAGGCCAGGCTGGTTGGCTAAAAAGATACCCATGGCCGTCACTACCATCAAGCCCGATTCGGGTTGCAACGTGTTAGAGAGAACAAAGCCCACCACCACTAACATCAGCACGGTGGGCGATTCAAGGTGATGCGGTACCCAATGCTTACGTAACATATGGCCTATTAGTAGAGATAAGCTCCCCCCCACCACCACGGTGACAAGTAAGGTCATCAGCACGCTGGTAAGCAACACACTCACCAGTAGCGTGGGGCCTTGCGTCACAATCGCCTCAAACACCAGCAGGGCCAGTAAGGCTCCAATAGGGTCGTTTACGATACCTTCCCACTTGAGCATACTGGGGACGGCACCTTTTAACGACACTTGCCGCATGAGCGGCATAATGACGGTAGGCCCCGTTACCACTAAAATTGCCCCTACCAGTAAAGCCAACTGCACAGGTAAGTGAAGTGTCCATAGTCCGATGACGGTGGTAAGTACCCACGTCACCACCAGCCCTAGCACAATCAGCCGAGTGGTGGCCTTGCCTACCCCTTTAATATCAGCAAGCCTAAGGTTAAGCCCCCCTTCAAATAAGATAATAGCCACCGCCATTGAGATAAGGGGCTGGAAAGCTTTACCCAACAGGGCAGGCGTATCCACCAAGCACAAGGCCGAAGGGCCTACCAATAAGCCCAGTGTTAACAAAATAAGGATGGAGGGGAGTTTAAGCCACCATGCCAACCACTGTGCCGCCAACCCGAAAAACAATACCCAAGCCACCATACTAGCCGTGCCTGCACTAGGTAAGGCAGATGCGAGAAGACCACTATTTAACACGACAGTATCCAACATAGTGGCCTTACCTTATACAAAAAAACCTACTTTAAGCCAATACCTAGGGCAAAAACGACACGGGCTGTCCCATGGGCGCACCTTGCAAGTGGCCATCCCGAACAGCAAAGTGGCCACCTACCACGGTATGCACTGGCCAGCCCGTTACTTGCATCCCGTCAAAAGGGGTCCACCCTGTTTTGCTGGCCATCCAGTTATGGGTTATGGTTTCGGTGCGGTTCAGGTCAACTAGGGTCAAGTCGGCATCGTAACCTAGGGCGATGCGGCCTTTACCTACCGTGCCAAACAGGCGTGCAGGGCCATAACAGAGCAAATCCACCAACCGATGCAGGGTTAAACGGCCTTGGTGTACATGGTTAAGCATAAGAGGCAACAGGGTTTGCACACCCGTCAACCCGCTAGGGCTTTGGGGGTAAGGCTTGGCCTTCTCCTCGTGGGTGTGGGGGGCATGGTCGCTACCAAGTACATCCACTACGCCTAGTTGAACGGCCCGCCATAAAGCCTCTTGGTGGTGCTTTTCTCGGATGGGCGGGTTCATTTGAGCGTAAGAGCCAAGGCGATCGTAGCAGTCGGGTGCAAACAAGGTGAGGTGTTGCGGGGTCACTTCCATGGTGGCAATGGCTTTGTGTTGCGCCAACAACTCGGCCTCTTGAGCGGTAGTAACGTGCAGCACATGGATGGGACGTTTGGTTTCGTGCGCTAGGGCGAGAATGCGTTGCGTTGCCCGTAGACAGACTTCTTCGCTTCGCCAACGAGGGTGGGTGTGTACGGTGACACCTTCGGCTTCGACCATCGGACGATTGGCGAGGAGGAGGGCTTCGTCTTCGGCGTGGATGGCCACTCGGCGGCGGCCACTGCGTAGGGCGAGCCGCAGATTGTCATCGTCGGCCACCAGCAAGTTACCCGTGCTTGACCCCATAAAGATTTTAACCCCGCTACACCCGTGTAGCGTTTCAAGGTGTGCCAGTTGGGAAGCGTTGGTGAGGTCGGCTCCGACAAAAAAGGCCACGTTGCTCCACACTCGGCCTTGGGCTCGGGCAAATTTGTCAGCAATCGCTTCGGCGGTGGTGGTGTTAGGCTTGGTGTTGGGCATCTCAAACACGGTGGTAATTCCACCAAGCACCGCTCCCGCCGTGCCTGTGGAGAGATCTTCTTTGTATTCGAGGCCTGGCTCTCTAAAATGCACCTGCGAATCAATACAACCCGGTAGCACGGTCAAGCCCTTGGCGTTGACGGTGTGTTGGGCGGGCAGAGCAAGGGCAGCATCACCTAAAGCGACGATTTGGCCGTTGGCGAGACCAACGGCAAGCTCACGTTCCAACCCGTTGGGGGTCATTACATCAGCATGGGTGATGAGAGTGTCAAGCAGAGTCATGGCAAGAGCTTTAATCAAAACGAAGAGCAAGTATTGATAAGAGGATCCCTCTCCTTATCAGGAGAGGGATTAAGCAGACTGTTTACGCCTCAAGCTCTTTAAGTTTGGTGCCACCACCGCCGCCACTTTTACGGCCAGTGCCACCACCCGAGGACGAACTACCGCCCGAGGTGATACTGGTGGAGGAAGGCTTGTTGCTACCTTTACGTTGCATATTGCGAATTTCTTCATCAAATTCTTCAAGCGGTACCGTACCAGCGTGGGTAAAGAGAACATCTCGCACCACTTTTTTCTTTTGGGTATCGCCGTCATCGGCAGTGGTAGCCTCGGCGGGTTCATCCAGCGGTTTCAGTTCGGCTTGAATCACGTCGCCTTCTTTAAAGCGGTTGTTGAGCAACTCCTCGCACAAGGGGTCTTCAATACGCTTTTGAATGACACGACGCAACGGCCTTGCACCGTAGCTGGGGCTGTAGCCTTCTTTGGCCAACTCGTCCTTCACTTCGTCAGACAAGGTGAGGCGTAGGCGTTGCTGAGCCAAACGGCCGAACAAGTCTTTGGCCATGAGGTCAACAATCTGCCTAATTTCATCCTTGGAGAGTTGTTGGAAGATGATGGTATCGTCCAACCTGTTGAGAAACTCGGGGCGAAACACTTGCTTTAACTCGTCTAACACGGTGTCTTTCATCTTGGCGTAACGGTCAGCATCAGAGGATTTTGAGGCGAAACCAAACGGTGTTGGGTTCTCAATACCCCGTGCGCCCACGTTACTCGTCATGATGATGATGGTGTTTTTAAAGTCAACCGTACGACCTTTACTGTCGGTCAAACGGCCATCATCAAGTATTTGCAGCAGGGTGTTAAACACGTCGGGGTGAGCCTTCTCCACCTCGTCAAACAACACCACGCTGTACGGCTTTCGGCGTACGGCTTCGGTCAGTTGGCCACCATCGTTAAAGCCTACATAGCCTGGGGGCGAGCCAATCAGTTTGCTAACGGTGTGGCGTTCCATGTACTCGCTCATGTCCACGCGAATCATGCTATCTTCGGAGCCGAAGAAGTAACCCGCCAAAGCTTTAGCAAGCTCTGTTTTACCTACACCTGTGGGGCCACTAAAGATAAACGAGCCAATAGGCCGACTGGGGTTTTTAAGCCCAACCCTCGCCCTGCGTATGGCCTTACTAATGGCCACAACCGCATCGTGCTGGCCAATGACTTGCTGGTGCAAGATATCTTCCATTTTGAGCAGTTTTTCGCCTTCAGATTCGGTCAATTTGGAGACGGGTACGCCCGTCCATTGGCTGACAATATGGGCAATATGCTCTTCGGTGACACTCACCTTAAACTTTTCTTGCTCTTTTTTAAAGGCATCGGCCATATCTCGCAAGCTGTCACGCTTGGTTTGCTCAAGGTCACGCAAGTCGCTGGCTTTTTCAAACTCTTGATTGCGAATAGCTTGCTCTTTGTCTCGCACCAGTTGCTTAATTTCAAGCTCAAGCTCTTTGCCTTCGGGGGGCAAAGTACTCACGCTTAAACGCACCCGAGACGAGGCCTCGTCAATCAAGTCAATGGCTTTATCGGGCAGAAAACGGTCGCTGATGTAGCGGTCGCTCAGCTTAACGGCCGAGACAATGGCTTCATCAGTAATGGTTAGCTTGTGGTGTTCTTCGTACTTTTCACGCAGGCCACGCAAAATCTCCACAGAGTCTTCGAGGTTAGGCTGATCCACGTACACAGGCTGGAAGCGACGCTCAAGGGCAGCATCTTTTTCGATGTGTTTGCGGTATTCGCTAATGGTGGTAGCACCAATCACCTGCAGTTCACCCCGAGACAACGAGGGCTTGAGGATGTTGGCTGCATCAATGGCACCTTCGGCAGCACCCGCACCTATTAAAGTGTGCATTTCGTCAATCACCAAAATAATGTTGCCCGCTTGGCGAATTTCATCCATTACTTTTTTAAGGCGTTCTTCAAACTCACCACGGTACTTAGTACCCGCAACCAGCAAGCCAATATCCAGCTGAACAATTTTTTTGTCCACCAAAATATCAGGCACTTCGTCATTAACGATGCGCTGCGCCAAACCTTCGGCAATGGCGGTTTTACCCACACCAGGCTCACCAATCAACACAGGGTTGTTTTTGGTACGACGGCCTAAAATTTGAATCACACGTTCAATTTCGGTCTCACGGCCAACCACAGGGTCAAGGCGTTGCTCTTGGGCAGCAAGGGTAAGGTTTTGAGCAAACTCATCTAGCGTTGGCGTTTTGGTACGCCCACCCGAAGGCGAAGCACTGCCCCCACTAGCGGTTGAAGCACCCACACCACGGGTTTCGCCCAACATACGTATCACATTGGTACGCACTTTGGCCAAGTCTACGCCAAGGTTTTCAAGCACACGAGCAGCAACGCCCTCGCCTTCACGAATCAACCCAAGCAAGAGATGCTCCGTGCCGATGTAGTTGTGGCCTAGCTGGCGAGCTTCATCCCATGACAATTC
This sequence comes from Vampirovibrionales bacterium, assembly GCA_044347425.1. Lineage (GTDB taxonomy): Bacteria > Cyanobacteriota > Vampirovibrionia > Vampirovibrionales > JAJTHC01 > JBIKUS01. The sequence goes on along the minus strand of JBIKUS010000001.1, from coordinate 16,305 downwards.
AAGCACACGTTTAGCGCGAGGGGTAAAGGGAATCTCGACGGCGACAAAGCCACTGCCACGGCCAATAATCTTTTCTACCTCGGCTCGGGCTTCTTTGAGGTTGACCCCCATGCCCTTAAGGGTTTTGGCGGCAATGCCCGTGCCTTCGCCCACTAAGCCAAGTAAAATCTGTTCGGTACCAACAAAGTTATGCCCTAGGCGACGAGCCTCTTCTTGGGCAAGCATAATGACTTTGATGGCTTTTTCTGTAAAGCGTTCAAACATGGGGTGAAACTATCCAAAACCGTGTGGCCTACAGCCTAGTTGCAAGGCCAGCCTTTCTACGACAACGAGACGGCACCGACTCGTTTAACAATACGCCTAAGCCTATTGGCAACCCAGACTACTTTACCACAGTTTAGCGCATAGGCGTAGTGTTCACAAGCATCTTAAGCTCATTGTTATACTTACCCCCTTACACCAAAGCAGCAATGTGGCCAAGCTTGCCCTGCAAAAGGTAATAATTGCCCTACACTGTTTGATGTAGGGGTGCAGGCTACCATCGGCCAACGGCTACACCAACCAGCCTAACTACCACGCAACACTCTTAAGCCCAAGCTCACCCTGCCCGATACCGAAGGTAAGGTGTGCGATCGGTTTGCCCTCCCCTACCACGCATCGCCTGTTTTGCTCTACGACTCTGATAAGCTCAAGGCCATAACCCACTATGATGGTGACACGTCTCAGTTCAGCACCCATTGGCTACCCACAGCCCACCCCTCTTGGCGCACCCGACGACCAAGGCCGTAGCCGTGGCCGTGGCACACAGCCTTCGCCCGACGACTCCGCCGATCTGAACCCTGCTCTCACGCCACAACAATCTGACTGGTTAGCACGGCAAAGCAGTGCGGCACAACAAGGGCTACTGGCAGCAGGCATACAGTTTACCGCCCCAGATGCGGGCTACAGCCTGCAAGGCACCAGTAACGCCCTCATCAACAATAGCCCTGTGTTGCCTAGCCAACCCGTATGGCAACCGCAAACTCTGCCTCCGCAAGTGAGCGAAGCCCCGCCCTTGGCCACGCAAGCCGCCGATGCCCTTGAAACCGTGGCCATGCACTTGCAAAACGAGACGCTTACCAGCCAAGCGATTGTAAGAGATTTGCAACAAACCGCTAACTTACTAGGTGCGCCCGATGTCCTACGCCAACAGCTAGACGATTACCTCGCCCTGATTGACCACGAAGTACGCCAACCCTCGCCCGATACCCCCCTGATTGAAGCCAGCCTTCGCCGAGCTGCTCAACGGTTGGATGGCCACGTCACCGAGGCCTTGGGGCAACCTTCAACCGTGGTGGGCGAATGGGTGGAAGCCTTACTACAGCAGCCTATCGCTTGGCCAGTCTCGCCCGATGCACCGCCCTTGGTGCAACGGGCCAGCGTGGGCAATACAGCCCCCCAAGAGCAGTTACCGCAAGCCAGTATGGCGCAACAACGCCAACAACTTGCCCCCTACTACCAAGCCATACAAGACAGGGAGTGGGCGGTAGCTTTGGACTGGCTCAACGAGCAATGGCCTACCCTAGAAACGACCCAACCCGCCAGCACCTTGGCCAAATTGCTTGAACAACGCCCCAAACTGCTCACCAAGGCCGATGCCCCCGCCCAAAGCATTCACACCGCTTATGAGCAAGCCACCCAATTTTTAGGCGAGCGTAACCTACTACCCCAAGCCCAACAGGTGAGCCTAGCCCATGCCCGTTGGTTACAAGGCCAGCATCAGTTTGAAACGGCCAACCACGTGCTTGAACAAGCCCTGCAATGGCTCCCCCCGCAGCAGGCTGTGGCGAATGGGCAACCCCCGCTGGCACAACCTGCCCAAGTGGCGCATGAATTAGGCATACTTAAGCTGCAACTGGGGCAACCGCAAGCCGCCGTAGGTGTGTTGCAACAAGCCCTTCAAGCTGAGGCTCCGCTGCTGGCCTTGGGGGGAGCTACAGGCATGGCCGATGTGTACCATCACTTGGCTTTGGCTTACCAACGTACGCAACAGCCTCAACTGGCCGAAAGTGCCTACAAAGAGAGCTTGGGCTACGCCAAACAAGGTAGCGACGTGCAACGCTATAAAGCTAGCTTACGCCAACTGGCCAGCCTGTATGTTGAGCAAGGCCAAACCAGCCGTGCCGCTAAGTTATTTAATTACTTATAGAGGAGTTTGCCCATGAAGCATCGCACCTTAGCCCTGTTGGCTCTTGGCTTTGTGCTAAGCGCACTGGCAGTGACCACGCCGCCCACCCATGCTGAAGAAAGCTGGCAACCCTACGACCAAACCTCGGGGACGTATCACTTAGTACCCTCTAACCAAGCCCCAAAGGGGGCATTGCCACAAACCACCGTGTACGACAATCCCCCTGGTTACAACCCCGCCTTAGCAAAACAAAGTAACAAGCCCAAAGTGCCTTGGTGGAAGTTTTGGCATAAGGAAACACCTCCACCCCCTGTAGAAAAACACACGGATGTAGGCGAGCGGAAGCTCCCCGCTTTGCCTTACGCCTTGTTACGTGTAGGCGCACCGCTAACGCTTAGGCAAAGCGGCACCACCCTGCCCACAGGCTTTTACATGGTGCAACCCGAACGAGAAGCTAGCCCCACATGCGCACAACCCGCCTTTGCCGAAAGCCAACCCAACAACGTGGCCGAACCCAAGCCCATGCTCACACTTGCCGTTAAACGGGCAGGGCAGGCACTGGCGATGGTAGAAGTCTCCCTTAAAACCACCACGGCCAACCAACCTGTGCAAGCCATGACGGCGAGACAAGTCACCAAGCAACCCCTTGCCGTCGCCCAAGAGACCGACCCTCTTAGGCAAGCCAGTTTGGTACGAGACCCCGTCACAGGCGGGTGGGTCTTACGCTACCAGCTACAAGCGTGGGTGTACGAGAGCCAGCCATTGTAAACTTTGCCAGCATGGCCAAATTAAACTATACTCACTAGTGTTGTTTGTGAGCTAATCTTTAAGAGGCGGCAAGACTCCACCTGTGTTGCGCATTACTCCACTTACGTGGCGGCATCGTCACGCCATTGCCCAGTTATGGGCCACACAAGGGGTGGGCTACTCCCGCAACCCTACGCTGTGGTGGCTAGCTGATGTGGTGTTACGAAGTGTAGGCTTACCCCTTAAGCTATGGGCAGGGCTTCACGTGTTAAGCGAAGAAGGGCAACCTGTTGGCCTGCTGCAAGTCAAGCGTGACAGTTGGCGGCACCCGCGGGGGCGCATTGATCCGCTCATCCTTAGCCCCGAAGCCTCGAGCGTGACCATGGCCAAGCCCTTGCTGGCATTTGCCATTAGCCATTACGGCGCAAAGGGGTTGGAGCGGCTCTTGCTGTACCTTTCGGCCACGGATACTGAAGCCCTAGCCCTCGCCAAAGAGGGTGGCTTTACCAAGCTGACCCACTTTGGACGGTTTGAGTGGCCCGTGGCCAGCTTATGCCAATACGCCCAAACGCACCCCATGGGGTTGCCCCAAGGCACCACCCTGCACGAAGTTGCCTTACAAGAAATGCCTCAACTGGCTGGCTTATGGCACGAGGCTACCCCTTCGGCTTTTCATACCTGTTTATTACCCCACGCCGTGGATTGGTGGTGGCATGGTGTGCGCCAAACGTGGCGCAAATGGTGGGGCTACCGCTGGAGCAGACGTTGGGTAGTAGCGGGTGGTACGTCCTCTGCCCAAGCCAACCGCCCGCCCCTAGCGTATATTGAATTACAAGCCCCAACAGCCCAACAACCTTACGCCGAACTAACCCTGCGCTGTAGCTTGGGTGTCCCCGCCGAGGTGCAAACCAGTTTGTTGTTAGTGGCCGCTCAGCACTTGGCAAAAGGTTACCCCAAGGCGACCTTGCGTTTACAAGTGTGGGCATGGCAAGCACATTTGCTCGAGGTGACGCAAGCCTTAGGTGGGCAATGGCTAGGCGACACCTTAGTGTTAGAACATACGTATTGGCAGCGCATTAACACGACGCAAACCAACGCTTTACGCAACCCGTTGTTATGGTTGGGTACGGATAGTTCACCAGCTTAGGCGATAACGGTTGAGTTTACCTCTCTTGCCACTTGCTAGCACCCTGCTACTAAGGGTAAACTATAAACATCATTCTATGTGGATAGTTTAAGCGTGTGAAAGCTGACCTGTTATGAACATGAAAAAAACCTTGGTGTTGTTTATAACAGTGGTCGTCGTCTCAATGGCGGTGATGCTGGTGTTTTTTAGCCTGTTTTTTGACCAGTTGAGCCTAAAGTTTAACACCCGCAACCCTGACACAGCCCCCCTAGTAACTGACCGCCAAGAAGCCAGCCCTTTTGCCCCCAGAACCACCAACGGTTTTGATGAGGCCGATGTCAACGTCCCCTCAGAAAGTACGGCAAAGCCCATGGCTCCGTTTATGGGGGTTGATGGCCAACACCCCGAACCCGCCGTGGTAGACAGTAGCCTCACACCAACCTCACCCACAGAGGCTCCCGCCGAAGGCGTTAACCCGCTCGCAACTGAAGCCCCACCCCCCGATGCAGCCCCTGCCACGCCCCCTGCACCGCCTGCCCCCACGGCCAGCGCACCTAAACTGTATAGGGTGTATGTGGCTGGCTTTGCCACCGAAGATGAGGCCAAACAAGCCCTGCCCCGCTACCAAGCGCAAGGTGCCTCGCCTGTGGTCAAACGCCACAAGGGCGGCGTGGTTATTCAGCTAGGGGTACTCAGCTCGTTAGAAGCTGCTCGTGCCATGGCCGATGCCACTGGGGCGGCCGTTGACCCGCTATAACGTCGCTAAGGTCGCTTATGCCCAGTTACCACCTACAGTGCGAAACCTGCCCTTGGCACGGCGAACGATCTACTTCAGATACTGAGGGTGGGTTGCAAGCCTTGTTAGACGATGGCTGCCCTGCCTGTGGCGGTTTTGTGCAGGTGGCTCCTGCTCAGTATGGCAGTGTTAACGTGATGCGTACCCTTGCCACGCCTGACGTATCCCCCCCTAAAAAGCACAACCCTGGCCACGTGGGCTGTTGCAACGGCCACGCCCGAGCCGATGCGCTGCTAAAGCAGGCCACCTTGCCCGAAGATGCGAAGTAGCATGAAGAATCCTCAAACCAAAAGAGCATCCTTACCTCTCCCTTCGGGAGAGGTCGTTGCGGGAGCAACGGGTGAGGGACGACCAACAATAGTTAAAAATGGCTGTCCCTCACCCTTCCCTCTCCCGAAGGGAGAGGGTGGGAATGAGTAAATCCTACTATCTTAAGCAGATAGTAACGTGGCATTATGCGTCTACACCGCCATGGGTGTGGGTAGGGCTTACCGCTGTGTTACGCTGGGGGTATACTCTTGCGTGGTGGGTGCGTCAACTGGCTTTGCAATGGGGTTGGCTTAGCGTAGTTACGCTGCCCTGTCCTGTGGTCAGTGTGGGTAATATTACCACGGGCGGCACTGGCAAAACACCCGTGGTTAAAGCCTTGGCAAAGCATTGGCTAGCCCAAGGCAAGCGGGTGGTCATTTTATCCCGAGGGTATGGAGCCACTGCCCCACAACGCTATGCCCAAGCCACACATCCCGCCTTTGGCGACGAAGCCCACGAATTGCAACAAGCCCTCCCCCAAGCCGTGGTGATTGTAGGGCGCAACCGCTGCCTCACTGCTCAACAAGCCTACCAAGCGTATCAGCCCGACGTGGTATTGCTGGATGATGGCTACCAATACCAACGCCTCAGCCGCCAAGCCAACCTGTTACTGGTAGACGTGCGCCCCCACCGAGGTGTGGGCAACGGCTACGTGTTACCCACTGGCCCCAACCGTGAACCCCTCTCCCACGCCCTTCGCCGAGCAACGCATGTACTTGCCGCTCACGCCAGCTCTGTCGTGCAGGGCGAAGAGGCTAAAAGCAGCTTGCCCCCATCTGTGGCACAGGGCTTAACACACCTCTCGCCTAACGCTTTTGCTAGCGTGACCTTTGCCCCCACGGGCTGGTTAGCCCTAGCCACAGGCAAGACCCTCCCTTTGCAGGCGTTGGCAGGGTGGGCAGCGTTGTTGGTGAGTGGTTTAGCCCAAGGTGATGCATTTGAAGCTGCCGTGGCCAGTGAGGGGGTGACGGTGTTGGGGCATCATCGGCTGGCCGACCATGCCCAATACACCCCCGAGGTGTGCAGGCAGGTGGCTCAACACTACCAGTCGCACCAAGCGCACCATCCCCAGCTTTTAGTCATCACCACCGCTAAAGATGCCAGCAAGTGGCTGGTAGAAGATTGGCCTAAAGCCGTTTGGCAGCACAGCCATGTGCTACAATGGGAGGCCATGCTCCCTACGGCATGGCTGGCAGAGCTGGATGCCAGCTTGTGGCCAAACGACCTTACCCCTTAGTTAAAGGAGACCTCTCTGATGCCTGTGGTTAAAATTGATGTTTCGTTAGTGCCGTTAGGTACAGGCAGTACCAGTTTAGGCGACACCATTGCCGAAGCCGAAAAGGTGTTGTTACGCTACCCCAGTGTGGAATATCACCTTAACCCCATGTCTACCACGTTGCGGGGCGAATTAAGCCTGTTGCTAGAGGTGGTTTCAGCCATGCACGAGGCGGCCTTTACGGGCGGTGTTCAACGGGTGGTGACCAGCTTAAAAATTGACGACCGCCGAGACGAAGACCCCTTGGCAGAGCCACTACTGGCTAAAATGCAACGGGTAAAGGCCAAAGCAGGGCTTCAGTAAAAGGTCGCTTACTGTAACAACAGCGCAACACGGGTTCATCCCTTTGGCGTATGCTAAGGGAGAGGCACTTCTGCCATACTAGGGGTAGAAGAGAGTCATTTTCACCGAGTTAGAGAGCCAACCCAATTATGCCCAACACGCTGAGCCAAGCCATGGCGCAACGCATACGCACCGAATATGCCCAGCCTAGCTCACGTGATACGCAACAGCTCAAAAAAACCGCCACCGAGCTTGAAGCCGTTTTTCTCCAACAATTTTTACAAGCCATGGATGCCACCGTTGACCGTAGCGACAACCCCTTAGGCGGCGGCGAAGCCGAAGAGACCTTTAGAGGGCTAATGCACCAAGAAATGGCAGGCAATATGGCCAAAACCGCTGGCCAAGGCATTGGCCTAGCGCAAGACGTGTTTGCTCAAGCCTTTCAATTTCTCAACCAAAAACCGTTTGAAGAAAAAGAAGCCGCTGCCAAGCTGGCTAGCACAACGTCTCCACCACCACCACAGGCCAAGAGCCTTGCTCAACCTGCACTTAACACTGGCTTTACCGAACTCAAACCTTTACCCATCCAACCCACGAGCTAGCCAACCATGGAACTCTCACGTACCAGCAGTAATGGCTTCCCGCCCAACAGTTTTGGGGCGATGGTGCAAGCCCAACGTACACAAACCAGCCAAGCCGTACAGGCCAGCCAAGGGGTGCAACCCAGTGCAGCCATGGCTCAACTGGCTGCCAAACGAGCTTTGGCCAACCAGCCTGCCCAAGCCACTCCCCCCGAGGTGAAGCCTACTACACCCGCTCAAGCCCCAGCACCTGCCAACGCCACACTGCCCAAACGCTTACACAGGGCTTATGCCGAAATTGAGAGCATCGCCCAAAAAGCGGGCTACGTAGGGCTAAGCATGGCCGATGTTGAACGAGCTTACGCCTATAACACTAGCCTTTTGGTGGATTATAAAGCTTGAGCCACACCGTACACTACACTTAGGGGCATACTCAGTATTGCATCTGTCCCAACCGAGGCATCCACCTATGAGAGATAGCACCACCCATCAAGATAGCCCAGCCCAGCCCACCGCTGAGCTAGTGTTGGCACACCAGCCAACGGATGCCTTAGACAACGACTTGCCCTTACTGGGTATACTCGCAGAGCTTGAGGGTCTCATCCAACAAGAACTCGCCTTGCACCACCGCACGGTAGACGTGTTGGCCACCAAAAAGCACGCCGTCATCACCGAACAGTTAGGCCAGCTCACCCAGTTGGACACGGAACTGAAAACCCTACGCGCTCAATTACACAAACAGGCCAAGCATCGGGTTAACCTACTACAACGCCACGGCATTGAAAGCGGCCACCTAGGTGATGCCCTTGCCCAGTGGCAACATGCCACGGGTGCCACCTCGCCCGAACAGTTTAGGCTGTGCTACAACGCCCTTACCAAGTTGGGGCTACAACGCACCAGCCTACGCGAGTTAATGCAGCTTGCCCTAAGCCTAAGTGCCGAAATCGACGAATTGCTGGCCCTGTCGCTCCAGTGGGCAAGGCAAAGTATTGCCCTGCTCAGTGGCGATGAAGCCAACGACACCGCTCGGCAAGCGTCGGCGTATACCGCACAGGGTAAAGCCACCACTAAAAAGCCTTATGCCAGTTTGCCTAAAATCCGAGCAACCTGATTTTATGACCCTCACCCTACCCTCTCCCAGAGGGAGAGGGAAAGAGGGGACTTTCTCCCAGAGGGAGAGGGTGTGACGATCAAGAGAGTTATCAAGAGAGTTATCAAGAGAGAGAGTTAGCCCATGTATATGCCCAGTTTTATGGGGTTGCATACTGCCCAGCGTAGCCTTATGGCCGCCCAAGCGGGTATGACTGTGGTGAACCACAACATTGCTAACGCCAATACGGCGGGCTACACCAAGCAACGGCTTGAGTTGTCGCAGGCCGATCCTTACCAGCCCCCTGCGCCAGCGTCGGGCTTGATTTACCAGTTTGGCCAAGGCGTACAGCTAGATGCGGTGAGCCGAGTACGAGACGGCTTTTTAGACAATCAGTTTCGCTACGAACAAAGTAAAGCGGGCGAGTTTGAATTCGTCAACAAAACCATGACTCAGGTTGAAGACATTGTGGGCGAACCCAGCGATCAGGGGCTAGCTACCAGTATTCAGCAGTTGTTTGATGCTGTGCAAGACATGGCCAACCAACCCGAAAATCTCGCCTCACGCTCGGCGTTTTTGCAACAAGCCAACGATATGATGTACCTCTTTCAGCAGCAGGGGCGACAACTGCTACAGCTACACGGCAACTTGGTAGGGGTGCAAGGCCAGCAAGATACCCTTAACGCCAGCCAGTTGGGCATTGCCGTGGCCGACTTTAACACCAAACTCCAGAACCTGGCCGATTTAAACAACAACATTAGCGCTGTTACCGCATCGGCAGGTAGCCCTAACGATTTGCTGGACCGTCGCGCCCAATTGCTCGAAGAACTCTCGCTCTCGGCCGATATTATTGTGGAAGATTTGCCCAACAACCTCGTTCGGGTGTCGTTGGGCGGACAAGAGCTGGTGCGGGGCAAACTCCTACTCAACGAGCTAACACTTACGGTCAGCACCGAGGCTAACGCCGCTGGTGTACCTGCACGCCTTACCACCAGCAACAGTGCCGTGGATATTACTGACACCATTACCAGTGGCCAGCTAAAGGGCATTTTGGATATTGCGGGCAACAACCCCACGGTTAAATCTGTCATGGCGGTGTTTGACGATATTAACGCCCTGTTTAGCAGTCTTACCTCATCGTTTAACACCCTACAAGCCAGCGGCCGAGACTTGGACGGCAACCTGCACAACACTGGCGCCGCCTCTACCATCTTTAGCCTTAAAAGCTCGTACCCTGGTACGGGGCCTACCCTGTTACACATGGAGCTTAACCCCAACTTGGTGGATGCTCCGCAACGCTTGGCCTTAGCCGCTAACGACAGTAGCGTCACAGGTGGCTTTAGCGGTGGTGGCGACAATCGTAACGCCTTGGCCATGGCAGGCTTGCGCTACACCGCTATGGCGGGTATTAACAACCAGAGCTTTGAGCAGTTTCATCAAACCGTGGTGGCACGCCTGGGGACGAATGCCCGATCGTACCAAGACAGAGCCACCAACCAAACCAATTTGTTAGACGAGTTGGATGCTCGCCGTAGCAGTGTGTCGGGCGTGAATATGGACGAAGAAGCCATTGACCTGATGCGCTACCAACGCATGTACGAGGCGGCCTCAAAGGTGATTAAATCGCTCGACGAAATGTATCGCACCATTATCAACATGGTATAACGCCCCTTTTACCCTCTCCCTCGGGCAGAGGGCAGGGTGAGGGCAACCCATCAACGGAACTAAAGGATAGCACCCACCATGACAAACGCCGTCAACCGTGTTGCCACCAACACCATGACCAACCAAGCCAATCGCTTGCTACAAACCAACCAAAGCAGGCTAACGCAACTGCAAAACATTGTGTCGTCGGGTAAAAAAATCAATCGCCCGTCTGATAACCCCCTTAGCACCACGCAATTGTTGCAAATAACGCAAACCCTTAAGCAAGATGAACAATTCCTTAAAAACATCTCCTCGGGGCTGTCCGAATTGCAATCGTCTATTACGGCGTTGGACCAAGCCACCGAATTGATTAACCGAGCGATGGAGCTTAGCACGCAAGCCTCCACGTTTACCACCAGTGCAGACAATATGCAGGCCATTGCCACGGAGTTTGACCTACTGACCACGCAACTGGTACAGTTGGGCAACAGCAACCTAGGGGGACGTTACCTATTTGGGGGGATGCGTACCGCTCAGCCGCCGTTTGAGCGCACGGGCGATACGGTGGGCTACACGGGCAACCTCACCTCTGAAAATAACGAGCGTGCGTTAGAGGTTGGCCCAGGGCAAACCGTGGCCGTTAACCTAACGGGCGACGAAATTTTTGGTAGCGTCACCAGTGCAGGCACGCCTCCTGCCGTGACGGGGGGGAGTGGCTTAATACACACCATGATGCTAATGAAACAAGCCATGGTAGGCGGCGACAAAGCCGCCTTACGCTCGCACATGGATACGTTGACCCAAGACCAATCAACGGTGCTAAATGCTCAAGCCCGTTTGGGCAGTATCAACAACCGTTTAGAGCTAACGTATAACCGCCTTGAAAGCCGCAACACGGTACTCTCGCAACAATACAGCGATTTGCAAGAGATTGACCTCGCCGAACTGATTAGCGACTTACGCTTGCAAGAGCAAGTAACGCAAACCAGCATGGGTGTCATTGGCCGAGTGATTACGCCCTCATTACTCACTTACTTATAGCTGCTGCTGGTATAATTGACTTGCCTGCCCCCTTTACCCTATAGTAGCAACAGTCTCGAGTGTGTCGGGATGGCGGAATGGTAGACGCGCACGTTTGAGGGGCGTGTGGAGCAATCTGTGCGGGTTCAAGTCCCGCTCTCGACACCATTTTTTAGCCCTTAGTGGCTTAAAACTTGCTAAATCGTAAATCTCCTTCGCTATGCTTTTAAGTTGAGATAAACTATACTTAAGGTAGTAGCTTATGGTGGAGATGACTCCTTAAGTGAGCTATCACAACCGCATACACCCTACAGGAGACCACCTCATGACGTTTGGCCGACCCCGACGCAATGATCCTTCCCCGCAGCCGCTGCCTACCGCACCACGGCTTACCCCGCAACCCTCGGCCTTGGGCAGCCTCACGCTACGCTCGCCCCTGGGCGATACTACTCGTACTCGGCAACAGGGTAATACCCTTACCACCAGCACACAACTGGGGGCGGGTAACCAAGCCGTGGCCAACCAGCTACTGCTTAACACCCAACAAACCCTCGGCGAATTAAACGTTACACCCCAAGCCCTCGTTCAACAAGCCGAAGCCCTCGCCAATCAACAGTTTGAGCAACTGGCCTTAACCATAAACGACGAAGCGCAACAGCAACGCAGCCAGCTTGAAAGCCAAAATGCTCAACGCTTTGGGGGTAGCCTTAACGCCACCTTTGGTACCGATTTGTTGGCACGGCAAGAGGCTGCACGCTTAGCCAACCTGCAACAAGCCCGTTTAGCCACCACCGAGGCTGCCCAAGACCGCCTTGCCCAACAGGATGCGATGCGCCAACAACGCCTTGGCCTACTGACCAGCGTGTTAGATGGCCTCAACGCCACAGGTACAACGGCCAGCCTGCAAGGGCTTAGCTTGCTACAATCAGACCGTAACCAAGTGGCCAACCGTGCCTTAGCCCTTGACGAACTGAGGCAAAATACGGCCTTGCGTCGGCAACAACTGCTAGACAGCCGCACCCAAGCTCTACGTAACAACCGTAATCGGCAAACAGACGATTTATTTAGTTCTGCTTTGTCAATTGCGAGTTTGTTTGCTGGGGGCTAAGGGCAACCCCAATGGCGTAGCCCACCGCACTGGCCAACACGCCACACAGCGTTACCCAGCCTGGCATAGGCAGCGTGGCTCCGCCTAATTTTTGTAGCAGTAGGGTGATACCTACGGCTCCGCCTGCTAACATGGCCAAGCGTCCGCCTAAACGGTGGGGCTTGGCTGGGTGGGCTAACAACACCATGGCTAAGGGTACCAACAGGGTGCAGGCGTACACGTCGGTAGCTAGCCATAGCACACTTAAAATATCCCTAAAGTGCCACGCAATAGCCACGGCAGGCAGGGGGAGTAGTAACGTCGTGAGGATGCCCACCCGCTGTAACGTTGCTCCGCTGGCCTTGGGGTAAAGCGTGGCAAAAGCGTCCATGGTGAGCGTTTGGCTGCCCACACTTAAAATAGAATCCAGCGTGGAAGTGACGGCGGCCAAAAACCCAGCCATTACCAAAGCGGCCAAAGGCACAGGTAAAAAGCTAGCTAATTGAAACAACACGGGCGCACCCGCTTGCGCCTTGGGTAACAGCATCGGCCACGCCAACAGCACTGCCAAACCCACCATCAGGCTCAGTAGGCCAATCATACCAGCAGCTAACCATGCCGAGCGTTGCGCGACTTGGGGCGTTTTGGCCGATACCATCCTCTGCCACATCTCAGGCGACAGGCTCCACGATAGCCCCATAATACCCGCCGCTAGCCATGCTTTTAGGCCACTTAGCCCTGCCTCGCTGGCTTGTGCGCCGTGGGCAAGGGTTTGCCATAAGGCACTAAAATTTAAGCGATTAGCCAAAGGCTGCCCTACCTGCTCAGGGCTAAACAACGAGAGGCCACTGTTGCCCACCAACAGGGCTAAGGCAAACGCCAACAGGTACAACTGAAACTTATCCGTTAATACGACGGCCTTATAACCGCCATAACAGCAGTACGCTACCACAGGCAGTAACACCACCAAAAAACTGGGTACAAACGGCCAACCCAACAGCGGGCTAAACAACGTACCTACTGCAATCAGTTGGGCAGCAATGGCCGTGGTGTTACCCAAGAGCAATACCAGCATTAAGGCCACTTTAGCCGAGCGTCCGTAACATAAGTTGACGGCGGTGGGCATGGTGGGGTAACCGCATTGTTTTACTCGCTTACTTAAAAGCCCAGCCGTAATCAACAACGACAGCAACGAGGGCAAGGGTAACCACCACAAGGCTGCCCACCCTTGTTCTCGGTAAGCGTCCATCATGCCTAGGGTAGAACCTGCTGCAAACCACGTGGCAGCAAAACTAAGGGCAATAGGCCATGCACTCAGCGTGCGTTGGGCTAGATAGTAGTGGTTAAGGGTTTGTTCGGCAGTTTCGGCGGCTTTAGGGGGCTTAAGGCCTAGGGTAAGCCACACCACAAGGGCAAAATACCCCGCCAACAAGCCAAGCCATCCCACAGGTGGCATTAAGGTAAGGCTAGAATCAAGCGGAGTTAACATGCTGCAAGTTTATAACAAAGTAACACTCTTGATACAAACGACTTAATTGAGTCATCTTTAACTAAAAACTGTTTTTATTTTTTAAAGATGCGTTTGTATGATGATAGAAATGATGAAGGAGCTACCTATGCCAACCACTGGCTTAACACCAACCACTTTAACAACACCACCCAAGGTTGCTATATTAGAGCCTATTATTCCTGCTTTTGGTAACCATGCACAACAAGTGCAAGGTGCCGCACTATCAATGGTAAACACCTCTGCTAGCCCTATAGATGTGGATATTGTTGATTTTATGGCGTTTATGCCCGCTGAAAGTGGCGGCTATTTTGCCCCCGATGAAAAGACACAGTTGGCCGATACGGTTGACGAGTTAAACAACTACATTATCAATACCTATACCTCAGGGTTTACGGGTGCGGCCACGGCCATAACCGACTTAACCGAACAAGGGTACGACGTTATTAACATCTCATCTGGCTACAGAGAGCTATGGGCCATACAAGATTTGCAAAAACTACTAAGCCAAAAAAACAGTGATAACACTTGGCAGTACCCCTTATTACGGCAAACCGTACTAGGCGATGCTTGGGCTGACACCAGAACCGATACCATTGCCGTACAAGACTATATGGCCGCAATACTTGAAGGCACCACAGCCGACGAAGCAGCCGAAGCTCAGTTTGCCCAAGCCGTTGAAGCCGCCTACCAAAACGATGTTGCCGTGGTAACCACCACAGGCAACGACCGTGCCGTCATGTCCTTATTCTCAAGCATTGACCAAGAAGCAAGGTTCAACAGGTACCTGCAAGTAAGTTCTCATGTCATTGGTGTTGCCGCACATACGCCCACACAAGAGGTGGCTCACTACTCCTCGCAAGTGACCGAAAACACACAGGCAAGCATCCTAACTGCTGATGGCACCGTAAAAGGTACCCAAGGAACCTCATTTGCGGCACCTCGTGTTGCCGCCTCGCTCGCACTCCTTCAAGCACAGAACCCAGCACTTAACATGACCCAAAGGCTAGACATTCTGAATCAAACAGCAACAGACAGCCCCACCATCGCATATGAGGATGAAGGGGCTGGCCAATTAAACCTTGAAGCTGCTTTAGAGGCCGCAGAAGTAGCGCAAAATTAGTTTACCCCTGTAAAATACACAACGAGCCTGGGCGTTTAATACGCAGCACGGCCGTCTCAAACACCCTAAAGGGATGGTTAAGGTTTTGCGCCCCTAGGTAGCCTGTTTTAAAGTCTTGGGCTATCGCCAAGTCAAAGTTCTGCATCCCCGTAGAGGCCACCAGTAGCTGATTGTCAGGTATCACGCTGCTAAACAGCACACCGTTGGTCACAATCTGGCGAATGTGGTCAATCTCCATGCTGCCACTGTTACGTACGTAGCGGTGCATGGTTGAATACAACTTGGGCGGAGCCACCAAGGCGTATGGTGCGTAAAACCCAGCAGCGGTTAGTGCTTCGGTTGCCCGAATCACGTCCATAAATATACCGCCTTCTTCGTCCCATTGGCCTTTGGGTAGGGTCAGCTTGCCGTCAATGGTGAGTAGGCCAGGTATGTGCTGCCCTGTATGCGAATCGTTGTAGCCGTTAAAAATCATCTCATCTTCGGCACGGGCTACCACGCTAGCGGCCACGGCAGCAGGCGACAAATCAAGGGGGGTGTCAAACTTTCGGCTTGATTCAATATCTCGCCAATAGAGAATGAAATCCTTGTAAATAAGGGGTATCTGCACGTTCATGCGTTGGGTGGAGCTTACGGGGGCGTTGTTGGCATCTTCGCCCAACACGTCCATATAGCTATCTAAGTTGCCTTCAAAACGGTCTAGGGTCACAAATTGTTGGCCAGCACCCAAGGGGCCGTAAATGCTAATAAAACGGCGACCAATGAGTTGCCTACGGGCAATCGAGACGACGGTTTGGTCAATTTCGTCCCATTGTTTGTCGCTAATGGGGGCTTCGTTGTGGCTTAAAAAATCCAGCATGGTAAGTGTCCTTTAAGTAAGGCTAGGGGGTAAAGGTTATTGGACGTTGAGCAAACTGCCTACGGTAAGCTCACGTTGGTCACGAAGCTTGTAGTGGCCATTGTCGGGCAAGTCAACCGCATGGTGTGCTTCTGCCACAGGCGACGAGGCTAGCCCAACAGGTTGCTGGCGGCTAAGCTGCTGCCGAATTTCGGCCAGTTTCGTCAGGCGTTCGGCTTCTTCGTCAAGCGTGTGAGCGATAAAGGCGGTGACTCGGCTGTCGTCACTAAAGTTTTTGGCAATTTCAAGGTGTTCTCTAAAGCCTTCTACCTTAGCGGTCAGGGCATCTAGGTGGGTGAGTAAATCGGCTTGAGGCGTGGGCATGGTGGTTTATCTCGTAGGCTAAGCAAGTGGTGTGGCACAACTTTTACCAGTATAGCCTAAGCGTACTAAGATGCTACTTACTGCACTTGCAAGTGACTTGCAATGGCAAGTTAGCAACTTTAGCCCTAACCTAACATCAGAAATGTACATCTCAAGGCAGTAATTATGTAACTAACTGCTGTTAACATATATTCTTAACTTATACCTCCGACAAATTAAACTATTTGAATACTAAGGTTTTGTGTTACAATGGTTGAATGAACAACACAAAAGGCAAGCCAATTAAGACCAAAGCGGAACAGCTTGAAGACCGCAAAAAGCTAGT
>JBIKUS010000034.1:0-18311 GCA_044347425.1 Vampirovibrionales bacterium | reverse complement strand
GGCATTGCGCCAACGCCATGGGGTGCGAATAGACCTGCGTCACCGCCTCGCCTGCATGGTGTTGCACCAAAGCATGGCGTATAGGCTGCACAAACTCTGCATGAACAAACAGCTGGCGTTGCCCTGTACCAAGGGCTTGTAATACCTCCATCACGCTGCCTTCAAGGGCATTTTCGTAGGGGAGCAGGCCAGCGGAGACCTCGCCTTGTTCAATAGCGGTAAGCAGACAGGCCAAGGTGGGCTGGGGTTGTAAGGCAAAAGCCACGCTGTTAGGCAAATAACCCAACAACGTGGCAATGGCTTGATGAGAGTGTGACCCTTGGGGGCCTAAATAACCTAAGGTGTTCATGTAAGACTCTTCTCACTTAACACCCCCAAAGGGTGAGGGTGGAGGAAAACTACACACCCACAGCAGAAGCGGTTAGCCGAGCGTCGGCAGCATTGCCAGCGTCTTGCCCTACCACGTGAAGCTTGAGGCTGTGGCTCATGCCGAGCAGTTGCGTTTTACCGCTGCAAAATACCAAAGTATCACCTTTGGCAATTTTGTTTTGCTCTAGTAGGACGCTCTCAATGTTACGCAAGGTAGCATCGGTGTTATCGGCGTGGGTGTAAAGCATAGGTTCAACACCAAAGCTCAAGGCCAAGGTGCGGTACACCAATTTGTCTGGGGTAATGGCGATAACTGGCACTTTTGGCTTGTATTTAGAAATACGGCGAGCCATGGCACCCGTGTTGCTAAACACCACAATGGCTTTTACGTTGCACTGTTCAGCGGCATCGGCAGCACTTTGAGCAATGGATTGTGCCAACACGATAGCGGGTTCAGGGCTGTCCCAAGCGGAATTATCGTCGCCTTGTAACAGACGGCAGTCGTCGACGTGGCGTTCGGCTTCGACGGCAATGCGGGTCATCATGGCCACGGTTTCAACAGGGTAATCGCCCGAGGCGGTCTCGGCGGAAAGCATTACAGCGTCGGTACCGTCAAAAATGGCGTTGGCTACGTCGCTCACTTCGGCACGGGTAGGTACAGGCTTGTTAATCATCGTCTCAAGCATTTGCGTGGCGGTAATCACGGGGATGTTGCGCTCGTTGGCTTCACGAATCATGCGTTTTTGTGCGCTAGGCACGTATTCAGGGCGAAGCTCCACGCCCAAATCGCCACGAGCAACCATAATGGCATCGGTGGCTTCTAAAATCTCGTCAAAAGCTTCTAGGGCTTGTGGCTTTTCAATTTTGCAAACAATTTTAGGCATCTCTTCGGGCTTAAGGCCTTGTTCGGCCATAAACGTGCGTAATTCGTTCACGTCTTTAGCGGATTGAACAAAGGAGAGGGCGATAAAATCGGTACCTTGCTTAAGGGCAAATTGGCAGTCGGAGCGGTCTTTATCCGTCATGGCTGGCACGGGGATGGCAATATCAGGGACGTTGACCCCTTTGCGCTCTTTGAGCTTACCGCTGTTTTTCACTTCGCACACCACGGCTTCGGGGGTTTCTCGGCGCAAAACGGTCAACTCAATGTTGCCATCATCAAGCAATAAGGTGTTGCCCACTTGCAGGGCAGTCACTAACTCGCGGATGTTGCAAGGCAGGGTGGTGGCGTTACCTTTTTCAAGGCTGTAGATGAAGCGAACTTCTTGCCCTTGGGTGAGTTGAATGCTTTCGCCTTCTTCAAAAAAGCCCACACGAAACTTGGGGCCTTGCAGGTCGCTTAAAATAGCCACGGGGCGGTTTAACTCGTCGCTTACACGGCGGACGGTTTTATAAGCCACTTCTAGTTCGTCATATTCGGCGTGCGAATAGTTGAAGCGGAACACGTTGGCACCCGCTAAAATAAGGTTACGAATGGTGGTTTCGTTACGAGAAACGGGGCCGAGGGTGGCCACAATTTTAGTCAGACTCATGGGGGAGCAACTCCTTGCTTGGGGGGTTAAAAAAGGTAACCCGCAAAGGGTTAGCCAGCATCATGGTTGATGCACCTTAAGCATACCGCTAACACACAGTGCTTACCAGCCCACTCTTGAGTACTTTGAGTTTACCCCACCGACCCCACGGCCTTGACCTTGCAGCACGCCATGCGGATATCCTTCCACTCGTCGGCCAGGGCATACATGGTGCCTACCGCAAAGTGCTGAATCTCTTCATAGCTCATGCCCAGTTCAGACGTTAACCCCACCGAAGGCACGGGCGTATTAGCCGAACTCACGTTAAGCCCACAATGGATGAGGATGGAGGTAGGGCTAAGGGTGCAAATACTCACGCTAAGCTTTTGCGTTTTGTCGTAAAACAAATCGTCGCCGTGGCGTTCTAGGGCGTGGCTGCCTAAGCGGTCGTTAAGTTTTTGTTGCAAGATGGCCGTTAACAGGCGTTGCACCAACACGCCTTCTCTCAGCGTGGGGCCAAACAGTTCAAGTACAAAGTGGAGCATGTTGGTACTATAAATAGCGTCATTATTCAGCACGTCCTCAAGGTCAACCATGGCCTCCACTTTAACGTCGCAGGGGCCTGTAAAGGCCACCACGGCATCACCTAGGATGCCAAAGTTGCGGTAAATCCAGTGGTTGGCAAGGGCATCGCCTGTGTAAGGCAGGGTTTGTTCAATCCATTCGCATTTCATAGGTGGGTTCCCTCCGTGAGTGGTGTTTGGCGTGCTGGTTTGAGGTATACTACCATAAAAGAGGTATCTGGCCTCAACCCCTTTTACCTACCCCCATGCGGAGTTAACCCACCCTATGCTCGCCTTTTTATTTGTACTTGTTGTTTTGGCCTTGGCCGTAGGGGCGGGTGGCGTGTGGTGGCTTACCTACGACTTGCCCGATGTGGCCACGCTGCTAGCCAGCCAACAAACCAACCAAGTGATGCAAACTACCCGAGTTTACGCCAATGACGGGCGCACGCTGTTGTTTTCGCACGGGCGGTTTGAGCAAAAAAAAGCCGAACTTGACCAGATTTCTCCCAAACTGATTGATGCGTTACTGGCCACCGAAGACAGACGCTTTTACGAACACCATGGGGTTGACCCTCTGGGTATTGGCCGTGCGTTGATTCGTAACGTCAACGACAAAGGCATGAGCGAAGGTGCGAGTACCATCACCCAACAGCTCACTCGTACGTTGTTTCTCTCGCAAGAACGCTCGATTAAGCGCAAGGTGCGAGAAATGGTTCTCTCGTGGCAACTTGAAGACCACCTGACCAAAAACGAGATTTTGGAACGCTACCTTAACACCATTTACTTTGGGGAAGGGGCGTACGGTATACAGGCCGCCTCTACCATGTTTTTTAACAAACCCGCACGAGATCTGACCACCACCGAGGCGGCTCTGCTGGCTGGTTTGCCCCAAGCTCCTTCTCGGCTTAACCCACTTATCAACCCCGAACAAGCCAAAAAACGCCGTAACGAGGTGCTGCAAAACTTAGTGGATTACGGTAAATTGAGCCAAGCCGAAGCTGATAGCCTTAAAGAGAGACCCCTAGGCCTTAACCCCTTACCCAACCGTGGTAACTTGGGCGACCGAGTCCCCTTTTTTAACCGTTTTTTGCAACAGCGCATTATGTCGTGGTATGGCCTAAGCGAACAAGAGTTTTGGCAAGCGGGCTTTAACATTTATACCACGCTTGATTTAAGGGCGCAACAACTGGCCGAGGCTGCCGTGGCTGAAGCCTGCGCCCAGTTTGGCCACACTCGTAGCAAAAACGAAGCCTCGTTGGTGGCACTTAACGGTAACGATGGTGCCTTACTGGCTTACGTGGGTGGGCGAGACTTTGGCACCAGCCAATATGACAAAGCAACACAAGCTCTTCGTTCGCCAGGGTCGTTATTTAAGGTGTTTACCTACACAGCAGCTTTGGCACAAGGCTTATCGCCCCGAGATGTGATGGTGGACGAACCCATACAGCTAGGCGACTGGAAGCCTACCAACTACAGCAAGTCTCACGCTGGGGCGATGACGCTGGCGCAAGCCTTCGCCTTCTCAAACAACGTGATTGCCGTAAAGGTGCTGCACGAGATTGGTGCGGATACAGTTGTTTCGCTTGCTAAGCGTATGGGGATAGAAAGCCCGTTAAAACCGTATTTAGCACTCACCTTGGGCGGCTCTAGCGTTAACCTGTTTGAGATAACAGGGGCGATTAACGCCATCCCCAACCAAGGGGTGTGGGTAAAACCCTATTTGGTTAAACGGATAGACGACAGCCAAGGTAACACCGTGTACCAGCACGCCTCGCAACGGCGAGACGTGGTAGCCCCCACCGTGGCCAACACCATGGTACGCATGATGCAAGGCGTGGTGGATTACGGCACAGGCCAACGGGCCAAGTTTAACCGCCCCGTAGGCGGTAAAAGTGGCACCAGCGATCAACACCGAGATGCTTGGTTTGTGGGCTTTACCCCCGAGTTGACCGCTGGCGTGTGGGTAGGCAATACCGACAATAGCACCATGCCCAGTAGCATTGCGGGTGGTACGTTACCCGCTACAGCATGGCGGTTATTTAGCCAACGCTACCTTGCCCCCTTACCTGCTAAAGATTTTGCCATACCTCAAAGCATTACCCTGCCCCCCGACTGGTTTACCTCGCCACCGCCCCGCCCCGAAGCCGAAGGCGTAAGCTTGGATGGCGCACGCATTGACCTTGACAGTATCCCCTTACCGACAACGACAAGCGACGATCTATTTTCGGGCGAGTCTGCTTCGCCCCAAAGCCAGTACGTCCCCCCCACTCCGCAAGGTATGGCTCCCCCACCCCCCGAGGCGAACTCGCCCCCGTCACTTTATCAACCAGCACTACCGCCACCATCTGCTTCACAGGGGGGGTATAGGTTACCTTCGCCTAATCGCCAAAGCGAGCCAAACAGATTGGTGATTCCGCCCACGCCTGCCCCTAGCCCTCAACGCTCCTCGTCTGGTGGGGGAGGGGGTTACCCCACGCAACCCTCGTACATGCAACAAGGGGCTGCTCCGCTACCCCAAAGTGGCGAACAACAAGGCGCACCCACACCTTAGGCCACAAGGTTGGCTCCATTAGCACGGTACTATGATAGCGGTGCAACCTTCTTTAGCCTGCTTGTACCAGTTGCCCCACCAACGGAGCCACCAACACCTCGACTAAAGCGTCGTAGCCAAGCCCCATGGCGGCACATTGGGCGGGTAAGTCGCTCAAATCCGTCATGCCAGGGTTACTGTTGACTTCTAAAATCACAAACTCGCCCGTGGGAGCCACCACCATATCCGTACGGCTGACGACACTACACCCTGTGGCCTTGTGGGCTTCAACCGCAGCGGCTTGCACCGCTTGCGTGACGTGCTGGGGCAAGTTGGCAGGCACGGTAAACACGGTTTTGCCCTTGGTGTATTTTGCCTCAAAGTCATACCAGCCATCCGCCACGGTCAGTCCCAACACGGGTGTCGCATGGTACGAACCATCGGGGTAGCCTAACACGCCTACAGTCACATCATGCCCAACAAAAAACGGTTCTAACACCACGGTGGGTTCGGCGGCTAAGCCTTTAGCCAAAGCGGCGGGTAGGGCAGAGGCCTCCTCCACTTTACTCATGCCTACACTACTCCCCAACGAGAGAGGCTTCACCATCAATGGGTAGGTTAAGCCTTCGGCCAAGCTATCAGCCAAAGTTTGAGCATCGCCTTGGTGAGCCTTTAGTTGGGCGAGCGTTACTACCACATCACTCAATACAGGTAGACCCGCATGGGCGAGAATTCGCTTGGTGAGGGCTTTGTCCATGGTCAGCGCGCTGGCACGCACGCCGTTGGCATTAAAGGGGATGCCCATCCACGTGAGGAGGCCTTGAATCACGCCGTCTTCGCCCATTTCGCCGTGCATGGCGTTAACCACACCATCGGGCGGGGTGGCCAGTAGGTGCGCAACGAGAGCGGTATCAGCTTCTAACATGTAAGCTTGGCTATACCCCAAGCGGAGCAAAGCTTGGTGCATGTTGGTGGCGGAGCGTTGTGACACTGCCGCCTCGCTTGAGGGGCCACCCCACATCACGGCTAATTTTAAACCAACTTTTTGTTGAGGCGACAGCGTGGGTAAAGAGGGTAAAGGGGGGGCTTGGTTGAGCATGGGAGTTAGGGTCGTTGTCATAGTGTGTGTGCCTTATCGTATTACTTAACTAGTGTATGGCTTAACCTGGTGGCCAAAGCAGTGGCCGACCCGCTAATAAGTGTACGTGCCAATGAAACACGCTTTGCCCCGCACCTGCCCCTGTGTTGCTCACCAGCCGATAGTCGGCAAGGCCTTGTTGTTGGGCAAAGGTTTGTATCGCACTCATCACATCGGCATACAGGGCGGGGTCAGTGACATGGGCATGGCTAGCCACATGGTGCTTGGGAATGAACAGCACGTGGGTGGGAGCCTGTGGGTTGACATCGTTAAAGCCCAACACCGTGGCCGACTCAAACACCACCGCTGCAGGAATCTCGCCCGCTACAATCTTACAGAACAGGCAAGTGGGGTCGCTTAGCATCATCACACAACAAACCTTGACGTTTACGTAAGACTGGGCTATCCTGACAACGTAGCCTTAGTTTAGGTAAACTATCCTAAGCATCATCGCCCTTAAAACAAGTGTAGCGTAAACCACACCCTTATGCCAAGTTCTCACACCACCTCTCCCTGTGCCGAAGCCTCTGCCCATAAAGTGGCGGGTGGCCTACTCACCATTGGGGCGTTGGCGCAACTCTCAGGCGTTACGGTGCGCACCATTCGCTATTACGAAGAGATGGATCTCATCTCTCCCGCCAAGCGCACCGAGGGGCGTTACAGGTTGTACCACCCACGCTCGCTTAAGCGCATTACGGCCATACAAGCCTTACAAGCCCTGAGTTTTTCGCTTGAGGATATTGTGGTGATGCTGGGGCCTAGTTCGGCTGTGGCCTTGATTGATACCAAGGCGGATAGGGTGAAGCACACTTGCCAATCGCTACACAAACAACGTGAGCGTGTGAGCCAGAAATTAGAGCTTTTACAAGGCATTTTAGCTGATGTTGACCAGCGTATTGCCGATTTAAACCAGCATTGTACCCCTTGTGTTGACTTGCAAGCCCTTGGCAACTGCCAAGAAGAGTGCGAACACCGCAGCATCCACCTAGATTAAAGCTTATGTTACTGGCACACTAGCTACCAACAGCTTTATCGCTTTTTACCTTTTACTACTGGAAGTTACCCCACCGTGGCAGCCCGCACAGGTTGCCCCCTAGCCCGCCTCCACTAAGGAGCCATGCCCGCATGAGCAGCACTATCGACGTTCTTAACCAAGACTACGCCTACGGCTTTGTCTCTGATATCCCCACCGACTCGTTGCCAAAAGGGCTAAGCGAAGCCACTATCAGGGCCATCTCGCAACGAAAAAACGAACCTGCCTTTATGCTGGAGTTTCGCCTTAAAGCCTATCGCCAATGGCTAGGCATGACCGAACCCCGTTGGGCAGATGTGAGCTACCCTACCATCGATTACCAAGACATCACCTACTACTCTGCCCCCAAAAGCATGGCAGACAATAAAAAGCTGGCCAGCTTAGACGAAGTTGACCCCGAACTCCTTGCCACCTTTGAAAAACTTGGCCTGCCCCTAATGGAGCAGAAACGCCTTGCCAACGTGGCCGTGGATGCCGTGTTTGACAGTGTCTCCATTGGTACCACGTACAAGAAAAAACTGGCCGAGCATGGCGTTATTTTCTGTAGTTTTAGCGAAGCCCTTGAAGAACACCCCGACCTCATCGAAAAATACATGGGTAGCGTTGTGCCTGTGAGCGACAACTTCTTCACCGCTCTCAACTCCGCCGTGTTTACCGATGGCTCCTTTGTCTACATCCCCCCTGGCGTGACGTGTCCGATGGATTTGTCCACGTACTTCCGTATTAACACCGAAGGCAGTGGCCAGTTTGAGCGCACCCTGATTATTGCCGACAAAGGCAGCAAGGTAAACTACCTCGAAGGCTGTACCGCTCCTAAGTTTGACTCTCGCCAACTGCATGCCGCCGTGGTAGAGCTGGTTGCGCTAGACGATGCCGAAATTAACTATTCTACCGTGCAAAACTGGTTTGCAGGCGACCCAAAAACGGGTAAAGGCGGCATTTATAACTTTGTGACGAAACGCGCCGATTGCCGTGGCGCACGTAGCCGAGTCTCGTGGACACAGGTGGAAACGGGCAGTGCCGTCACGTGGAAGTACCCCAGCTGCCTGTTGCGTGGCGAGGGCAGCATTGGCGAGTTTTATTCTGTAGCACTCACCAACCACCACCAGCAAGCCGATACTGGCACTAAAATGATTCACTTGGGCAAAAACACCCGTAGTCGCATCGTCAGCAAGGGTATTAGCTCGGGCGCAAGCAAAAATAACTACAGAGGTAGTGTGGTGATTAAACCTGGAGCTACCAATGCCCGTAACTTTACCCAGTGCGACTCTATGCTGATTGGCAAACGAAGCAAGGCCAACACCTACCCCTACATCGTGGCCGAAAACGACACCGCACAA
Source organism: Vampirovibrionales bacterium (assembly GCA_044347425.1). Lineage (GTDB taxonomy): Bacteria > Cyanobacteriota > Vampirovibrionia > Vampirovibrionales > JAJTHC01 > JBIKUS01. The sequence goes on along the minus strand of JBIKUS010000034.1, from coordinate 9,824 downwards.
CTGGAGCATGAGGCCACCACCAGCCGCATCAGCGAAGACCAACTGTTTTACTTTACCAGCCGAGGCATTAGTGCCGAGCTGGCCGTGGCCACAATTGTCAACGGGTTTTGCGCCAGCGTCTTTAACGAGCTACCTGCCGAGTTTGCCGCCGAAGCCACGCAACTATTGCGCCTCAAACTCGAAAATAGCGTGGGCTAAATTTAAATACTAGCACTAATAATACGTGTGTTACTTTTTAACTTATCGTACACTCAAAGTAGTAGTTCCACCTAAACACGAAATCAAATTAAATAGAACTAATATCATTCTATGAATATTTCAACTTTTTATCGTCAGTTCTCAGAATCAAAACTAATTGTACCTACCGTTCAAACAGTCATGAATCCGAGGCTTGCTTCACCTGCCAAAGCTCAATCTAACGGTAAATGGAGCAAGCTGTATTCAGTCATAGGTTATGAAGGAAGGGGAAACAGGCTTAAGAAAGCGATCCTAAATCAATCCGCTTTTTTCCACCGAGATAAAACCTCAGGAGAGGTCAATGGGGTTGTAACTGCAATACCCTTCACACTAAATGGTTTGCCTGTAAAAGACACTTGGTATGTCGGTAGTCAAGCGAGTATCGCTTCTGATCAATTAGCTGGTATACGAGTCCTGCCACCTTTGCTTTCTAAGGCTAGAAACAGTGGTATTACACACCTTGTAATGACTAAGTCTGACCCAGCAGCTGAAAAATATAAGCGTTACTTTCCTAGTAGCTCCCCGCTGACAAGTGGCTTTGTAAAGCAACATCTAGATACAGCTCCTTGGGGAAGGCGTGCCTTGGGCAAAGAAATACAAACCACAATTGCAGAGCATTTATTTAAACTGACGCAACGCTACCTACCAGACGGGTACCAATGGTTAGTTATCCCCGTACCAGATAAGCCTGGCAGGTTAGAACAAAGGCTGACGAATAAATCCTAACCATTTATTGTTCTGTACTCCTTAGCTTTAAGCGAGGAAACAGCGCGGGCTAAGGCTCTTTGTGGTACACTAAATACCTAGCCTTTTTTGGTGTTTGTGTGAGTTGACCCATGCCATTGCCCCCCACCCCTAACCAGCCTACCCGCCTAGCCTTTAACCACGTTAGCAAACGCTATGATGCGGCCACTATCCTTAACGATATTAGCCTCACCATTGAACCTGGCGAGTTTGTGGTGGTGGTTGGCCCTAGTGGGTGCGGCAAATCTACCCTACTTCGCCTTGTGGCGGGGCTAGAGACCCTCACTGACGGCACCATCTCTCTTGGCGATACCGTCATCAACCACCTTTCGCCCAAGGATAGAGACATCGCCATGGTGTTTCAAAACTACGCCTTGTACCCCCACATGAGCGTGTTTGACAACATGGCCTTTGGCCTAAAAATGCGAAAAACCCCTAAGGCGACCATCCTGCAAAAAGTTAATGCCGTTGCCGAGTTGTTAGAACTCACCCCGCTGCTCAAGCGCACCCCCAAACAACTCAGCGGAGGCCAACGCCAACGAGTCGCCCTTGGCCGTGCCATTGTGCGCCAGCCTAAAGTCTTTTTAATGGACGAGCCTCTCTCTAACCTCGATGCTCGGTTGCGACTGCAAATGCGGCATGAGTTGGCACAACTCCACAAGCAACTCAACACCACCACACTCTACGTCACGCACGACCAAACTGAAGCCCTCACCCTTGGCCAGCGGGTGATTGTCCTCAACCAAGGCGTGTTGCAACAGGTGGCTACCCCCACAGCGTTGTACCAACGCCCCGCCAACCCCTTTGTGGCTAACTTTATTGGGCAGATGAACCTATGGCCTGTGCAATTGCGAGACGGCCAACTTTGGCTGACCCCACCCGCCGATGCCCCAGACGCTAGCCAACCGTTACCCTTAGCATGGCCTACCGACGTACCTGTGCCAGCCTTGCCCACCACTGCGCCCTTGCTCATGGGCTTTCGGCCAGAGGTGGCCAGCGTCTCGCCTGTTGTGGTGGATAACCCTACCGCCACCCCCGAGGCGATGCTGGTGGCAGGGCAACCTCCCCACACGTCCTTTATTTACGTTCGCCGAGAACTCTTAGGAGCCGAGCAGCTCTTGTATTTGGCGCATCCGTTATTGAATGGGCAAAGTACCACCGTACGCTGCCCCGTACAGGGTGCCTTGGCCGAACTTTCCCCCGACACACCGTGCCAACTGGCCGTGCCAACGGCAGCCTTACACTGGTTTGACGCTGAACAGCAGTCTCGATTGTTGTAGGGGGCTTGTTATGCAAGGGATGGAGCTGGCTTATAGGTGTATCATGCCCATTTTTATTTACGGTGGCTTGGGCTGGCTGTGGCAAACGCAGGGCGGTGGGCCTTTGTGGGCAGTGCCTGTAGGCATGGGCTTGGGGATGGTGGCAGGCTTGTGGGCGGTGTATAAATCCACACCCAAGTAAGGTTACTCTAACTTAAATGCCTTGCGGTACAACTCGGCTGAAGCTGGAGAGGTGGGACAGAGCCACCCCGTACGGTTGGCAGGCCAGTTAGGCATTACCGCTAAACAGTTGGTATGCCACGTTGCAGATGCCTGCCGAGTGCCATCTGCTTGAAAGGTAGGCGAGTTTAAAGCCATACGGTCAATACCCATTGTGTTAGGGCCGGCTCCGCCGTTACCATCAATAATGTATTGGTTATCTTGAAAAAACGCACCATTACCCATGCCCGTAATGACCGCCCCCGAATGTAATACCAAGGCCTCCTCTTGTTCGCCCACTATGGGGGCAATACCACTACAGGCACTAGTGGTGCAAATTTTTTCCACATTGAGTTTGCTCTCGAACCAAGGGCGTTTCTGTTGGTCGTAGAGGCCTTGTAAAAAGGCATCGTAGGCGGCTTTGTCTAGGGTAGTAATGGCCTCGTTAATGTTGGCGTGTAAGGCTTGCTCGCCTAGGTTATTCATAATGGGGGGTAGGGCAAAGGTGGCAATTAAGCCTAAAATGCCTAGGGCTATCAGTAATTCGGTAAGGGTAAAGGCTTTGTTTGCTCTGGGTTTTAAACGTGAGACGAGGCGCATAACTTACCTTTCAGTGTGAGCGAGTGTGCTGTTAGTATAGTTTAGCAAGCTACCCCTTGGGCTTAACTGGCCTACAATACCCACCACCTAGGCGAGGCAACAGCCCTTGGGCTTACGCCATACTAAGGCTAGCTAGCTTGTGCGCACCTGCCTGACAATACCCCTAACTGGGCTACACTACCCTTGGGCGGTCATGCCCTAGCCCTAACTCCCCATTATTGCAGAGAATAGAGTTTAACCCAACCATGCCTCCACAGTTACAGGCGTTACTACAAAACCGCAATGCGCTTATTGGGCTAGTGGCAGGGGCCGTGCTGCTTATTGTACTTGTCATAACCCTAGCCGTGATGGGCGGTGGCGGTGGCGATAAAGCCAAAGACGACCCCGGTGCAAAACCCCTTAACGAGACGCAAAAGCTATTGGTTAGTGGTATTACACCAGGCCGAGCCATTGAGATGCAAGCCCTGCTTGCCCGTAGCGGTATACGCATGAACATGATACCCGGTACGGGCGGTACGTTTGATTTGTCTTTTACAGACACGGCCACGCTCAACGAGCGAGATTCGGCGATGATAACGCTGGTGCAAAGCGGGTTAATGGATGCCAGCATTGGCTTTGAGGCCTTTGACAAGTCAGACCTCATGGCCTCGCGCGAGGAGAAGCGCATTAAACTCATACGGGCGCAACAAGGCGAACTCTCGCGCATTATACGCAAAATTAAACCTATTGACGAAGCCAGCGTGCGTATTAGCGTACCCGACCCCACCATTTTTAGTGCCGAGGTGCAAGCCCCTACCGTGGCTATACAAGTAGCCTTACCCCCAGGCGAACGCCTCACCCGAGACAAAGTGCGGGCTATCGTCAACCTAACGGTGGGTAGTGTGCAAAGCGTAACGGCCGACCATGTGGCCTTGAGCGATACCAACGGCAACACCTACAACAGTGTCCTCAATTCCACGGCCGAACTGCATGACAAGATGGAAGAACAAGACACCTATATGAAGCAAAAGGTGGGAGCGCAACTTGATAAACTGGTAGGCCCTGGGCATTATGTGGTGTCGGTCAGTACCCTGTTGCGTGAATCAGCCCGAGAAACCATGGTGCAAGCCGTAGACCCCTACCGTAGCGGGGTACGCACCAAACAATCCTTTAGCGAGCGACTGAATAACAACACCAATGGCGAAAATGAGATGTCTGGTGGGCCCGTCAGTAGTTTTATCCCCCCTGAATTACAAACAGAGCAGGTAGGGCAGTTTGGCCAAAGCACCCAAAACAGCAAGGGCTACGTGCGCGAAGGCACCGAAACCAGCATGGAAAACGGCCGCACACAATATGTAGAAACCAGCCCCGCTGGCATGGTTGAAGATATCTCGATTGCTGTAACCATTGACGAAGCCTTTTTACCCAGTATGGCTAAAGAGGATTTGCAAGAGCTGATTGCCCGCTCTGCCAGCCCTAAAGTCATTGCCAATAACGTGACCATTGCCACCAGTGCCTTTGACAAGCCGCAAGGTGTTGCCATGGATACCCCTTTACCCCCCGACCCCGACCCCGCCATGACATGGCTACCTTGGGCTATTTTTAGCATTGCCACTGGTTTTGTGATTGTGGTGATACTGATTGCCACCCGCCGAAGCCGCAGCAGCGAGGCACAATTACAAGAAACCACACAGGAGATTGAAGCCTTGCGTACCCTTGCCCAACGCCAACAAGAAGCCCTGCAACAGCAAAACCAAGCCACACAACAAGCCTTGCTGCAACAACAGCAACAGCTTGAAGCCAACCAACAAGCCCTTGTTAACGCCCGAGGCGAAGATGCCCGAGAACTACAGCGCACCCTGAGGGATTTACGCCAAACGCTTCAACAAAGCGAATCGCCTGTAAGCAGACAATTACCAGGGGCAGGTAGTTTGGCCAATGCAGGGCAAGCCAACAACCAAAGCACCTTGGCACAAGCCGTAAGGCAATGGCTTGAGAATTAAATGCTACTAAAGCAGTACCACACCCCTCTGCTTGATTAGTCCGAGATGAAGGGATAATCAACAATGGTATGCTGTGTATTACTTGTCGCAGGTGGGGAGGGTTCCACGGGTGGCACAGTACTAATGGAGAGATAGGGTTGCCCCAATAGCTGTTGCCATTGCAATAAAAAAGCCTCAAATGGTGCAGGTAAAGCAAAATCAAACGTTTGGTTTTGCGTTGTTACAGGGGGTACTCCCTGGCGAACAATATGTTCTATTGTCTCTACCGTAGCTGGCGTATTCTCTATGGTAAGTAGCGAATCGGTATTTTGTACCCTACCCTGTTGAGCCAGAGACACCTCTTCATTGGTAGCAAGCCGAACCTCTGCAATATCGCCGTTAGCATCGGTACGCACTGTAACAAACGCAGGTTGACCCTCAGCATCTGTCATGGTGGTAACAAAGCTTTTGTTAGGCGTGGCTGGCCCGTTACGGCTGCCATCTAACGCATTGATTTGTTGCCCACCATGCAGGTTTTCAATACCTATAATGGCTTTGTTACCTTCGGCACCCATGGCAACTATGTAGCCATCTTCGCCAAAATCTTTTAACAAGCGCACTTCGCCAGGCTGCAACCCTGCAGTAGCAGCTTGCATATCCAAGCTATAGCCTGCCAATTCGCTACCCGCCGTCATGCTGGCGGGGCCTTGTAACACTACTGTTAATTGCTTCCCTTGTATCGACTGCTCAAGATCAATAAACTCCCCAGAGTTTTCGGGGCTAGAGTCAATGACGCTAGGGTTTTCGTTTTGATTTAACACGTTAAAGGCTTCGGTTTGTGTAGTGAGTTGTTGTGTATACTTCAAATCACCGTTAGGCAACACTTGGGCTTGGGTAGGGTCTAGGTTACTCCAGTTGCCACGAGGGTCTGATTGTATAATTTGTGGGGTGCTGATATCAGTAGGGTTAGTGTTATTTTGAGTTGTTGGATTCAAGGTTAACCTAAACACAGCAGGTGTAGCACTTACTTGGGGCGAAGTGCCACCAGAGGGGGGGAAAGGATAGTGTACTATGGGGTGGGGCAAGTTGGGCAAAGCGTCAGACATGGTTGCTTCTCCTGATAAAAGCCTAGTGAAGGCGTTGTTAAGCTAATAATAACTTTGTATTAGCAAAAGGTAACCTTCAAATGCTCAAAACACATGGCATAGGCAGGCTTAAAACATTGATATAAACTATATTTTTATTATACATTAAAACAATCAAAAATGACTATTGTAACAAAATCGACCCAAATAACTCACCCTTGGGCGCATGAGATACCACAACTCGGCAGGCTATAGTACCTATACAGAGAGACAACAGCCCGCCCTATTATTGCGAAACAGAGAGAGAACCTAGACACCATGAGCTACGCCATGCCCAGCCGTTATGCTACTCGGCCACTAAAGCCTACCCTGTTGTTAGTTAACACGGTGCCAGTAACACCCCTCCCGCTTGAAGAGGTACTGATTAGCCTGCCTTCCTCTTGCCCGCAAGCCAGCCAACGGCCAAGCTTAAAGTTACAAGCAGTTATTGCCAAGCTCAACAGGGTATTGGGTTAAGCAATCCATTTTTTATTTGCCAGCCCCTCAATATGAAGAAACCCTTCTAATATGGCCACTGTGCCTTGGGGCTTCATGGGTAAACGCCTGCTTACGGCATAAAACCCTTTTGTTTTTAACGGGAAGTAAGCGGTTTCTTCCTTACTGTTTTTGGCATACAACGTATCGTTTTGCTTGAGAGGTTTAAGGGGGAGGCGTAGTAAGAGCGGTTCATGCCAAGGGTTGGGGAAGGTGATATTAGGGTCACGTACCAACAAGCGTTTACGAGCGGTCAGCACCGATTCTTCTATGCCAACAATGGTAACAGCGTGCGAGCCATAGCGGCGATACAGACCCTCTTGGGGGTTATAGTAGTACCAGCCCAACATGCCCATACAGGGTTCGCCTTTGGCTAAAATGGCCTTTAAACTGGCTAAACTAGGGGGCTGCCCTTCTGTGGGTAAGTGGCTTAGTTGATACTGTTGTGGGGCATTTAAAGCACCATGGTAAACAATGCGCTTGTAAGGCACAGCGTGCTGCTCTAAAAAGTGAGCCAACCCTTCCAAACAATCGTCTAGTTCGGTGCCTAAGCCCTTACGGTCGGTTTGCATAAAGTGTGCCAGTGCTTGCTCAAGGCCTAGGTGTGTGAGTGGTTTTAGCTGAGCTACCTGAGGTTTAACGGCCATCAAGATGTTAGACATAGCAGCAGGGAAGCAGTGCGTTTGTGGGTTCTCAGTCTCTCCCTGCCACAAGTGAGGGAAGCCCTCAGGGTTAAGCACACCCACTTTAGCGTGGGTCAGCGAGGATAAAGTAGACAGCATAAGGTAACAACACAACAGGACAAACTTTAATTGCAATATTATTGCAATTAAGCCTCAGTGTCAAGGCAGAGGTTAGACACCGCCGTTTGTTTACCCTACAGTAGAATTGTCCTCTTGCGTTCGTAGCTCAGATGGATAGAGTAGCGGCCTCCGAAGCCGTTGGTCGGGCGTTCGAGTCGCCCCGAACGCACTTTAGCTTTTTTGGTTGACACGTTCACCACCAAGCCTCAAAATAAAAGCATGTCTACACACTCCCCTCCCACGCCTACAACGCCTTTGTTACGTGTTGAAGGCCTCACCTGCCACTACGTTACACAGCGTTCGCTGTTGGGTAAGCCCACGGTAGTGATACAAGCCCTTAGGGGTGTCTCGTTACAGGTGCAAGCGGGGCAGGTATTGGGTATTGTCGGCGAAAGCGGGTGTGGCAAATCAACTTTGGGGCGGTGCATTCTTAGGTTAGATGAACCCACGGCGGGTAAGGTGTGGCTTGATGGGGTCGAACTCACGGCCCTATCCCCCAAAGCCATGCGAGCGCAACGCAAGCACCTGCAAATGGTGTTTCAAAACCCGTACGCCAGCCTTAACCCACGGATGCGCTTGGGGGACTGCTTGGCCGAACCCATGGTGATTCACGGGCTGGGTTCGCCCCAACAGCGTAAAGCACAAGTAGCCTACCTGTTAGAGCAAGTGGGGCTTTCTGCCGGTATGGCGACCCGCTGGCCCCATGAGCTGTCGGGTGGGCAACGCCAGCGGGTGGGTATTGCCCGAGCTTTGGCGACCCAACCCAAACTGATTGTCGCCGACGAACCCGTGAGTGCGCTGGATGTTTCGGTACAGGCACAGGTGCTTAACCTCCTCCTCCAACTTAAAAACGAGCTGAACTTAACCTTGGTGTTTATTGCCCATAACCTTGATGTGGTGCGCTACCTGTGCGACCGTGTGGCCGTGATGTATCTTGGCCAAATTGTTGAAGAAGCCCCTGTGGCGGAACTGTTTGCCAACCCGAAACACCCTTATACTCGGGCGTTGTTGCAGGCAAGACCAGTGGCTAACCCTGCTTTAGCTGCCGCTTTAGTGCAAGCACGCACCGCCTTAATAGGCGACCCGCCCAATGCTGCTAACCCGCCCACTGGCTGTAGTTATCATCCACGCTGCCCTTACGCCATAGCGCAATGCCAAACCGAATCTCCCGTTTTGGCACCGTTAGGGGGGACACAAGTGGCGTGCCATTTAGCCCACACGGGGCAGTTACCGCCTTATGTTGATTTAGAAGCCACGCTGGTGTCGTAAGTCAGTGTCGTAGCTTAGGCATGTTTGGTGTAAGCTAGCGGATACAGTTTTGCGTTAATGCTACTTTGCTAGGAGATGCCCATGTCTACCCCTACCCACCAACTTGTGTTACTACGCCACGGCCAAAGCGAATGGAACTTGAGCAATCGCTTTACAGGGTGGGCTGATGTTGACCTAACCCCCCAAGGGCGTACCGAAGCCGCCGAAGCTGGCCGCCTAATGGACGAAGCTGGCTTTGCCTTTGACGTGGCCTATACCTCGTTGCAAAAACGGGCGATACGCACCAATTTTATTGCACTAGATACCATGAATCAGTTGTTTGTACCCGTCATTAAAGACTGGCACCTCAACGAACGCCACTACGGCGCACTGCAAGGGCTAAACAAAGCCGAAACCGCCCAACAATACGGCGAAGACCAAGTTTTTGTATGGCGACGCAGCTACGATGTGCCTCCCCCAGAGTTGACGACCGATAGCCCCCACTACCCTGGCAACGACCGCCGTTATGCCCACTTGTCGCCTGCTGAATTGCCTAAGACCGAGAGCCTCAAACTGGCCGTGGCCAGAGTGGTACCTTACTGGGAGAGTGTGATTGCTCCGCAAGTGCGGGCGGGTAAACAAGTGCTGATTACCGCCCATGGCAACAGCTTGCGTGCCTTGGTAAAACACCTCGACGGGTTGAGCGACGAGGCCATTACTGACTTGAACATCCCCACAGGTGTGCCACTGGTGTACTCGCTGGATGCTAACCTAAAGCCTCTGGGTAACCGTTACCTTGGCGATGCCGCTGCTGTGGCCGAAGCCGCCAAAGCAGTAGCCATGCAAGGCAAAGCGTAGCTCTAAAAAGCAGTCTTTAACCGTCGGCAAGCGTAGCCTCCCAAAGGGCTAGCTCTTGTTGATAGGTTAAATCGTTTGCTTCTTCGCAATTAGCTTGATATAGGCTGGTTGCCAACCTTGCTTGTTGTTCTTTAAGGAGTAAGGCGTTGATATAGCTAACCTTAAAGAGTTTGAAACACTTTTGTAAGTGCTTGTGAGATGTGAAGTAAGGGTTCATTCAATGCCCTAATTCGTGATTTTAACCATGACCAAGACTGTTCAATAGGGTTGTAGTCG
>JBIKUS010000132.1:0-5410 GCA_044347425.1 Vampirovibrionales bacterium | reverse complement strand
TTTGTGGCAATGGGGCTTAGTGGCTCCCCTGCCGTGGGCGGCCTTGTTTGAGGCTTACCCCGCCACGTGGCCTACGGCCAGTACCACCCATCCTTTTTACACACGGGCATGGCAGTGTTGGCAAGCCCTGCAAACCACCCAAGCCGAGGCCTCCTCTCCTAGCACCCTTGCCGAGGCCGTTGCTGTAGTACAAGGCTTTAGGCGAACCTCGGCCTATGCTAACGTGATGGCTCAGCAGCCCGTTGCATGGCCTGTGCGCTTGGTGGTGTTGGTAGAAGGCCCCAGCGAGGAAACCTTTTTAACGGCATTAGCTCACCTATGCGAGTGGCCCCTTAAGCCTAACGGCGTTTGGCTCAAGCCTGTGGGTGGCAAACAGAGGATGTTGGAGACCTACAACCTGCTGAGGCCATGGTTGGCCTGCCCCATGGTGCTGTTGCTTGATAAGGATGCTGAAAACGATGCCACCACGCCCTTGCAAGCCAGTTTAGCCCCTGGCGATAGCTGTTGGTTTTGGCCACAAGGCGAACTTGAGGATGCCTATCCCTTAGCGTGGCTTGCTTTGTGGTTAGCCCACGACGTTTGGCCACAGCATCCACACGAACATCCTGCCCCTAATGCCGAACGTTTAGCCAACTTGCCCCACAAAGCCAAGGGATGGTTAGCGTGGCTGGCCGCACATGCCCCGCTAGCGGGTAGGGTGGATAAAGCCTCGGTTGCGAAGCATGTCGCCACGTGGCTGGCAGATAAATCATGGGAGACCTTACCCCAACCCGACGACCTCTCCCCGCCCGATGTTGAACGTGTGGCCACGCTTAAAAGCCTGATAGCTTTGTGGCAAAGCCATGTTAGCCGTTAACCCCTCGTGTCAGTGGTTGCACTGGCAGGCCAACAGTTGGCAGCCCGCCCTCACCACTTTTGACACACTGCCCATGGGGCTGTGGTGGGGGGCGAGTGTATTTACCACGTTCAGGTGGCCGTTGTCCCGTGTGGGTTGGTTGGCGCATCATCAACGATTAGTCACTTCTTGCCAGCTACTTGGTCTTGAGCCACCCCCTTGCCCTGTTAGCACATGGCAGGGCTTACAACAGCACGTATCGCCCCCCAAAGGTACGTACGTTAAGGTGAGACTCACGGGTGTTGTTGCCTCTGCCACGTTACAGGCCGCCTGTATGGCCTTAGGGGAGCTTTTACCGCTAACGTGGCTGGCCTGTATCGAGCCAACCCCTCTCGCCCCTTGGTCAGCCGAACACCCCGCTGTGGAGCAAGGCATCGTTGCGCTCACGCATCCTTTTGCCCCAACGTGGCCGACACACAAGACAGGCGATTTTTGGCCTTCCCTGCACGTACAACGACAGGTATTGGCAGCGGTGGCTCATCACACCCCGCAGCCTACCCACGTGGTATGGCAACACCCCACACAGGGCTTTTTTACCGAGGCATCTTGGGCGAATGTGGTGTGGTTAGATGAGTCTCACACCCTTCGCTTTGCGCCAAAGGGTAGTGTGTTAGATGGAGTGACCCAACAGCAATGGCTGCAAGCGGCTGAGCAATTGGGGCTACCCTTTACCAACGAGCCTACTACCATAGCCACCCCCTTACTTGGGGCTTGGGTGATGAACAGCGTAGCGGGAGTGCAACCGTTGGCTAGGCTCAACCAACAAGTTTTACCTTGGCCAGTGTCGGCGCAAACCGTGGCCGAGGCTCTTTATACCCAATGGTTAGCTACAAGCTGCCCCGCTCTTGGATAGGCTTAGGTAAAGCAACAGGTTGGCTGGTGCTATTAACATTATTACCTGTTATGGGCGGAGCATTACCCTTAGGTGCCATGGCCTTAAGGGCTTGTTGTGCAAGCGATGGTTCGTTTGTGGTAGGTAGAGATAACCCACCTAACCCTAAACCACCAAACAACAGTTGGCCTTTTTCAAGGCTGTTGCAATCAAAGCTAGGTAAGGCAGTATCGCTTGAAAAACTGACACCAAAGCGGTTAAAAAAGTGCTGTGGGCCTTGGCCAAGGCCTAATTGCCATAGCGTATCAGCAAAAACCAAGGGGCCATCTGTTTTAGCTAGGCGTTGTGGCCAACACATGCCCGCATTCATTTTAACTTCAGACGTTTTTTGAGGGTGACTCATCCAGCCTAGCTGGCAATAGCCTAAGTTAAGCAACAACCATAATAGTGCAAGCGAGACAACCGTACGAATTAGACCAAACAAAAGCGAACCCGCCCAAAGTTAAAAGAAGTGATAGAGAGAACGGCAGTTAGTAAAACCGTAATCTGTATTCTAACACCGTATACAAGCGTTGACAATTCAAACCTGCCAACGGGATGGGTTCGTAGTCGGGGTTGAGTGGCGTAAGCTGTTGTTTATCAACATCTAGGGTCAACACTTTAAAGGTACGGTGGGTGTCGTCGGTTTCAAACACATAGTACTTGCTAGGCTCAAGGGTGTGGGTGGGCTGCACTACTAGCAAGCCACCCGCCTCAAACCTGGGAGCCATAGAATTACCCTGAATGGTCAGCACATACAGTGTGCCGTCCAATTCAGCGGGTAAATCAGCCAACTCAAACACGGGGGCATCGTCGGGGTGTTGATGGGTAACCGCATGGGTTAAGGTACCAGCCGCTACAAAGCCTAAGCTTTTTAACAGCCTGCCTTGGCCTTGGCTACTCATTGGGGTGACTTGCGCTAAGGGTAAGGGTGGGTTTTCAAGGTCAACGCCATAATCATCCACGGCTTTCCAGTAGACAAGGGTGGCAAGGTCAATTTGTAACATGGGGCAAGCGGCAATTTTTTTAAGCAGCTCGTGCCACGTGCGGGGTTTAGGGCTACGCCTGCCATTAACAATGGCCGACATCAACGAGGGTTCAATACCACTCTCTAAGGCAACAAAATAGGGGGTTGTCCCTACAGTTTTGCAATGTTCTAAGAACTTGCTAATAAAGTATGAAGTAGTAGACATAAGACAATCTGGGGCAACTCTTTGTGGGAAGGATTGAACACACAACAAACAACGTGTAGATAACTAAGTTATACCTAGTGTGACGAAGGTTGACGTTAGAGTCAATGACAGAACTGTCACGCCTTAGCTATACAACACCCACTTGACACCCCTGTTATACTTAATTCACTCGCTTTTCTCTAATTATTAAGCAAACTATTAAGGTGCTTCATTGTCTATTACGTCATTACCGTTGCCAAGCCCTTGGGTAGCCCCAGCTAGGCTTCCTGTTGCACAAGGGCAAGCTGAAGTTTTGCCCTATGCGTTACCCCTACCAGCGACTAACCAGCCTTTACCCACCACACTACAACCCCTAGCGTTGCCTTACAGCTATTTTAACAAAGCCACAACCAGCCAAGCCACCGACGCTGACAGCATCAAGCTCAATCACCCTTGGTTACGCAAACTGTTTGACGAGGCTAAGCAAGCCTGGGTACAGCGCAGTTTTTACGTAAGGCAGCTGAGTCACCCCATGCCCTGTGTGGGCTTGTTAGCCTTGCCCAAACAACTGCCCATTTCGGTGTTTATCACCAAGCAAACCGAACAACGGGGCTGGCTGGTGGATGCTACAGGCCAACGCCGTGGCAAAGTGTTTGCCAATGGTGACACTCGGCTTGAAGGCCAAGCAGGCGTGTGGGATTTTTACAACAACCCGTTTTTACAGCCCAATTACATCAGCCTTAAAAAAACAGGCCCTTTAGGCAGAGCCTTACTCAACACCGCCTTTGAGCGATCCTTACAACACAACATGGCACCCTATTTGCGTAGCCAATACCCTACGCTAAGCGGAGCAGGGCAATCTGTGGCCGTCATTGATTTTGACCCCGACCACCTGAATAACTTGGCCAGTATTTTGCTAAGCCCACAGTATGGCATTGCACCAGAGGCCAGTTTACAGCCCCATTTGTTTACCAAACAAACGCCCAACCTTGGCATCAACACTTTAACCACTGCCCCAAAACCAACGACTTTACCCACCAGTATGCAAGGCCTGCAACGCCATATTGCCAACGAGTTTATAGGTGATTTGGATACCATTGTTCAGCCCTTACAAGCCCTAGCCGCTTCGGGACAGCCTGCCCCCTTGGTACTCATGTTATCGCTAACAATGGAGCGAAAACTGGATGCCACCACGCTTGAGCAAGAGGTACTGCTCCCCGCCTTACGGCAGGCGGCACAACCCAAAGTGTTGGGGGGAGACCTCGCATGGGCAGCCCAGTGCCAGCAGCTTTTGGCAGGGTCGCCTTTGCAACGGCAGCAACGCTTGCAACAACTGGTGCTAGCGTCTCTCAACACCAGCCCCGAGTTGCACCAACATGTGCAAACCTACCAACAGGCCACACAAGCCCTTGCTAAACAAGGTACACTTATTTTAGTAGCGGCAGGCAATGCCAATAACCAGCTCAATACCCAAGGGGCTGCCGATAAGGCGGCGTTGTTTAACCTGTTGGCCGCTTCGCCTGACGTGTTGGTGGTGGGCGGTAGCGACATGCAAGGCACGCCCACCACCGTGCAAGACGATAAATTGGCGGCCTTCTCAAACCCTGCTGTGGCGCAAGACGCTTGGCTACAACGCACCCACGTGGATTTTTTAGCTCCTGCCGTGTTGTTACCCATTGATGGGGCGTTTCTCAATCACCCTAACGAGCAGGCGTTTAACAATGGCACCTCGTTGGCGGTACCGCTGGTGGCGGGGCTGTTGTGTTTGATGAAAGAGGCCAACCCTGCGCTGACCTCGGCACAACTTAAGGGGCTATTGTTGGCTAGTTGTGCTAACCCCAATCACTTAAGCCCTCTGTTGGTGGGGGCAGGCTTTTTAGACCCCCTAATGGCCTTGCAATTGGCCTCTGGCGAGAAAACACCGTTGTAACCCGCTTGCACCCCCACGGTAGACAAAACACCCCAAAGCAGGGAGAATAGCTAGTAGGCTTTGCGCAGGAGGCACTAGATTGAGCCAATAACAAGAAAAAATGATATAAGATGTAAGGATTTTATAAGTAATAAATGACGCACATCGTTAGCATTTTGACAAAGTTAGTGGCCAACATAGTGCCTTCTGCGTAAGTCCTACTTAGTTGTTAGCCTATCCACCCTCGCCCCTATGCCCTTGCCTGCCTCACAGCCTCAGCCTACTTTAGCTGGCTCACCACGCTTTGCTACGTCGTTGGTGTCACCCCAAGGTAGAAAACTCCACTTGGCCAGCCCCCTGCTTAATGCTAGCGGTACCTTTAACCCTGACACCTTCGCCCGCTTATTCCCCTTGGGTAGCGTGCTGGGGGGAATCGTCACCAAAACCCTGACCCCCCACGCCCAACCAGGCAACGCCCAGCAGCGCACCGTAGAGCTACCTGGTGTGGGGATGCTTAACAGCATTGGCCTACAGGGCAAGGGCTTGGCCTACTGGCTCGCAAA
>JBIKUS010000033.1:0-18611 GCA_044347425.1 Vampirovibrionales bacterium | reverse complement strand
GAAGAAGAAGACAGAGCCATGTTGGAGGCGTTGCCCCCTCCCCTTGCGCCTCCGCCGTTGGCACCACCGCCACTTACCCCCTTGCCTCCACCTGCTAGTGCGCCCCAAGAGGGTGACAAAAAAAAAACGGCTAACGTCGCCCCCAGTGCCGCCTACCAACAGCTAGGGCAAATAGCTTCGGGCGATGCGAACGACCCCGCGGCATGGCGAGAAGCCAAAGAGAATGCCGTGCGTTACCTACAAGGCAAGGTACTAGAGACCTATTAACAGGACTTACACAAAAAGTACCACCCCGCCCTAACGGGCACCCCTCCAAAGGAGGGGAAGAACTCCGCTTTCCCGATACCCCTCCCTTGGAGGGGTGGCAGGCAACGCCTGGCGGGGTGGTTTAAAGACACCTATCCTAAACCCAAACTTACACAAACGCCCTTTAATGGATAATTAGCTTAACTTTTGCGGAGCAACGCCCAATAAAACCCATCGCACAAGCCTGCTTGGGGTAAGGTAAGGGCTTGCTTCTCGCACACCCAAGCGGGATGCTCGGCTAGCCACGCCTGTACCAGTAAGGAGCCTTCGTCGGGTAAAAAGCTGCACACGCTGTATACCAAGTGTCCGCCTTGTTTTACCCATTGGCTGGCATTGTTGAGCAAAGCACGTTGCAAGGCCACGGTTTGAGTCTGGGTCTCGGGTTGCCAGCGCAGCACGCCTTCGGGATGCTTGGCCAAGGTGCCTAGCCCACTACACGGGGCATCCAGCAACACAGCATCGGCCAATTGCGTTGGCTCGGGTTGCCACTGGGTTGCATCGGCCACAAGCACCTGTAGGTTGTGTGTGGGGAGCTTCAATCGCTCCCAATTATCATGAAGTTTGGCTAAGCGGCTGGCCTTGGTATCCAGAGCGATGAGTTGTCCCGTGCCAGCCAGCCGTTGGGCGAGCAGCGTGGTTTTAGTGCCAGGGGCGGCGCAAGCGTCTATCACGGTATCACCCGCTTTGATGTGTAATTGGTAGGCGACGAGTGCCGAGGCAGGGTCTTGAATTACCCAAGCCCCGTCGGCGTAGCCCGCCCACGTGGTGGGGGAGCCTTTGGCACCTGCTACCTGAACAATGGCGGGATACTCGGGGTAAGGGTGCGTCACTTGCCAGCCGTGCGCTTCGGCGGCCTCGGCCAAGGGAGGGGTGGGCGAGTTGAGCCAAGCATCGCTTAAGCGTAGCGCAAGGTAAGGCGGCGTGGTGATGGCTAACGCCAGTTGTTGCGCTACGGCTGGCCATGCGCCAAGCTCTGTGTGGGGTAGGTGTTGTTGCAAGTGAGCGACCAAGGCGGGTGGCCACAGCGTGGCTTGCCTTAAGGCCGTTTGCCGAGCTTCGGGGGTGGACAGCTCAAGCAAAGGTTGCAGTACGGCGAGCAGGCAACCTTGCTGCTTAGGGTTAAGGCCAAGGCGTTTGCACAACGCCACCAATTGCGAACTGAGGGCATGGGGTGGTGTGTCCAACACGGCAGCCTCTGTTAAGGCCATGCGTAGGGCAGTGCGCCCTTGCGGGGGCAGGGCTTTAAGCCCTTGTTTGCCCAAGTGTTGCACCAGCCAGCCTTGCGTTGGCAGCCAATAGCGTAAGGTGCTGAGCAGTAAGTGTCGGCACAAGGCCGCATCTTGCAGGCTCAGGGTAGCCGTGGTTAAAGCTTCGGCCAACAGGGCTTCGGGGCGATGTTCAACGGCATCTAGCTGGGCAGGCTTTTCAAAACGGGCCAGCAACTTATTGGCCACGTGGCGGGCGGGGCTAAGCGGGGCTTGTGGGGAGGGCTTCATCATGCTGGATAGCCTAGCACAAGGGAGTGACGATGTGGCTACCTTAAGTAAAGATAGGGTTAGGGCTTTTGACAGCCCCCCGTGTTTGTTATGTAATAACTCAACTTTACGTACCTTTCATCTCATATGGTAAAGGTGCGAAGAGTTCTGATCCCGTTTCTCTTTAGTAACCCATGAGATTACACACCCAATGATGTCAATGCCTTACCCCGCCTACCCACAGCCTTTTACCGATGATATGGTGATTATGGCTGGCCCTTGCATTATTGAAGGTGACAACGGCGAGATGAACCTTGAAACCGCCCGCCGTTTGCAAGCCATGATGCAGCGTTTAGGCATTAAACAATTTTACTTTAAAAGCTCGTTTGACAAAGCCAACCGCACCTCCATCCACTCGTTTAGAGGCCCAGGCTTGACCAAAGGCCTAGAGATTTTAAAGCGCATTAAAGATGAATTAGGCGTTAAAATCGTTTCTGACATTCACTCCATTGAGCAAGCTGCCCCCATGGCAGACGTGTGCGATGTCATTCAAATCCCCGCCTTCTTGTGTCGCCAAACTGATTTGTTGGTAGCTGCTGCCGAAACAGGCAAAATCATTAACATTAAAAAAGGCCAATTCCTCTCGCCTGGCGAAATGCGCCATTGCGTTAGCAAAGTGCGTGAAGCTGGCAACGACCAAATTTTAGTGACCGAGCGTGGCACCACTTTTGGCTACAACAACTTGGTGGTGGATATGCGTGGCGTGCCACAAATTAAAGCCATGGGCGTACCCTTTATTTTGGATGCTACGCACAGCGTGCAGCAACCTGGTGGCCTAGACGGCAAAAGTGGCGGCAACCGTGACTTTGCTCCCTTCTTGGCTCGTGCTTCGATGGCCTCTGGTGCTGATGGCTTGTTCTTTGAAGCTCACCCCAACCCACCCGAAGCCATGAGCGACGGCCCCAACCAAATCCCCCTAGAATGGGTAGAGCCCCTGCTAGAAGATTGCTTGGCCATTCGTCAAGCCCTCTCGGCTCGTCGTCAAGCACTTCAAAACACCAACGTGCCTGTGTTGGCTTAAGGCCTTAACGGGTTAATTTTTATACCGTCAACCCCCTTTACCTGTTTTAGGTAAAGGGGGTAAGGTTTTTGTGAGCGTTTGAGTTTACACTCCCAACTGTTTATGGCAAACTACACTTCCTACAAATGTAGTCTCTCTTTTTGCGCTTTCTCTGTTCTACTTTAAAAGGTGATTATTTATGCTTAATACTGTTTTGCCTTTGCGTCCACGGGCGATGCTCGCACCTGCACCCACCCAACCTAAGCCAACGTATGGTAACGCTGTTGCAACACCTGAGCCGCCCTACCCTGTGATACCAGTACCCCAAGAACGGGCGCAACAAATCACTAACTTTGCACCAAGGCTCGCCTCCCTATACCCTGATTATCTTAACTTAGATGAACATCATAAACATTATACAAGCACCCACCTAGACTGTAGCCCCGAACGGCTTGCCCTAAGAAACAGCATTGCCAAAGAGATGTATGGCGAAGGAGCCAAACAGCACGATCGCCGAATTGATATCATTATGGGCAATATGGCCACGGGTAAATCCTACCTAGCCAACGAGATTATTAAAGAAAAGGGATCACTACTGATTGATCAAGACGAAATCAATAAACATCTGCCAGAGTTTCATACCAACCAAGCCGTGGGTGTAAAGATAAACTCCAACATTAAAGCCCTCACTACCAACAACTTGGTTGAAGAATCGTGGGGGATTGCTAAAGATATTTTGAGCCAAGCCGTTAAAAACGAAGATAACATTGTACTGCCTTACTGGGGTGGCAACCTTAACGAAGAATTGGAGATGGTACAGTACCTTAAAAAGCACAATTACCGCATTTACTATCACTTTGTAGATGCCCCTATACGCTCAAGTGCAGAACGGGCTTTTGAGCGTTTTCATCAAGATGGGCGTTACACCAACCTGAGTAAAATGGTAGCCAGAGGTAACGAGGCTTGGCAAAGCTGGATGGCTTTAAGCATTTACGCCACTGAGGCAGGCTTAATTAAAGGTTGTTATTTTTGGGACAATAGCGAGCCTAAACACGACCCTTTTAAATTGCAACGTGTGGTAGGGCGTTCGGGGTTAAACGTACCAGATGTAGCTGCGGGCTTAAACCTTGTAGGCTAATCTCACGCTTTTATAAAAAAAGGCCGTCGCACTAGGTGCCACGGCCAAGGACTCTGTACTGATAAAGGTAAAATGGGATTAAACGAGGTATGTTAGCCTAAACTCATTAAGCGTTCGGCAATATCATCTAGCGGGAGTTCGGGGCTGGTGTGGTTGAGCTGTAGGGCTTGTTGATAGCCTTGTCTCGCTTCAGCCACGTGACCAAGGCGTTCGTGGGTACGCGCCCAATTAAACCTTGCCATCACGTAAGTAGCATCAAGGCTACAGGCACGGTTAAAGTAGGGTAAGGCTCGTTCGGCTTCGCCAAGGGTATCCAGGTAAATGACCCCAAGGTTGTTAAAGCCTATGGCGTGGGTTGGCTCTAGGGTTAGGGCTTTTTCGTAGGTGGCAATGGCTTTGTTCACATCGTCAAGCTGCCAATACAGGTAGCCCACATAAGTGAGTAAGTCGGTATTGTTAGGGTCTTTTGCCAATAATTTGCTAAACAAGGTTAGGGCTTGTGTGTAATCGCCCTGCTCAAAGTAGATATCGCCAAGGGTGGCTTGTAGGTCTAAGTTGTTAGCATCAAGCTCAAGGGCGGTTTTAAGGCAACTTACGGCTTTGGCCATGTCTTGCTTTTGTTCGTAATACAGCAAGCCTAACTGCTTGGCCACACTGGCCGTCCACTGGTAATCATGCCCAAACACAATGGCGGTACGGTAGGCCTCAATGGCACCGTCAACATCATCAAGCTTAAGTAAGACTTCGGCCATAGTGCAATGCCATTGGGCATGTTCGGGGTTAAGGCCTTGCAGGCGTTTTAACCACAGTAGAGCTGTTACCCAAGCATGGTGCTGATAGGCGTAGTACAAGCCCTGTTGCGCCCAAGCCATAGCTTGGTTGGGTTCGTCTATGCCGGGGGCTTCAGCACGGGTGGCTTCGGCTGCTTCAAAATGCTGGTTAAGCAGTGTTAGGGCTTTATTAACATGGCCTTGCTTCCACAACTGATGCGCTGTGGCGTGCCTTAAGTTGGCGGGGGCGGGTTGTGGCAACGCCAGCGTGGTAGCACTAGGGTCGGGCGATGCGGGAGTGGATGACATCATCATAAGCGATGGCTCCTGCTGGGGTATGGCGTTAGGGTTGGGTGTTTTTAGGCGAATTGGCACAAAAGCATGGATAGGGTGATACCAGTGAGACAACCATTGCCATAAGCCGTACCATTCAGCCCAAGGTACCCATCCCAAGGGTGGTAGCGGATGGTTTTTGAGACCTTTAGGTATGAGTAAAGGCTTAGGCTGACCCTGAGCCATAGCATGGCTGGGCGGCAACTTAAACAACATGGTTAGCGTCGTCCTGTCAACAAAGGTATTCAATCAAACATGCAGTGGCTAGCGGTGAGTTGCGTGACGACACCGTGAGATCACCTTGTTGCAAGCAAGGGAGGCACTGGGTTTGGGTCGGTCAATAGCGTGGCGTTTGCACCGTGTAACGTGTGATAACCTTGCTATCGGCCAAAGGCAGGCGGGTCTGAATCCCCCTCCTCTGTTTGGTTGAGACGACAGGGGGTAGCCTTGTGGTGACGGGCGCATGTTGAGGCGTTACTATTGGCAAGCGTAGGCAAAATTGCTTGCTTGGCAACCATGCAAGTTAGGGGAGTCAAATGCTCTCTATGCTTTAACAAACAGGCCTCTCAACCATGACTGAGTTTTAACCCTCGTCAAGGCTGCGAAGCACCCCATAGGGGTTGCCTTGACGAACGACCCAACCCAAACGCTCCGCCCTGAAAGGGCAGTTTAAGAAAGAAACTGCCCTTTCTGCCCTTTGGCGAAAACGGAGGGGAAGCCCGTCTGGCGGGGGAGGCAGAGCCTCCCCCATGAAGACAACCAGCCATAAAGCACTTGTGCTTATACGAGTTAACCTTTAGCACTTTGGTTGAGAGGCAATTTAACCAAAGGGGCGAGGTGGGGTTAGCCAGCTAGCATCAGCACGTCTCGTACTACTTTGGCGGCTACCACGGTAGACACGTCGCTGTTGTCGTAGGGGGGCGACAACTCCACCACATCAGCCCCTACCACGTTAAGCCCACGCATCCCTAACAGCCAGCGTTGCAATTGGTCGTAGGTCAACCCGCCAGGTTCGGGGGTGCCAGTGCCTGGTAAAATGGAGGGATCCAACACATCGAGGTCAATCGTCAGGTACACGGGGCGGTTGCCCAAGCGTCGCCGAGCTTCGGCAATGCTGGCGGGCATACTGGCTTCGTCGCTGGGGAGCAGGGTATCGTGTTGGCGCATCCACGCCCATTCTTCGGGCGTACCACTACGGATGCCGACCTGCACGTAGCGGTCGGGGCTTATCTGCTCCACACAACGGCGTAATACCGTGGCGTGCGAGAGGGCTTCGTTCATAAAGTCCTCGCGCAAATCGGCATGGGCATCAAAGTGAAGGATGGCCAGTTCGGGGTAGCGTTTGAGGTGAGCATTAAAGGCGGGTAGGGTCACTAAATGCTCGCCACCTAGCCCTAGCCAGTGGTGACCAGCGTTTAGCACGGCTTCGGCGGCTTCGCCCATGCGGGCAAGGCAAGCGTCTCGGTTGCCTGGGGGCAGTTCAAGATCGCCCCCATCGGCGTACAACACGTCGACCCCTAGCTCTCGGTGCCATAGCGGGGCGTAGGTTTCTAGCCCCCAACTGGCCTCACGTAGGGCGGGGGGTGCAAAGCGAGTGCCAGGGCGGTAGCTGGTGGTGCCGTCGTAGGGTAGGCCGACGAGTACCCACAGGGGTTGCGTGGCTTCGGCAAGGGGGGTGGCTCCCATCCACTGGGGTAGGCTGGCATGGGGGATGGTGGTAAGGAGAGGCGAGGTGGGCATGGTGGTGGCGACTCAGGGTAGCTAGAACGACACTACTTTACCAAAAACAGAGCAGAACTTGTTACAAAGCGAACAAGATGAGCAATTTACTAAGTTTGACTGTTTTTAATTTAATAATATAACTAAGAGAACACTTACGTTAATAGCGATTACTTAAGAAGAGAAGATGGAGATAGACCATGCAAGTTAATAGTCCCCCCCCGTTGCATTGCAACAAACGTATAATCCCACTAGTCCCACTAGTGATGCCGACGCTTTTAGTGCAGCACTAGGTCAGTTAGGTGTCACCGTAGAGGCTGGAGCTTTAGCAGGGCTTGAACGTGCAGATGCTGATCCCTTTGCTATGGTTGATATGGGTAACGGATTGTTTTTCATGCAATTAAATCCCTTTGCTATGGTTGATATGGGTAACGGATTGTTTTTCATGGAATTAGACGATAGAGAGTTTACGGGTTACCCAAGTATTTTAGATACTTTTATATTCGACAGCAATACAGGCGAATTAACAGAAATTGAAGAAGAAGATGCAGGTAGAATGCGTGATGGTGGAACCACCTATACGGGTTATACAACTACTGATAATGAGTATTATCAGGTTACTGTGCCTACGCCTTGGAGCGATGATCCTGCTAGCATTGTAAGGTCGTCTATGACTAATGATGTAGCACCTTTTGAATATGAAGGTTCTCTTGTAAGATTTTTGCCTGAACAAGAGTAACCAGTCTTCATCATTGACGAGAGGGGAAACCCTCTCGTTATGCTTCAAACCAAGATTTACCAACCTTTAAGGTCGCTGGGTTTGTTGATGGTTTTAACGTCTCGGCAGTCAAACCCATAGAGTTTTGTCCCCTTGGGTAGGCTGGCGGTGGGTTTGTCTACCACGGTCGCCCCTTGCGGTGGGGTGCTTAGCAAACTGAGCGTCGTCAACGCAGGCAGGCCATAGTCCCATTGCCCTTCGGCACTCAGCAACCGTAACGCTCCCCCCTGCCACGGCGAGAGCGGATGCCCTTCGGCGGCAAGTACAATCAGAGTCTCGGGTTGCGCCACCCACCACGCTAAGGGGATGGCCAAGTGCTGGCCAGCAGCGTTGCTCTGCACCAAGTAACCCTTGGTGTGGCCTAGCAGGTTGGCATCATCTAACACGTGCTTTAGCAGCACCCCTTGCCACGTGGTTTTATAGCTCCACCCTTGGGCAGAAACCACTCGGCGGGTTTGGTGAGCAATGGGTTTAAGTTGCAGGGCTTGCAACGTGTAGGTGATCACAGGTGCATCGCCCGTAGCCTCCGTGGTGACGCTAAGACAGGGGACGAGAGCAGAGGGCTGCACCCCAGAAAGAGCGGGAGCCAAGGCCAACGGCCACGGGCTAGCTTGCGGCCACGAGGTTGGGCTAGCCACCCACGGCGACACGCTAGGCACAGAAGACAAAGCAGGAAACATCATAACAAACGAACCTAAACGGCAGGGGGAGAGGACACTTGGGGGGTAGCAAACAGGCGATAGCCCACATTGGTTACCGTGGTTAAATAAACGGGGTGTTTGGGGTCGGGTTCTAGCTTGTTACGCAAGCCCCCCACGTGGACACGCACCATACGCACGTCCTCGTCGGCATCGTAGCCCCACACCTCTTTTAATATAATGGGTAGCGAGACAGCCTCGTTGACGTGTTGCATCAGGCAGTACAAAATTTCAAACTCTGTGGGGGTCAGCTTAATCAGCTTGCCCGCTACCACCGCCTCAAGCGAGGTGGGCAACAGGCGCAAGTCGCCTTCGGCAAGGCGTTCGGTAGGGTTGGCCTTGGTGCTGGCGTGGCCAGCTTCGGCTTGGCCTTTGGGCTTGGTGTTTAGCCCTGTACGCCTAAATAACGCCCGCATCCGCACCATCAACTCTTGGAATTCAAAGGGTTTAACAAGGTAGTCGTCGGCACCAGCCGTAAAGCCCCGTACTTTATCTTCAAGTTGGCCTTTAGCAGTCAGCAAAATAATGGGCGTGTGAGCCGCTTCGGGTGTGGCTCGTAGGCGTTTGCACACGTCAAACCCGTCGAGTTTGGGCATCATCACATCCAGTAGGATAAGGTCAAAGGGGCCTTGGGTTTGCGCCACTTTAAGGCCTTCAAGGCCGTTGTTGGCCGTGGCCACGTCAAAGCCCACCACTTCAAAATCCATCCGCAACAAGTCACGAATATCGCTATCATCATCTACTATTAGCACTTTAACCATGATGTTACCCTCTCTCGGTGGGTAGTTTAACGCTTCCCACCCTCTCCCTTCGGGAGAGGGAAGGGTGAGGGTCATAGCTCCCTCTCCCTTCGGGAGAGGGCTGGGGTGAGGGAAAGCCCTGTTGCGGTGTTGCTGGTCGTCCCTCACCCGCTACTCCCGTAGCGGCCTCTCCCGAGGGGAGAGGCGATGATGCGTTTCTGGTGTTAAGAGTCATCATGACATCATTACTCACTTAAAAGGCTTGGCTAACCAATTCGGACGTTTGAAAATACGATTGAACAAAGGCTTCGGCAGCGGCGGCATCAAAGGCCTTACAGGTGTAAATCACTACGGAGAGAAACTTGGCATTCTCCCACACGTAAATACTAATGCCTGAATCAATCAGGGCGACAAAACCATCGTAGCCTTGGTTCTCTTCTTTACCTTCGCCGCCTGGTGAATAGACGACAGGCTCTGAGTAAATACGTAGATTCAATTCGGTGGGGAGTTGTGTTAAAAACGCTACCACATCAGCATGGGTAACGGGATGCTTGGTGTAAGTAGCTTCAATCAGGTGACGTTGCCTAACGATACTTGGGGCGAGATTCTTCATGGCGGTAGCTCCTTGAGTGACCATGCTACATTCTATCAGGGGCGGAGACACCCAACAGGTGCAGGCCTTGGGCAACCACATTACGGGTGAGCTGCACCACCCATAGCCGAGCCATGGTTGTGGGGGCATCGTCCGTCAATACTCGGCAGTGGGCGTAAAATGAGTGGAACTGTCCCGCCACATCCTGCACGTATCGGGCTAGGATATGCGGCGATTTGACACGGCCAGCTTCCTCCACCTTGGCTTGAAACTGGTGCAACAACAGCAACAAGGCTTTAAGCGATGCGGTGGATTTCTCATTGTCGGCTAAAGGTTGCCACAGGTGTTGCGCTAACGTCTCTGCCGAGATATTGGTTTGAAAGGCTTGCCATTGCGCCTCGGTAAGGAGGGCGGGCTTGGGGTGGCCAGTGGCTTGGCACAGGGTAGGCTCAAGGGCGTTGCGCAACAGGCTGCATAAACGAGCATGAGCATACTGCACGTAAAACACGGGGTTGGCTTCGCTTTGCTGGGCGGCGAGTTCAAGGTCAAACTCAATAGTGTGGTCGGCACTGCGATTGACGAGCCAAAAACGCACGGCATCCACGCCCACTTCGTCCGTCAGTTCGGCAAGGGTGAGCATCTTGGTGCGCTTGCCCATACGGGCTTTTTCGCCGTTGATGAGTAGGGTCACCAACTGGCCAAGAATAATAGTCAACCGCTCCTTAGGGTAGCCAAGGGCTTGCACGGCGGCGTGCATACGGGCGACGTAACCGTGGTGGTCGGCTCCCCAAATGTTGATGAGTTCGGTAAAGGCGGGTTGGCGGGTGAGCTTATGCTTATGGTAGGCGATATCGGCCATAAAATAGGTGAGTTGCCCGTCTGATTTGACCAGCACTCGGTTTTTTTCGTCGCCCCACTGGGTGGAATTAAGCCAAATGGCATCATCCTCAGTCAGGGTGTGGCCGTCGGCTTGTAGTTGCGTTAGGGTGTCGGGTACCAGCCCCTGTTGGTGTAAGGTCGATTCCATCAGCCAGTGGTCAAAATGCACCCCAAGGCGGTCGAGCAAACTACGTTGGTCGGCCAGCATGGCATCTCGTGCCAACAGGCGCAAGGTGGTGTGCAAGGGGTTGTGGGGTAGCAGGGTTTCTAGCCGAACCCCGCCGTGTTGGGCAAAGGTGTCCTCAATGGCTTGTTTCAGCTCGGGGTTGGCCAAGGCCGTTTGGGCAATAGTCACCACGTATTCGCCTGGGTAGAGCAAGGCTAGCATCTCATCGGCAAGGGCTTCCCACTGGCCAAAGCCTAGCAGGTCTAAGGCTCTAAACCAAACGCTGTTGGCCATGTTGCTCATTTGTTGGCCTTGGTCATTCACGTAAAACTCAGTCTCAACCGTGGCACCGTTGTGCCTAAGGATGCGAGCAATGCTGTCGCCCAAGGCAGCCCAACGGCCGTGGCCAATATGCAAGGGGCCAGTGGGGTTGGCGGAGATGTATTCCAGTAGAATCCGTTCGCCTGCCATGGCATTGCTTTGGCCTAGCGTGGCTTGCTGGTGCAGGGCAACCGTGGCTTGCGCTAGGGCATGGGGGGTGAGGGTGAGGTTGATAAAGCCACCAATCACGTTAAGCGTGGCAAGGTTGCCTAAAGCAAAGTGCGGCACAATGGCCTCGGCAATGGCTGGGGGAGCTAGGCGGGTGTGCTTAGCCAAAAACGATACGTTCAGGGCAAAATCGCCGTGGTGGACGTGTTTGGGGCGTTCTAGCTTGAGGCCAGCTTGACACAGCTCTGCCCAAGCGGCGGGGCTAAGGGCTTGGGCGTGTTGGCCTAAGGCGGTTTGGCTGGCCACAAGGGCTTGCAAACACGTTGACGCTAACCAATCGCTCATAACCACACGACACCTTTAACACACCAATAACACACGTACCTATAAAGCATAGCGTAAAGGCCAGTTTTAAGCAAAGAGCAACCTAGTCCACACGGGCAAGATAGGCTATACTTGTGGGATGCCTTATCATCCTGTTGAGAGAGATACCCCCATGACCCAGCTTGCCCACCACAACTTTATTAACGGCCAATGGCAACCTTCCGCCAGCGGAGCCACCCTGCCCAACACCAACCCCGCTAACCCCGCCGACGTGGTGGGTCACTTCCCCTTAAGCAACGCTAGCGACGTTGATGCGGCGGCCAAAGCAGCCAAAGCGGCCTACGCCTCGTGGCGGTTGGTGCCACCCCCCGAACGTGCCAACGTCCTATATAAATTTGCCGACTACGTTAAAACGCACAAGTTGGCATGGGCGCAAACCATGAGCCGTGAAATGGGCAAAACCCTTACCGAAGCCAAGGGCGACGTACAAGAAGCCATTGACATGGCCTTGTTTATAGCGGGCGAGGGACGACGTTTGTACGGCCACACCACCACCAGCGAGCTAGCCAACAAATTCGCCATGACGCTACGCCTACCCCTTGGCGTGTGTGGGTTGATTACGCCATGGAACTTCCCTGTGGCGGTGCCTAGCTGGAAGTTACTCCCCGCTTTGTTGGCTGGCAACACCGTGGTATTTAAACCCGCCGAAGATGCGCCACTGATGGGGCAACGCTTGGTAGAAGCCTTTGAGGCCGTTGGCCTACCCGCTGGCGTGCTTAACTTGGTGCAGGGCGATGGAGCCACCACAGGGGTAGCCATGGTGGAACATCCTGACATTCGCCTGATTTCGTTTACGGGCAGTACCGCCACAGGGGCAGGCATCGCCGAGCGGTGCGGCCGTTTGCACAAACGCTGTAGCCTTGAAATGGGTGGTAAAAACGCCATTATCGTGCTAGACGATGCTAACCTTGACCTCGCCGCCGAAGGCGTGGTGTGGGGAGCCTTTGGCACCAGTGGCCAACGCTGTACCGCCACCTCTCGCTTGGTGGTGCATGAGGCCGTACATGATGCGCTGCTGGCCAAAGTGATTGCCAAAACACAAACCCTCGTACTGGGCGACCCGCAAGAGGCCACCACGCAAGTCGGCCCCCTCATCAACGCCCGAGCTTTGGCCAAAGTGGAGCGTTACCTTGGCATCGCTCAAGAAGAAGGGGCTACCCTAGTGCTTGGCGGGCAACGTGTGGCTGGCCAAGCGGGTTATTATATAGAGCCTACCATTTATACCAGTGTCACCCCCACCATGCGTATTGCTCAAGAAGAGATTTTTGGCCCCGTGTTGTGCGTCATCAAGGTGGCGAGTTTTGATGAAGCGATTGCCGTAGCCAACGGTGTAGACTATGGGTTGTCGTCTGCTATTTATACGGCCAACGTGTCTCGGGCGTTTAAGGCCATGCGAGACTTGGAGGCGGGCATTACCTACATTAACGCCCCCACCACAGGTGCCGAGGTGCATCTGCCCTTTGGCGGTGTTAAAAACACGGGCAACGGCCACCGAGAAGCGGCGGACGTGGTGCTAGACACCTACACCGAATGGAAAACCGTTTACGTGGACTATAGCGACACCCTGCAACGGGCGCAAATCGACAACGAGGCTTAATCTACGACAAAGCAAAGGCGAGGCGTGTGGGTAAACTCTGCCCTAACGTCATGCCCTTACCAAGGCATTCCTCAAACTCCGCTTGGGGTAACGAATCGGCTACAAGCCCCGCACCCACTTGCCAACTGGCTTGCGTGGTCGCCGTGTCAGCCTGTGGCTCTGCCCACCCCGTGCGTATCAGTATGTTCATATCCATGGCACCCGTTGCTGCATCCACCCAACCAAGGCTACCCGTGTACACGCCTCGAGCGTGGGGTTCGCACTGGCGAAGCCACTGCATACAGCGCACCTTGGGGCAACCCGTAATCGTCCCCCCTGGGTAGACTGCCGCTAAGGCCTCCCATGGGTGAGTGCTGGCGTTGAGTTGCCCTGTCACCTTACTTACCAAGTGCATCACATGGCGATAGGTTTCAATACTGGCATAGTCGGCAACGGTTACGCTGCCCACTTGGCACACCTTGCCCAAGTCGTTACGGAGCAAATCTACCAGCATGGCGTGTTCGGCCAACTCTTTGGGGTTGGTGCTTAGCTCGGTCGCACGTTGGGCATCGGCTTCGGGCGTGGCTCCTCGGCGACGGGTGCCAGCGATGGGGTTGGTCGTCGCCACGCCTTGGGGGGTAACGTGTAGCAGCCGTTCGGGGCTGTTGCACACCACCGCCCCCTGTGGAGTGTGCCAATAAGCCGCAAACGGCGAGGGATTGGCCTGATAAGCTACCCACCACCACGCCCACGCCCCTAAAGGGTGAGGCAAGGCCAGCCGCTGGCTCAACAAAACAGACACATTCGCCTGATAAAACTCGCCTTGGGCAATAGCAGCCAGTGTGGCAAAGGCGGCCTGTACAAAGCCCGCCTTCCCCAACCCCTGCGGAGCCAACCAGCCTTCAAGATCGCTACGAGAGAGGGCATTTTGTGGCGTTGTGGTGTGAGGCGTATCGTAAGCGAGGCCTTGCAATCCCGTCGCCATCTCGGCCAACGTGTCTAAGGGGAGCGGGGGTGCCACATCGCTTTGCCATAGTATCGTGGTGTGCCGTTGGGGATGATAGGCCAGCACGTAGGGCAGGCTCACCCACAGGGCCTGGGGCAAGGGTGTAGTTGGGGCGGGTAAGGGGTCAGAGGCCAAGGCGGGGTCGCACAGATAACCCCATTCGTATTGCCACAGGGCAAAACTGGGTTGGGTGAGTGGGGGTGTGTTGGTGCAAGGTTCGCCACTCAAGTTTCGCCACTGGCCTGTGGGCGGGGGTGAGGCTTGGCTGGCTTGTTGCCACCAGCTTAGGGCATCGGTTTGAGGGACGGGGAGCGTTTGGCCGTTAAAGGCTTGGCCTTGCCTATTGTACCAGCTTTGTTGAGCGGGAGGCGTTGAGGCGGTTGCCCATCCTACCAACCACCACCCCTGTAAACTCGCCCACGGAGGCAACACCACGGCGTACGGTTGCGCCAACCACGGCAAGGTTTTAGCATTAAACAGCATGGCCACGTTGACCCAAGTTAATAGCTGGCTTGCAGGCAGGTATACGTAAAGCGTTGTGTGGTGAGGGCTTCAATGGCTTGCGCCATGGCGTGGCCAGCGGTGAGCGTTGTGGCCATAGGCACGTTGGCCAACACCGCCGCCTTACGAATATAGCTATCATCTTCGAGAGCAGTTTCGCCTTCGGGGGTATTCACCACAAGGGCGATGTTGCCCTGTTGAATGAGGATTTCGGCGTTGTGGCCGCCTTCGTGTTTTTTGTCCACCGTGGCTACGCTTAGGCCGTGTTGTTGCAAATAACTGGCCGTACCCGCGGTGGCCAGCAGGCTAAAGCCCAAACGGCTAAGGTGTTGCGCCAACATCACGGCTTCGGGCTTGTCTTGGTTGGCCACACTCATAAACACTTGGCCAGCCTTGGGCAAGGTAAAGCCCGCCCCCGCCAACGCCTTAGCATACGCTAGGGGGAAGCTCGCATCCATGCCCATGACTTCGCCTGTGCTTCGCATTTCGGGGCCTGGCTTGGGGTCGCTCTCCCTAAACTTAATGTAGGGAAACACGGGCAACTTGACGGCCAAGTGCTGGGGCAATTCGGCGGGGAGCAGCTCGGCCAGCAGGGCTTGTAGTGGTTCGCCCAACATGACCCGCACCGCTATTTGAATGAGCGGCACGCCACTGGCCTTGCACACAAACGGCACGGTACGGCTCGCCCTTGGGTTCACTTCAATCACGTAAAGTTCGTTGTTTTTAACGGCAAATTGAATGTTAAGCAGCCCCTTGACGTTGAGGGCTTTGGCCAAGGCTTTCGTCGCCTCTTCCACTTCTGTCAACATGGCAGGCGAAAGGCTTTGCGCTGGCCACACACAGGCACTGTCGCCACTATGCACGCCAGCGTGTTCAATATGCTCTAAAATGGCGGCAACGTAGGTGGTTTCACCGTCGCTTACGGCATCCACATCTAGCTCTTGGGCTTGCTCCAAAAAGCGATCAATCAAGACGGGTTTGTCGGGTTCAATGCTAAATACTTCATCAAGGTACTGGCGGAGGCTGGCTTCGCTGTACACCACCCGCATGGCTCGCCCGCCCAGCACGTAGCTTGGCCTAATCATAATGGGGTAGCCAATTTGTTCGCACACTTTAATGGCTTGCAAGGGGTTAAACGCAATGGCCGATTCGGGCGATTTCAGCCCTGTGGTCTCAAGCACAGCTCTGAAGCGTTCACGGTCTTCGGCGGCATCAATGGCATCCACGCTGGTGCCTAGGGGGCGCATCATGGGGTGGTCTTTCAACGCCCGAGCCAGTTTGAGCGGGGTTTGTCCGCCCAGTTGAGCTATCACGCCCATGGGTTGTTCTTGGTGGAGCAGGTTGCCCACATCCTCAACGGTGAGCGGTTCAAAATACAGACGGGTGCTGGTGTCGTAGTCCGTAGAGACAGTTTCGGGGTTGCTATTGGCCATCACGGCCTCGTAGCCCAACGCCCGTAGGGTTTGGGC
The DNA here is from genome assembly GCA_044347425.1 of Vampirovibrionales bacterium. Classification (GTDB taxonomy): domain Bacteria; phylum Cyanobacteriota; class Vampirovibrionia; order Vampirovibrionales; family JAJTHC01; genus JBIKUS01. The sequence goes on along the minus strand of JBIKUS010000033.1, from coordinate 2,532 downwards.
AGCGTGGACGCAACAATAGTCAAACTCAATGCCTTGACCAATACGGTTAGGCCCTCCGCCTAAGATGATGACACGCTTGTTACCCTCGGTGGGTGGGGGAGGGGCTTCGTTTTCGCCTGGCCAGTAGGTGCTGTAATAGTAAGGAGTTTCGGCTTCAAACTCGCCAGCGCAGGTGTCTACGGCCTTGTATACGGGCATCAGGCCAAGGGCTTGCCGACGATCGGCTACCTCGGCTTGGGCGCAACCCAAGAGTAACGAAAGCTGATAATCGCTGAGCCCCATGGTTTTGAGGCGAAGCAACTCGTCATAGCTTAACGAGGCCAGTGTACGGCCTTTTAGGGCAGAACGAGCAGCCACAATCTCGGCGATGGCGGCCACAAACCAAGGGTCAATCCCCGTCAACTCCTCAATACGTTGGGTGGGCAAGCCTTGGTGCAGGGCTTGAAACAGCCAAAACACCCGCTCGGCGTTGGGGGTAGAGAGGCGTTCTTCAAGCACGCTTTTGGCGATAAATTGGTTGGTTTTAAGCAGAGCGGGCGTGCTAATTTCTAGCCCACGCAAGGCTTTTTGAAAGCTCTCTTGGAAGGTACTACCCATGGCCATCACTTCGCCCACGCTTTTCATCTGTGGCGAGAGCGTCTGGCCCCCCTCGGGGAATTTGTCAAAGCTAAAGCGAGGGATTTTCGTTACCACATAATCAAGGGCAGGCTCAAAACAGGCGGGGGTAGAGCGGGTGATGTCGTTGGGCAATTCGTCAAGCGTGTAGCCCACGGCCAACTTGGCAGAGAGTTTAGCGATCGGCACACCCGTGGCCTTGCTGACTAGCGCACTGCTACGGGAGACGCGGGGGTTCATCTCAATCACAATCACTCGCCCCGTTTGGGGGTGAATGGCAAATTGAATGTTACACCCGCCAGCATCCACGCCCACGGCTCTGATAATGCGCTGGCTGGCATCTCTCAGGGTCTGATACTCAACATCCGTCAGGGTTTGGGCAGGGGCAACGGTAATGCTGTCGCCCGTGTGTACGCCCATCGGGTCGACGTTTTCGACACTGCACACAATCACCACGTTGTCGCAACAGTCTCGCATTACCTCAAGCTCAAACTCCTTCCAGCCCAGTGCGCTTTCTTCAAGCAATACTTGGCTAATGGGCGATAGCTTCAGGGCGTGGCTCACCTTGTCGTCAAATTCGTCGGGGGTAAACACCACCGCTCCACCCGACCCGCCCAGGGTAAAAGCAGGGCGAAGAATCAAGGGGAAGCCCAACTCGGCAGCGACGCTGTGGGCTTGCTCTAGCGTTTCGGCCACGTGCGAGCGCAACGAATCGAGGCCGATGCTAGTCATCAATTGTTTAAAAGCGTCTCGGTCTTCGGCCACGGTAATGGCGGCAAAGTTAGCCCCTATTAAGGTGACGTTATGCGCCTGTAGCACCCCTTGGCGGTGCAAGTCAAAGGCGAGGTTGAGGGCGGTTTGCCCGCCCATAGTGGGTAGCAAGGCATCGGGGGCTTCTTGGGCGATGATGGCCGTGACGGCATCCACGGTGAGGGGTTCAATGTAGGTGCGTGTGGCCAACTCGGGGTCGGTCATGATGGTGGCGGGGTTGGAGTTGACCAGTATCACCTCGTAGCCTTCGGCCAGCAAGGCACGGCACGCTTGCGAGCCTGAATAGTCAAACTCGCAGGCTTGGCCTATAACGATTGGGCCAGCCCCAAGTACGAGTATGCGGTGTATGTCTGTACGTTTTGGCATAATGCCCTAAGCTTAGCTAAAACAAAGGTACAAACCAAGATGATGTAACAATCCCCTCAAGTTGACAAAGCCCTAAGCCGACCTACCCTATACTAAGGAATGAGATACTAAGGAATGAGCCACTTACAAGGTATAGGGATACCCCGTTATGCGTCACGTTGCTTTGTTACTAGGTTTAGGTATGCTTGTGGCAAGTAACCCCACCGCCTTGGCCAACTACCAAAGCGAGTTCACCTCGCCCCAAACCAACACTGTGACGGTAGCCCCCCAGCAACTGGCACAGGTAACCATGGAGCCTGAACTGCAACAAGCCCTCGTCTACCTAGCGCAAGGGCCTGGCCTTGGGGCGTTGCGCCGCATTATGACGATGCCCATCAAACTGGTATTTAAGAACATGGCCAGCTTTGGTTCTGCCTACGCCCACTACGATGCGCTGGCATGGATGAGCCAACAGGGGCAACTGTTTATCTTTGTGAATCAACATCACCGTGGCGCACCGTCGGCGGCGTTGGCGGCCTTGCTCGCCCACGAGGCCATGCACGTGGACGCTTTTAACTCTCTGCAAGAAGAAACCGACGGATGGCGACAAGAAGCCCTCACGTGGGCGTACTGGCAACACCAACACCCCGCCCTGCAAACCCCTGCCTTACAAGAGAGTTATCCCCTAGTCAAACGGCTGAATACCCTCAAACAAGCGCATCTGCAAGGCACACTGGCCGAGCTGGTGAGGCACAACGCAGGCTACGCTCACCTAAGCCCGCAAAGCCAAGCGGGGCTAGC
>JBIKUS010000131.1:0-5514 GCA_044347425.1 Vampirovibrionales bacterium | reverse complement strand
GGCGGTCTTCATGCACGCCACACAGGTTGTTACTTTGGTGGTAGCGGCAGTGGAAAAACACCACATCCTCTGCCCCGTTGGTAAACTTGGGGTTATTGGCGGCGGCCTTTAGGCTACGCTCTACCAAACCAGGTACCACGGCGGCCGCTTCGGCGTGAGAGGCGTAGGGGACAAAAATGGACAGGAAGCCTCGGGCAAACTCGTCGCCAGCGGCAGCCTTAGCCCATAGTTGGTGTACGGGTACACTGGGCGAGGCTCCCTTGCAGCAATCGCCTTGGCTACAGCATTGCGGTTTGGGTAGGTTAAACACCCGCTCATACAGGGTAGCGTCGTTGGGTGGTGGTTGAGGTGGTGGCGTACTAGGGTGTGGCATACCCCTAGTGTACGCCTACTGTGCCAGTTTGGCCACGTGTTGCGAGAGGAGATTAAGTGCCTTTAAATTACCTTTGCACACTTGCCACAACAGCGAGAGCTTTTGATGCTCAAGCAATTGCAGGCGTTGCCAACGCAAGGCTTGGTCTCGTTTATGGCCTTTGGGGTGGTGGCTGCGTATGAGTTGTACCATGGCGTTAACTTGTGCCTGTAAGGCTACTAGCTCTTGCAAGCTAACGGGGCTAAGTAGGCTTAAGTAAACGGCGGTCAGTTTTTTGTCGGGGGCTGCAAGCGAGGCTTGCCTAGGTGTTGGGCGAGAGGTTGCCATAGGGTGGTCACCTTATAGTCTATGAGCGAGGGGTTGCTATCAGTAAACAGCGAGAAGTGGGTTGCCAGATAAGACTTGAGAAGATATACTCTATTTTAATAGTTGTCTAAACCATCAAAAACAACTAGACTTAATCGTAGAAAACCAATTCACCTAAGACACGTGCCTTACCCCAGTGGGTTAAAGTTTAGTATTGGTTGAGATTAGGGGACACAACTGTGGTAATAGCGACGATTGTAAACAACCGTTACGGTTTTAAAGGTTAGTAACAGATAGAAAGCATTGGATGTTTTAATTATAGTATATAATATAAGTATACCGCTTGTCTAGCTTAAGCTGGTTTGTAAAGCCATAGCTTGATACTTAGGCCAAGTGACTCTTACCAAAGAGTCGTGTACTTTACCCTTACAACCCTCAAGTTTTGTGACGACTTACCGATACTACCCTGACAACAATTCAAAACGTCACACACTTTTGTTACCCACGCATCCTTTTAATGAGTGCAGGCCAGCCATGGGCTGGTTTGCCCCCACCGCAACCCAACAGTTTATCCCCCTTGCTTACCTTACGGAGCATGAGCAACCCCAATGTTTCAACCACCACCAGGCAGCTTGCCCCCACCCCCTGGCAGTTTGCCTCAACCCACTAACAACAACCAACGTGCCGCCATGGTAGGCGCAGCTAACGCTCGCAACATTACCAGAGCCGCAGCAAGTGTCATCTCCACCGAAGAGGCCGAAGAACAAAAAGAGCTTGAGCAAAAAGCTGCCCTTGACCGTGGCGAAGCCCCCGATGGCAGCGAACAACTCATGGCGCAAATGTCACAAGGCTACGCCATGGAGATTCAGCAAGATATTCACTTTAGCCAATTGATGGCTGATTTTGACATCTCTGACGATGCCCGCAAGGCCGAACTGGCCGACCAAATTGTTGGCGACGAGCTGGGCCCCAAATGGCGAGACAAGCCCGCTTTTATCATACCGCTAACGGCTAAGCTAATGAGCCAAAAAGTAGAAGTGGATGCCAGCCAAACCTAGGTAGACCCTCTAGCTTTTGTGCTAAACTAACAACGTAAGTTAGGTTATGCACAGGATTAAGCTTATGGCACAGGCTGCACTCACAGACACATCAGAAGGGTTGGCTTTTTGCTTGCCTGATATTGGCGAAGGCATTGCCGAAGGTGAGATTTTGGCGTGGCTCGTTTCCCCAGGCCAACACGTTACCGAAGACGAGCCTCTGCTTGAAGTGATGACCGATAAGGTCACCGTTGAGATTCCCTCACCGTTTACGGGTCAGGTACTAGCCTGTTTAGGTGCCGTTGGCGAGATTGCCCAAGTGGGTAAGCCCATTGTGCGCTACTTACCTGTGGGGGCTGCCCCCCTAACCTCGCCCACGGCAGAGCCAAAAATAACCCCCCGTGAGCTTGATTGCCCCTTGCAAGTGTCGCCACCCCCACTCACCCCAGAGCCAACACCCTTGCAAGCCGACCAACGCTTGGCGCAACGCAATGTGTTAGCTGCCCCTGCCACACGCAAACTAGCCCAACGCTTGGGTATCTCGTTGGTTAGCGTTACAGGCACAGGCCCCCACGGGCGAGTAACCCCCGACGATGTTGAAGCAACTCGTGGCCAGCAACAAATTCGGTCTTCTGCACCTGCTAACGCACCCCCTAAGCCTAAAAGCTTGCCCCAGTTACCTCCTACCGTGTTGCCTTATACGGGGTTGCGTCGTACCATCGGCCAACGCCTTAGCCATGCCAAGCAAACCATCCCCGAGTTTGTGGTGATTGAAGACTGTAACGTGACGGCCTTGGTAGGCTTACGATCACGACTCAAACCTTGGTTTGAAGCGAAGCACGGCCTTAAACTCACCTACCTACCCTTTGTGCTTCAGGCCTTGTGCCAGTCGCTACAGGCGTACCCGCAACTTAATGCCTCGCTGGTCAATGAGCAAGAGATTCACCAACACGCCTCGCTTAACCTTGGTTTGGCTGTAGATGTGCCTGATGGCCTGTTGGTGCCTGTGCTGCACAACGCCCAAACCCTTAGCTTGGTAGAGCTTGCCCAGCAAGCGCACCACTTGGCAAATTTAGCGAGATTAGGCCAGTGTAGCAAAGCTCACCTTAGTGGCGGGACGTTTACCGTAACGAGCATTGGCGGTTTAGGTGGCGTGGTGGGCTTGCCCATTATCAATGCGCCCGAAGCTGCCATTTTGGCCGTGAATCGCATTCGCCGAACACCCGTGATAGACGAAGCTACGGGTAACGTGGTGGCTGGCGAGATGATGGCACTCACCTTAACCTGCGACCATCGCCTTGTGGATGGTGCCTTGGCTGCTCGGTTTATTACCCACCTACGCCAACAGCTTGAAGCCCCTGAAGTATTGCTATTAGCCTAAACCCACAAAGGTTGGGTATAAGCCAATGTGCCAGTGGTCGCATCAAACTGAGCCGTTAGGCCAATGGGGAGGCTAGACGTGAGTTGGCCATGCCCCACACTAAAGCCGTAACCCACAGGCACGTTAAGCCCTTGCGTCAGCCACGCCCAATGCTCGGCCAAGCTATAGCCAAAACTCTCGGCCTCGGCATCACAAAACGAAAAATCAGCAAGTAGTAGCCCTGCAATGCCGTTAAGCAAGCCAGCTTGTTCTAGCTGCACCCACTGCCTGTCTAACGAGTAATACCGCTCCTTCCAGTCCTCAATTACCAGAATGTAGCCCGTTAAATTGGGTTGCCACGGTGTACCGCACAAAGCCGCCAATAGGGTGAGGTTACCCACCATCACGGGGCCGTGGGCTTGGCCTGCCCGTAAACAGGTGTAAGGGTCGTGGTTGGTAATGGCTAAGTTGGGCGGCGTGGTGGGTTTGAGCCATTGCAACCAGCCATCCCATGTGGCTTGTGTGGCATGAGGTGAGGCTTCGGGGTTGGGGGCGAGGTTACTGGTGAGCATGGGGCTGTACAAGCCTGCCCAACCTAGTTTGTGGTGGAGGGCTACGAGCAGGGCCGTGGCATCGCTAAAGCCCATCACCAGTTTAGGGGGCAGGGTGGCCAGTTGCTCCCACGGTAAATGGGGGAGGAGGCGGGTACAACCGTAACCGCCTCGGGCGAGCAGAACAGCATCAAACTCGGGCGAGGTGAGGGCATGGGTGAGGTCGGCAAGGCGGTCAGCGTCGGGGGCGGCAAGGTAGCCTCTGTAGCTCCCCCCTGCGTGGGGGAGGAGGACGGGGTTAAAACCCGCTTGGCGTAAGGCTTCGGTACCTTGAGCGAGTACCTCGGGCGGGCTAGCCGCCGCTGGCGACACCACGGCCAAGGTAGGCGTGGCGGGCAGAGCGTTCGGGCGTTTTAACTGCGGAGGCATCTTACTTTGTCGCCACTTTTCCCTTGGCTAGTTCGGCCTGCAATACGGCCACGGCCTTGGCAAATTGAGGGTCACGCTTGGCTTTAATGTCGTCCTCAGTTAGGGCAACCACCACGTCAGGCTCAATGCCTTTTTTGTTAATATCTGTACCGTTGGGGGTGAGGTATTTTTGCGTGGTGATGTTAATACCCGCACCCCGTGGTAGTTGGTTAATCTCTTGTACCAAGCCTTTGCCAAAGGTGCGCTTACCCACCAGCATGGCACGGCGATGGTCTGACAGTGCGCCACTTAAAATCTCGCTGGCACTGGCACTGCCCTCATCAATCAGCACGACAAGGGGCTTGTTGGTGAGCTGATGCCCTGTGGCCATGACACGCTCTTTATAACCGTCACGGTCTACCGTACTGACGATAGGCCCTTCGGCAAGGAAGAAATCGGCAATGGTAATGGCGTTTTTAAGTAAGCCTCCAGGGTTGGAGCGTAAATCAAGGATAAAACCATCCTTGTCGGTGTTTTTCTCCAGCAGAGCCTTCACCTCGTTGGCGGCGAGCGCACTTAAAAAGGTAGAGAGCCGAATATAGGCCACGTTTTTAGGCGTGGTTAGCCCCATAGGGTGCTTGGCACTGACGGATTTAAGCTTAATTTCGTCTCGAGTAACCAGCAGTACCTTGGGGGCGGCATTGTCTCGGCGAACCAACAGTTTAACCTTACTGCCCTTTTCGCCCCTAATGAGGTCGGCGGCTTCTCGCACGTCCATGCCTTGGGTGGGGTGGCCGTCAATTTCAACAATTTCGTCGTTGGGTTTTAGGCCTGCACGGTCGGCGGGGGTGTCTTCCATGGGGGCGATAACAACCAGTTTATTGTCACGTACACCAATCTGTATACCAATACCAAACAGCGTGGCTTGTATGGATTGGCCTTCTTCTTCAAACTCTTTGGGGGTGAGGAAGCGGGTGTAACGGTCGTTAAGGCTGGCCAGCATGGTGGCAATGGCCACGTAAGCATCTTCTTCAGTTTCAATGTCAGCATCAAAGCGATGCCGCCAAATGCCCCAAGCTTGGCCGTTTTTGGTGTTGTCTAGGTGTTTGGCTTGCACCAATCGCCACACATCGTCATACATGGCTTGGGGGGTGTAAGCCAATGCCAATAGGGGGGAGGTGGCCAGCAAGCACACCACTAATACACGAACTATTAAACGAGACATGTTAAATAAGCGGGGCATAAGGCTTCCTTAGTGGGGGCAACAACACACGACAATCAACCGATAATAAGCAGTATAGCAGACGACGCAAAACTTGCACACTCTATTACACTAAGTTGCTGCCAAAAGCCTTGCTACGGCCAGCTTGCTTTACGGCCTTGTTGCCGTATACTAGGGGCATCTTGCTGAGAAATGTTCTCATCACGCAAACCAACCGTTTTTTCAGGAGCTTACCCCATGAAACGTACCCTAGGTGG
>JBIKUS010000130.1:0-5555 GCA_044347425.1 Vampirovibrionales bacterium | reverse complement strand
ACCCCCGCCCCTACCCGCGAGGAACGTGAAGCCGAGCTGGCCTGCGCCCTAGATGACCCCGAAGGCTGTATTTCTTGCAGTGGCTAACACTTTTTGCGTTTTAGGGATGTTTTAATAGCGTTATTGATCTTTTACCATCGTGATAATAATGGATTGTGTTATGTTGACTACCTTCTCGCCAACATTAGAGGGCTGGTGCTATGGACAACCGTATCGCCAAGTAAAATCACTCTATATTCATCAACAGGCTAGGCAGTTAGAGCCAGCTGTCAGGCTTGAATTTGGAGGAAGCACAAAGGGATGCATCTCAAAAAGAGAGTTAAGACTTTGGCTTAAAGCCTCTGGTTTTAACGAGCCACAACAAACAAACGGCAGCCACTTTAAAATAACACACCCAACACTTGACCTTAGAAAGCTTGGCAACGATTATCCTTTCTTGACAATAGACCTGACAGACCATGGACAGGCTAGTCAAACCCAAGTCAATCAAATAAGAGCTTTGGCAAAAAAAATGGGATGTACATTAAAGCCTGATCTCTTTCATGCAGCGATTAAAAACGAGCAAAGTTTAGAAAGCTTATGCGATGCGAGATTATATGCTCAATATCGCAAATCGCAAACGCCTTAAGTGTGGTAAACTAAGCTTAGTTTCTTTCGTTTCGGAGCCACCCTGCTTTGACCACCCACCCCGCTGCCTCGACCCCCTCGCCCAACGACGACGACGAAAACAACGATCCCCTCAACCCCAATAACGACGATCGCTTGTTTCGGGGTAGCGATGATGATGACGTGGACGATGACGACGATGACACCCTCCCCACGCTACCACCTAGCGATGAAGAGGACGAGCAAACCAGCCCACCGTCTCAGCCCATTAGTGCAAGCAAGCTGATTGAATTGACGGAAGCCCTCAAAAATTTGGCCAGTTTTAGCCAGCAAGTCAAAGACGCACAAGCCGAAACGGACACCACACTAGGCCCCGCCGACGCTGACGACACCCAAGATGACGACGACGATGACGACGATGTCATCTCCTTCCCCATCCACTACTTTACGCTTGACGAAGCGGCTGCCATGCTGCCCGTGGTGCAACGCCTGTTGAAACAAGCCCACCGAGAACTCAAAGTGGCGTATGACGAAGTGGTGCTGTACAAACGCCTGCACACCCTTCGCTACATTGAGCGTGAAGCCTCGCACGAAGACACCGAAAGCATCCTCGAAACCAAGCTTAACCACTTTGAAGCCACCCAACAACGCTGGCTGGCCGAATTTGCCAGCCACGGCGTACTCCTACGAGACTTACAGCGGGGCGTGTGCGAATTCCCCTATAAAAGTAGCTCGGGCGACGAGTACCTGCTGTGCTGGAAGCTGACAGACGACGGCATCTTTTACTTTCGGGAGCCGAACGATCACCCCAAGCAGCGCACCCCCATCAGCCTTTTGCCTGATTAACGCATCAAACTTATGCTTAAACCCGTTCGGTTAGCTGTTGCGCCATCAAAGCGTTAACTTCGTCTATCACCTGCTGTTGTTGCTTATAGGCCAACTTGGGCCAAGCCCTATGCCGTTGCAACGCTTGGTAATACCGCAACGCCAAAGGCGCATCACCCTTAACCTTAACCGCCAATTGCGCCAAATGCAGCAACCCCTGCGCCTGCCACCACGGATGCGACACCTGCTGCGCCAACTGCCACAACTGTTCGGCATAATGAAACGCCGCCTGCCCCAAAGCCGAATGAGGCTGATGCTGGCACCACTGCACCAAAGCGTTGAGCGTGGCCAAAGCCTGCTCGGGCTGGTCGGCAGCACGGTCGGCCAAAATAGCCTGCTCATAGTAGGCCAACCCTTGCGTGGGCTGGCCTTGGGCTAACAATACTCTGCCCAAATTGGCTAACGTGGCCGCTTTTGAGGCGATCTGTCCACTGGCCTCATCGGCTTTAAGGCAGGCCAAGTAAGCCGCCTCGGCTTGCGAATACTGGCCAGCGTCTTCATGCCGTTGGGCGAGGGTAAACCATAAGCTGGCCTGTTGCGCCAAATGCACCTGCTGGGGGTCGGCTTGCAGAAGAGCTAAGGCGGGTTGCAAAGCAACTTGGGTTGCCTCAGGCGTGGGAGCCACCTGTGCGGCCAGCAGAGCTAAACCCACCCGCACCGCCACGGACGTTTCGCCCGACACCAAACCCCACGACGGTTGCGCCTTAAGTGCCTGTTGCGCCATGGCCACATGCACTTGCGCCTTGGCCAGTTGTTTTTGCTGCAAAGCCACGCCCGCCGCTAGCCAATTTAGCAACACTTGTTGGCCTAAAGGCAGCGTGTTGTACGGGGCCTTCTCCTTTAAAAAAGCCAACAATGCGGCATTTTTAGCGAGGCTTCCCCACTGCCCAGCTTCGGCTTGGGCTTGCCACTGGCCAGTTACTGAGGTGGACGTAGGCGACACACTGGGTGACACAGGCTCCACCTTGTTTAAAGCAGGCAACACCGAAGTAACAGGGGGTAGCGTCTCTTCTGGGTGAGCTGTGTCACTCAGCCAAGCAAGGGTCGCCTCTTGAAGCTCGGCGGCTTGGGTTGAGCTAGGGGGCGAGACAGTGGGCAGTGTCTCTCGGGCTAGTTGGGGGAGGAGGCTGTTGTGGCTGGCCTGCACACTACTCGGTACGGGCAGGGTCGGCTCCTCAAGCTTAGGCGGGGGGGCGGGCAAAACAGGAGCTGGCAAGGTGTTAGGCCACAAGGGCGAGGCTAACGTGGGCAGTGGCTCCAGCAGGGTGGGTAGGGTCAGCTCGTTAGCGGGCTGGCCGCCGTCGCTGTGGTAGGCTAGCTCGTTGGCTAAATAGGCGGGGGTACTGGTTAACGCCACGCTATGGGTAGCATCAAACACAGCAGGCCTGTCGTAAAACTCGGCTAACAAGGCATGGGTTTGCGCTTTCAGGGCGGGGTTGAGTTGCTCATACACGGCACGGCACACAGGTTGATACAACGACAACCATGGCTCTAGCGTAGGCAAGGGGTGGTTAGGGTAAGCCATAGCCTGTTGCAAGGCGTGCAGCACCCATTGTGGCGGCAGGTGCGCTTTGGCCAACATTCTGGCTAAGTTGTTATGTTGAGCGGGGAGTTTGCCACCATCTGCCGCACCGCCAAAGGCCACTTGCAGCCCCTGCGCTAAGTGCGACAACACCCCCGCTGGCAACGGATGCCGAACAGTGGCCAACAAAGCCAACTCGGCACGCTCTTGCGCCGACAACCGAGGCCATAAAAAGGTGGTGAGGCTCTCCGCCGTGGCCAAATCCGTCAGGGGGGCTTCGGCCAAAACAGCCTTAAAAGCAGGCAAATTAACGGTAGAATACAAGGCCAACTGCCGAGTTAGCGACACCAACCACGGCGCACCCTGTAGGCGTAACACCACGTGTTGGGTCAGCTCCTCATCTAACACCAGGCGTTTGGCTTGGCCTTCGGGGGTGCGTAGCAGGTGCGTAATGGCGGCCTCGTTAAGGTAAGGCATGGGGAGCGTGGCGCACTTTGCCCAATGCGGCTCAAGGCTCACCATGGGCAGGGCTTCGCCCACCAGCATGAGCTTGACGTTGGGTAAGGTGAGCAGCCCCGACACCATCGCCTCCAGCTCAGCCGAAACGAAACGCCCCGATCCACTCACTAAGCGTTGGGTAGCATCCACCACTAACAGCAAGGGCAACTGGGGCAGTTGTTTAAGCAGAGGCAGCAGGTACCCTAAGCCCTGTTGCGCCGTCAGCGGTGGACTGTGGGCATGGGGCGAGTTGACCCACGTTTGTAACTGCGAGGGCAAAGGGTTGGGCTGGTTGAGCAACTGACAGGCCAAATTGGCCAAGGCCACCACCCAAAAATGGAGCAACGTGCTGGCATTGGCTTGGGGCAACGCCTCGTACCAAAGCAGTTGCTCGGCACCACCACCCATCAGCTCAACGGTAGCTCGGGCAAGGGCGGTTTTGCCACACCCTTCGGGGCCAGCCAGTAACACCACTTTAGCAGCTGGGTCGTTAATCAGGTTGGCTAGGCGCAGCACCTCGTGTGGCCAAACTTCAAACACGGCGGGCTGGTAGCGTAAGCTCCGTTTGCACACCGCCAACGGCGACCATAACCCTCGCCTATCGGGGTGGCGTAGGGCAGGGGCAGGCCGTCGCCTCGGCTCAAACTGGCCTTGGCGCAAACGGTCTAAAACACTGGGTTGTATCCAAACCATGGCAAACGTCTTGGGGGTGTCTCATCTCTTAGGTAAGCAGGCGATAGGTCACATTGGCCTACTTTTAGTATGCCTGCTAAAGGCATTTTTGACCAGCACTTCACAACCCAGCCTCCCCTAGGGGTGGTAGTCAGTAGCCGCAACTTTGTTAGGGTTGGCTTAAGACGAGGCTACACTGGCCAGGCTATTGCTGTTTTGTAATGCAATAAGCCGTTTAGCTTCGTACTGAATGGCCAGCTTGTAATAGTCTTGGTTAAAGCTGCACATGGGAGTTTTTGCTTTGGTATGGCCACTGGCTTGTAGGTTTTGCGAAGGGCAAGCTCGTCGGCAAATGTACTTCCACTGGCAGATGTTACAACCTTCAATCTCGTAAGGATCTACTTGCAGCTCAAGGGGGTCATCAAACACTTTGCTCTCAAGGTCATCGGCATAGATATGTGTCAAGGGCGTTTCTAACAGCACATGGCAAGGAGAAACATTTCCCTTGGGGTCAATAGCGATTCTATTAGTACCTGCGGAGCAAGAGAAGCAAGAAGATTGTTCTAGGTACTGGCCTAAAAGCCCTTTATAGGCATCACTATTAGGCCGTTGAGTGATAGCAATTTGTAAAGATTGTTCCATGGAGTTTAGTAAGTCAGTATGATCAAAAGAAAACATACCTTTGGCAGCCTCTGTATGCTCACGAACAATACCTATATTAAAGTTATAATTATTGGCCAGCATAAATTCTAGTAAACTAGGCAAGTTTTTATGATTATCTGGGGTGACAATGTGGTGAAAAGAAAAAGATTTATCAATTTTCCTTAAACGCTCCACTCCCTGCATCACGAATTGGTAACTACCTTGTTTACTACCTTTAAAGTACCTAGTAGCATCGTGATCAGCTTGTAGGCCGTCAAGGGTAACTTGCACACCGATGTTTTCATCTTTTAGAAACTGTGCCACAGGGTCTTTGATTAAAATACCATTCGTTATAATAATAAAGTTAACCACTAAGCCAAGTTGCTTAGCCTTTTCTTTTACATAAGCAACAATCGTTTTCATTGCATCAAATTTGTAGAGGGGTTCCCCGCCAGCCAAAGAGACTGAGAGATACTTAATGCCCTTTTTTTGCATGAGTGCAAAGACAACATCAAAATAATTACAGGCATCAGACTCTTGAATAGGTATAGCTTTTTTATCTACAAAACAGTAGGAACACTCGAGGTTGCAATCTTTTGTAAGCTCTAACCATACATTTAAACGATTTATAGCTAACCTTAAAGAGTTTGAAACACTTTTGTAAGTGCTTGTGAGATGTGAAGTAAGGGTTCATTCAATGCCCTAATTCGTGATTTTAACCATGACCAAG
>JBIKUS010000032.1:0-18830 GCA_044347425.1 Vampirovibrionales bacterium | reverse complement strand
CCATTGCTCGGTTGCCCGAGCTGAAGGCGCAAGGGTTTAACACCATTCACTTGCTGCCCATTCTGCCGATTGGCCGTTCGCCACGCTTGGGTGAGGCGGGTAGCTTGTACGCCCCCTCCTCTTACACTGCTCTCAACCCCGAATTTGACGAACTTGCCAACGGTGTAGACGAATTGACCGAAGCGCAAACCTTTGTTAAAGCCGCTCACGCCAACGGCCTAACGGTGATGGTTGATGTCCCCAGTTGCGCTAGCCACGACTTGGCCAAGGCTCACCCTGATTTGATTGCCTACGACGAGGACGGCAACACCCTGACCCCCATTAACTGGGTAGACGTGGTGATGATGGACAAAGATTCGCCCGAATTGCGTGAGTACATGGGGCAGTTTTTTGACTTAATGGCCAACAAAGTAGGCGTTGATGGGTTTAGGTGCGATATTGCCCGAGCCAGAACGCCCGAGTTTTGGCAACACTTTACCAACCAATACCCCAACAAAGGCTGGTTTGCCGAAAGCTACGTTGAAGAAGACGACAGCCCTCTGCAAAACCTCCCACGAGATTACCCTGGCGATTTAATGCGTTCGGGCTTTGATAGTGTGTATGGGCAGTTTCATATCTTCCACGGGTGGACGGCGCCGCAATACACCGATTACGTGAAAGACCAGTGGGGCGTGATGAAGGGCATGGCATCACCCAAGGCTTTTACAGGCACGTTTTACACCCACGACGACCCCAGCTTGATGACCAACGGCGGCGTGCCGATGATGAATATTTGTTCGGCGATGATGGCCTTACAGCCCTTTACCAACGCCTACGTGATGGATGGTTACATGAGTGGCGATGAACACCGCTACGATATTTTTGACTACAAGCCCCCCACCGTGGGTAACCACCCCGAAGTAGGCGAGTTTTTTACGGCCATGCAAGGTATCCGCAATGCTGACCCCGCCGCCGCCGTGGATGGCTCGTGTACGTTGTTGCCCGTTAAGGCCGACAAGCCTAACCACCATGTGATTGCCTTTACCCGCAACGCTGCCGACGGCCATGGCTTGATGGTACTAGCCAATAACGACGTTAACCACGAAGCCAAAGCCAGCATCACCGTGGCGGGGCTACTACCCGACCAACCCTTGCCTGCTGATTTGGTTGACCACGTGCGCTTTGCCAACAGTGGCGAAGCCAGCAAGTTGGCCGTGATTGCGCCTAACAAGCTAGACGTGACCCTCGCCCCTGGGGCAATACACATATTCCCCTTGGCTAATACCAAAGTGATTGCTGACAGCCTGCCCACCCTTTACCCTTGGGGAGCGGAGGCGAAGCCTCCCTCTGCCGTAACGGGCTAGTTTCAGCCACGTTACTCCTTATGCGCCTTTAGTTTTTTGTCCTTTTGTTTGAGAAAGCCCTCTGCCATGTTAAACCTCAACCTTATTGCACCGTTTGCTCCCCTTGTTAGCCAACCTTTGCAACCTGTGCGTCAGCAAGGGGTCACGCCTCAGCAGGCAAATGCCCTACCCGCTGATAGGTTTAACCGTAGCCAGCTAGCTGCCCCCGCCTCCGTGGCTTTTGGCGAGGTGGCCACAGCAGAGGCTACTCTCCCCGCCAAACACCCCGACGTGCCAAACCATGTGCATACCATGGCCTTTGCCCATGACAGTGGCAAAAATGGCCTCTACTTTACCACGCAAATCATGTTGCCTGGCTACCCCAGTGGGGGAGGCTTAGGTGTTGTTTCTGCCCAAACGCCTATGGCACTTAACAAGTACTATGGTAAAGATGTTCGCCCCGTTCTCATTGCTACCAAAGATTTTGATTTGGCCATGAAGGCCAACGGCGGCTGGCAAGACACAGGCGAAGTTATCACGGTGGATGTGCCATGGAAGGACAAACCCGACTACTTTGGCGATAAGCATCTTGACTACAAGGTACACCAATACACCGACCCTGCAAGTGGTTTACAGGTGTATGCTCTCACCTCACACAACAAGGTGGCGTTACCCGCCTTAAACACGCCCAACGCTCGAGAAAACTACGTGGGCGTGAGCGACTTACCTGCCGACTATAACTGCTATTCGCCCAGTGTGGCCAACGCCAGTAACGCCGTTACCGTGCTAGATGATTTGGCCATGACGGAGCTTGGCAACCGCCTAGACCCTACCCGCTATACCCCCGCCGAAGGCTCCACCCTTAAGCAGTTTGACGGTAAGGTTAGTAATTGGATTGTCAACGACTGGCTCACTGGCCCGATGGATGCCCTCAACATTGCTGCCCCCGACAAGCTCAAGCATCGTCCTGACGATGTGGGTATGACCTTTATCGTCCACAACCGTTACGATAAAACGATTGATAAAGACACGGCTAAAGCTGTCGGCCTTGAGACACCCTCGTTACTTAACGAGTCGATTAAAAATGCCGATGTGGTGCTGGTTGACCCCAACTTTATGGATACCATGCAACACACCGAGTTCTTAGCTAAAACTGGCCAACCCGAACTTAAAACCGTACTGGCTGGGTTAGACAAGGACAACATCTTTAGGCTTCACCATGGTTATGGCGATGAGTTTAACCCCTTTGCCAACCCCACCCTTGCAGGGCAAACGCAGTTCACGCCCAAGGTGTACCAAGCTCAATCGTTTTTAGCTAACAAAATTGAAAACAGAGCCAAAACACAGAATCTTCCCCTTAACTTTAGCCAGTGGGGCTTCAGCGAACTGGCTCCCCTACCTCAACCAGCGGGTAAGACAATAGCCCCTAAGTTTGAAGGAGCCGTCCCCCGCATGACAGCTCACCATGGCGTGCGTTCGTTGTTGGATGTGGCGAAAGATGCCGAGGTGGACAAAACCCGAGAAGCCCAAGCCCAAAAGGTGTTTAAAGCTGGCGAGCATCGCACCATTAGCCAAGCCGAAGCCAACCACCTACTCGCCTGGAAGTCGCAACAAAAAGAAGCCCTGCAACAGTGGACTGGCCTAAAGCAAGACCCCGAGGCCGTGGTCTACAGCTGGACGAACCGCTTTGATGCCTTCCAGAAACTGTTTGACGTGATGGTGGATGAGCTGCCTGCTTTTATGGCTGCCAACCCCAAGGCGCAATTTGTAACCTGTGCTGATTACAACGGCAACACCCCACGGTTTAACACCTTTTTGGCCAAGCTAAAGCAAGATTACCCTGACCGTGTGGCACTGATGCCGTTTGATGTAAACGCCCAAAAGCTGGTCTCCTCAGGGTCTGATTTTTCTATTTTACCTAGCTTGTACGAGCCTTACGGTACGGCACAACTGCAAGCCATGGTAGAGGGTGCCATCCCCATTGCTAGCGACATTGACGGCCTACGCACCACCGTGTGCGACCCCGCCGTAGCAGGAGCTGAAAAACCTCAACCCTCGTGGGCGTATGGCCAATCGGGCATTATGCTGCCTTATACTGACCCTACTGATTTGGTAGGTACCTTTAGCTTTAGAGAGCAAGCCGTTGAAAAGCATAAAAAGCCTGAAGCTAACGACTGGAACTACACCACCCTTGTGGATAAGATGAAGGCCAGCCCTGACAGCAAGCACGCCGCCGAGGTATGGACGACGTTACACAACAACTTTAGGCAAGCCCTTGACCGTAGTATGCACCTAGCCGCCGACCCCAACCAACACGCCTTGGTGATGAAAAACGGTATGGACTTTATGCAAGAGCAGCACAACTGGGAAACCATTGCTCAGCTGTACTTGCCTGCTTTTGCCAAGGCTGAACAGGTAGCGCAACAACGCCAAGCTTAGCCCTACAACTCTAAAGGGCTAAGCATCACGGAGCCATAGGCGGGTAGGGCGACGGCCACCCGCCCTTGCTCGCACCGACTTATCGGGCAACGCCGTTGGTTGTAGTGGTCAAAGGCTTCGTTATCTACCAAGGCAGGCCAATCTAAGGTCACACTTAGGGGGGTAGGGGTTAGGTTGTGCAGTACGTCCACCCGTGGCACGTGTTGGTGTGGCCAAGGTTGGGGCAGCTCATAACGGCGGGAGTAGGCCAGCACACCCACAGGGGGTTGCTGGGTGGCTTTATCCAACACGGGCAAGGCCTCTAACGTGCCACGGCTTAGCACGGGCAAGTGCCTACGCAACTGCACCAAGGGCTTTACCTTGTTTAGCACCGTAGTATCGCGCCCCCCACGGTGATTGATGGCACGTTGCAGGCGTTGCAGGGTCAGGGGGCCTCGGTTGGTGTCTCGGCTGTCGTAAAAACTGCTCACTTCAAGGGTGGGGTTGAGCTTTTGCTGATGTATCTGCCGTTGTTTGGCGTAGGTTTTAGCAAAACGTGTATCATTGGCTGCTCCCAACTCATCGCCATAATACAGTATGGGGATGCCTGGCAGGCTGAGCAACAACCGAAACGCCAGCGCAATACGTTGTGGGTTATGCTGTAAAAAGTTGGCCAAGCGTCCGCTCACCCCTAACCCCTTACGAAAGGGTTGCCCTAGGGGAGCCAACGCATGATACAGGGTGTTGCGGGTTTCAATGTCCACCATCTCAAGGGTGAGTTCGTCATGCACACGCAAAAATATCGCCCATGCTGCCGAAGGAGGTAGGGTTGGGGTACTTTGTAAAGCGTGCCAAAAGGGAGCCGCCTGCTCCATGAGTAAACTGGCCCATAGGGCAGGCATCAGGGGGAAGTGGTAAGCAATTTGCACCTCGTTGGTGCGTGTAAAGGGTGCCGTATCACTGGTGGGAGGGGACGGGAGACTGGGAGGAGCGTCAAAAGTGCGTTCCTCGCCGTAGTAGGGTAAAATGGCCTTAGGCCACTGGCAGGCTTCGGCTTGTAGCACACTGGCAGGTGCCGTTGCTTGCAGGTACAGGCTTAGCAGCTTAATAATATGGTGGGTGTTGGGTTGGTTTTCACCATCGGTACCTAGGGTTTTAAAAAAATAGGGGATGGCATCCATTCTAAAAATATCAATGCCCAAGTTGGCCCAAAAGCTTAAAATGCCCATCACCTCAAGCAGTAGAGCGGGGTTCTGCCAGTTAAGGTCTAGCTGAAAGGGGTAAAACGTGTGATAAAAGTACACGTCTTGCCCGTTAATCACCTCTTTACGGTAGTGGGTATCGGTATTGTCGGGGAAGATAAGCCGCCGAGACGAGATGCTGCCGTCAGCTTCGGTGTAGTCAATCACCATGCCCCGCTGTTCGTCTCGGTAACGCCTAAAGGTGGGTGGCGAAAAGGTGTGAGCAAAGTAGTTGAGTTTGTCAGCATCACCCGCCAAAGCGGCTTTAAACCAGGGGTGCTGGTCTGAGACGTGATTAAGGATGAGGTCGCTTTTGAGTTTGAAGCCCTGTTGCTTAGCCTTAAGGGCAAACCGCTTAAAAGCTTCCAGTCCGCCTAGCTCTGCCCGAACGGCTTTAAAGTCTCGCACGTCAAAGCCTGCATCCCCCATGGGCGATGCCATAAAGGGCAACAGATAGAGCGTGGTCACCCCTAAATCGTTTAAATAGGGCAGTACGGCGGCGGTATCGTCAAACGTGGCAAGCGGAGGCAAACCAAACAGTGGCGTTTTGGGCGCACCCAACCTGTCCACATAAAACATGTAGATAATTTCGTCTTTATACCACTGGTCTGGCCGAATAGCATCAAGGGCTTTTAGGGCAGCAGGGCGTTGTTGCCTAGCAGCCTCAATACAGTGCAGCACCTCTTGCAGCACGGCGGGGCTGTCTTGCCCGTACACGGCTTGTAGGCTGTGGGTAAGGTCGGCGAGTAACTGAGGGGGGAGGTAAGGCACGGGCATGGGTGGGGGTGGTAGCATCGTGGTGGAGACTAATCATAACGCAAGCCTTAGCTCAATAAACTTCTCGACGCACCAACACACTATACAGTTCCTACCAGGGGATGGGAAGCAAAAGCGAGAGATAACGGTTAGGTTCATGCACTTGCTTGAGGATGGGGGGTAGTCTCTTTTATAGGACTTACGCAGGAGTACACTGTCTTAAGTAAGGGTAGGTAGCTATAAACCACCCCGTCAGGCTTCGCCTGCCACCCCTCCACAGGAGGGGAATCTAAAAAGCGGTGTTATTCCCCTCCCTTGGAGGGGTGCCCGTTAGGGCGGGGTGGTACTTTTTGCGTAAGTCCTAATAAAACAACCTTAGTAACACAGTGTTAGCTTAAAGCAATTCTTTGGTCTGCCACTTTTTATATATGTTATAGAGAGTATCAATATAACTCTGCATCAACTAGCCACTACCATCTTACCTAGCTTTTATACCAACCTAGCAACACAATTTAAGGGGACGATACTATGATGTCTATTACAGGCAATCCGTTTTATGGGCTTAATGGGCTTATCGCATCGGCTGCGCCAGCGGTAACACAAGGGCAAACCAATTTAACCGTTAATCCTTTAAGTAAACCCATTGTCGCCCCCAGCCGCCCAAACTTTACCCGAGTAAACCAAGGTAGCACCTTTGGCGTGTTGCGCCCCGAAGGCAGCTCACCCAGTATTGGCACCACGCCCGCTTCGCCTTTGGCACCACCGCCCAGTAGCTCGCAAACTGGCACGGGAGGCACCACTACACCACCAACAACGACTCCCACCACACCACCTGTGGTAACACCTGCACCTACTACGCCAACTACGCCAACCACACCCACAACCACGCCACCCGTAACGCCAGCCCCCACCACGCCTACCCCTGAAGTAGCCCCCGTGACGCTGACCCAAAACGAATACGGCTACGGCTTGGTAGCCAAAGGCGGCGATGCCAACGACAAACTCGCCCAGTTTATTGAATTTGCCACTGCCTACAGCACAGGTGGTGCTGGTAACGACGAACTGGTGCAGTACGGCAAATACGCCCACCTAGATGCCCGTGGCGGCACAGGCGACGACGTGATTTATCAATCCATGTATTACAGCTCGGCTGTGGCGCAAGGCAACGAAGGTAACGACACTTTTGTACTTGGCGGCTACCACGGTAACGCTTGGGTAGATGGTGGCGAAGGCCACAACACCGCTATTTTGCGTGGCCCTTGGTTTACCTGGCAGCAAAGCCAGCAAGGCGTGTGGGAAAACTGGATGACCAACACCCGTGTCGTAATGAACAACGTGCAGCAAGTCTTATTCGGCGACTTCCCCGAACCTGATGTACCTAAGCCCCCTAGCTTTAGCTAGCCCCATCGCCATTGCCACACCTGCGGGGCTTGCGTTAAACTGCCACCATGATGACGCAAGCCCCCACCGCCTTAACACCACTGCCCAATGCCGTGGCAGCCAGCCTGATTGAGGTTGGTCAACGCCTTGGCCAGCAAGGCCACGTGCCAGCCACCAGCGGTAACTTTTCGTGCCGAGTGGGCGATACCCACCTTGCCCTCACCGCATCGGGGGGGCATAAAGGGCGACTCACCCCCGACAACCTTCTACAAGCCACCTTACAAGGCCAACCGCTCGAGGCTAAAACGCCTTCGGCTGAGACGGCCTTACACGTACAACTTTACCAACGCTACCCTGCCACGCAAGCCGTGCTGCACACTCATGCCGCCTCCGTGGTGGCATTGACGTTGGCACTGGGTGAGCAGGCCACGCACCTTAGCCTCACTGGTTATGAGTTGCTGAAGGCCTTCCCTACTATCACCACGCACGACACAACGGTGACCTTACCCATTGTACCTAACAGCCAAAACATGGCAGAGCTGTGCCAGTGGGTGGATGAGGCCTTAACACAACATCCCTCTGCACCCGCTTACCTAATTAGGGGGCATGGGGTGTACACGTGGGGAGCTTCGGTAGCCGAGGCTGAACGGGTGCATGAAGCCTTGGATGCTCTGCTCAAGCTAGAGTTGACCCTTGGGGCGATAAAATAAGGCATCATCTCGTGCAAACGATTGCACTTTAGGCTGAAGCTCGTTGGCTTTGGGGTAAGGGTGGCACAGGGCGATGGGTTTGCTTGGCCTTGGCTAAATCAAGCGCACGTTGGGCATTTAGCCAAAACTCAGCAGGCATCCCTGTAGCATCTTCAAGCACTAAGGCCGTTTCAACGGTAACGGCTCGCTTGCCTTTCAGTAACTCGCTCAAGCGGGCGGGTGTCCAGCCTACGTGTCGGGCAAAGGCCACCTGCGAGAGGCCCCAAGGCTCTAAAAACTCGTGCTTTAAAAACTCGCCAGGCGAGGTGGGTAGGCCGTTTTCGGGTATCAGCATGACAAACACTCTATGAGGTGAAACTTAGTACTGTATTATCATATTATCATAACTCGATAACACTATGCAAAGTGAGTTACGTTTAGTTACAGTCATAGGCCTAGTGATAATCAACGATTTCAACGTCATTAAAAGTTTGCCCATCCCACGTAAAGCAAATGCGCCACTGGCTGTTAATACGTATACTCCACTGGCCTAACCTATCCCCTTTAAGGGCTTCTAGGTGATTACTAGGCGGGGAGCGTAGAGCGTCTAAGGTGGGTGCTGTGTTGAGCATATCCAATTTACGTTGGGCAATGGCATGAAGCTGTGGGGGGAAGCGTCGTGTTACCGAAGATACTTGTCTGTTAAACAAGTGATTGGCCAGCTTCTGTTTTAAGGAGTGAGGAGATAGCATGACGGCATAACCTTATTGAGTAGTGTACTGATATTTTATATTCACCTATTATTCTAGTTTTTTGCTGGAATCCTTGGTAGTATAATGGTTTTTACACCAAAGTGGCAAAGTACATTTGCTTTGATTTTCCCACTTTCTGTTTTCGGTCTACTAAAAGGAGCCACCCTATGGCTTACCTCCTCATCTCGCCCGACGATGCCCCCGAACTCACCCTTGAAGCCTTGACCGACCACGACGCTATTGCAGGTAGTCTCGCCCCCCTGGGTATTCGCTACGAGCGGTGGGTGGCCGAAACACCCCTCGCCCCTAACGCCACTGACGACGACGTGTGCCAAGCCTACGCCACCGATTGCCAACGCATCACCCTTGAAGGGGGCTACCAAAGCATGGATGTGGTACGCATCACCCCCACTCACCCCGACAAAGTGGCCATGCGCCAAAAGTATTTGGCCGAACACACCCACACCGAGGACGAAGTACGCTTTTTTGTGGAAGGTTGTGGCCTGTTTTACCTGCACGTGCATCAGCATGTGTACAGGCTATTGTGCGACCAAGGTACACTACTATGCCTGCCCGCTGGCCTAAAACACTGGTTTGATATGGGCGAAGAGCCTCACTTTACGGCCATTAGGTTTTTTACCCGCCCCGATGGTTGGGTGGGCCACTTTACGGGCAACCCCATTGCTCAGTACTTCCCCGCTTTTGCGCCCGAGTTGGTGGTGAGTTAACCATGCCCACCCCGCTTAAAGCCATTGTGACCGATATTGAAGGTACCACCACCAGCCTCGCCTTTGTCAAAGAGGTGTTGTTCCCCTATGCTCGGCAACGGCTGGCCAGTGTGGTATGTGCCGAAGCCGAAACCCCCTTTATGCAAGGCATTATCGCCCAAGTGCAGGCCTTACAACCCGATTGCCTCACCCTTGAGCAAGTTGTGGCTCAGCTAGAGGCGTGGAGCGATGCCGACCTTAAAATAGCTCCGTTAAAAACCTTGCAGGGTTATCTGTGGCAAAGCGGGTACGAACAAGGCCACTTCTCTGGCCACGTGTACCCCGATGCGGTGGAGGCCTTGCGCCACTGGCACGCCCAAGGGTTAGCCCTCTACGTCTATTCATCGGGGAGTGTGCAGGCGCAAAAACTGTTGTTTGGCTATAGCACTGTGGGCGATTTAACCCCCCTGTTTAGTGGCTACTTTGATACCACCTTAGGGGCTAAAAAAGAGTCTGCTTCTTACATAAAGCTGGTGGAAGCCATTGCCTGCCAACCACACGAGGTGCTGTTTGTGAGCGACCACGCCGACGAGTTGGCGGCTGCCCAAGCAGCTGGCCTACAGGTGCTTGGGGTAGATAGAGATGAGCATGAAGCCCTTAAGCCCAACGTGGCCTACGGGCAGGGTGTACCTGTGGTGAAGCAGTTACCGCTTAACTTTGGCTAAGGTTGTTACTTTAGGCTAATGCTTTATGCTCAAGCGCAAGCACAGCCTGCTACTTTCTGCTAGAGTAGGAGTAGACACAATCTTAGCATTTTAGGATTTACGCAGAGGGTGCTAGATTGAGTCAATAATGAGGAAAAACAATATAAGATGTAAGGATTTTATACGCAATAAATGACGCACATCGTTATTGTTTTGACAAAATTAGTGGCCAAGATAGTTCTCTCTGCGTAAATCCTAATTTTCACCATCCCCTCTCCCCAATACATCCCCTATAAAAGAGCCAGTCTTCTGACATGAGTCCACTGCACTTACTCTCGTTGCCACCTAACCAACCCGATACGCACCCTACCGTGCCTCACCTTAAGCTAAAACGCTTGGTGGTCATGGCCAGCTTGGTGGTTGCCATGGTGGCTCTCGGCGTTGTGTATGCGTGGAGTGTGTTTATCACCCCGTTGCAAACCGCCCACGGGCTAAGCAACCAACAATGCCAATGGGTGTTTGGTCTGCTTATTGCCGTGTATTCGCTCACCATGTTGGCCGTGGCACCCTTATTTAAGCGGGTAGGGCCGCAAGTGCTGTTGGCAGGGGCGGCCGTGCTGTTTGCAGCGGGCTTTACCTTGGCCAGCCTTGGCTTAGCCTTGTGGCCTACCGTGTTTGTGGGCTTATTAGTCGGTATTTCGCTGATTGCTGGCGTGGGCATTGGCTTGGGCTATACCGCTTGCCTTAACTTTGCCATGCGCCTCTACCCCAACCAAAAAGGTTTGGTGAGCGGCTTAGCTGCTGGCGGTTTTGCCAGCGGAGCCATGGCCGTAGCACAAGTAATGGAACCTATCCTGCTGGCGGGGCTGCCCCCCTTGCAAGCGTTGGGCAACTTGGGCTTGGTGAACGGCTTTGTCTTGCTGATAGCAGCCATGCTGTGTACGGGGTGGCGCAACCTGTTGCCCTTACCCGTGGAGGCCACACTAGCAAGCAACACGCCTCAAGGTGGTGTACCTGCCCCTTTGGGCGTGGCGTACGCCCTAAAACAGCCTGCTTTTTGGCTGCTTTTTAGTGGGATGCTGGCAGGCACGTTTGCAGGCTTTAGCGTGATTGGTAATTTAAAGCCCTTGGCCGTGGCCTTTGGCTTAACGCCCCAATGGGCGGTACTCACGGTAACGGTGTTTGCAGCAGGCAACGCCCTTGGGCGTGTGGGCTGGGGAGCCTTGGCTGACAAGTACGGAGCCAAAATCATCCCGTGGTTGGGCTTGTCCCTTGCGTTGTGGACGCTCTCGTTTTTGGCGAGCGAAGACCATAAGCTGCTGTTTTTAAGCACGGCGTTGTTGTTGGGCTTAAGTTTTGGTGGCCATTTCTCTGTGTTTGCTAGCCAAGTTGCCCAAGTATTTGGGGTAGAGGCGGTGCCAAGGCTGTACCCGCTTATTTTATTGGCGCAAGTGCTTTCGGCACTCTCTGGCCCGTTGGTGGCGGGGTGGTTGGTAGATACTTGGGGGAGTTACCTGCCTGTGGTCATAGTGGCGGCCGTTGTCGCCTTGGCGGGTGTGGTATTGACGGTGGTATTGGGTTACCGTTTACGTCGCAATGCCTTGGCTTAACAAGCCTCTGCACCAGTGGTCTAAAAAGCTACGCATTGCCAACGGGGTGTTTTTTCTGTTAGCCTGTCACTACTATAAACAGTTAGCTCCTTCAACCTGAAAGACTCCCCATGCCCAAGCACCTTGTGGTGGTAGAATCGCCCGCCAAAGCTAACACCATTAACAAGTACCTTGGGCCCGACTATCACGTGATGGCCAGCTACGGCCACATACGAGACTTGCCCCCCAAAGATGGCAGCGTTGACCCCACCAACGACTTTGCCATGCAATGGCAACTGGATGCCCGTGCGGGTAAAGTTGTCAAAGAGATGATTGCTCACCTGAAGCAGGCCGATTCGCTGATACTGGCAACTGACCCTGACCGAGAGGGAGAGGCCATCTCGTGGCATATTGAGCAAACTTTACGGGAGAAAAAAGCCCTTAAGCCCAACACACCTGTGCAACGGGTGGTGTTTAACGAGATTACCAAAACCGCCGTACAGCACGCCATGGCCAACCCTCGTACCGTGGATGCCCCCCTAGTGGATGCCTACCTTGCCCGCCGTGCGTTGGATTATTTGGTGGGCTTTACCCTGTCGCCCGTGTTGTGGCGCAAGTTGCCTGGCAGTCGTTCAGCGGGGCGGGTGCAATCGGTAGCGTTAAAAGTGATTTGCGAGCGAGAGCTGGCCATTGAACGCTTTGTACCCGAAGAATACTGGAGCCTGCACGCTTGGTTGAAGCTAACAGGCGGTAAAACGGGGTCGGTATTGGCACAGCTGCACCAATGGCAAGGTAATAAGCTCGGCAAAATGAGCCTGAACAACGGTACGCAAGCCCACGCCGCCCAAGCCGATGTGGAAGCTGGCACGCCCTACACCGTCACCAGCGTGGAGCGTAAGGAAGTGGCACGCCACCCTTCGCCCCCCTTTATTACCTCTACTTTGCAGCAAGAGGCCTCGCGCAAGTTGGGCTTTAGCGTAACACGCACCATGCAAACGGCGCAAAAACTGTACGAAGGTGTCCCCCTAGGTGGCGAGACCGTGGGTCTCATCACCTATATGCGTACCGATGGGGTTAACCTTTCTGCCGAGGCGGTGACGGGCTTGCGGGCTTATATTGGCCAAGCCATGGGCAACCAATACGTGCCAGCATCGCCACGCCTCTACAAAAGCAAAAGCAAAAACGCCCAAGAGGCTCACGAAGCCATACGCCCCACCAACGTGAACCGTACCCCGCAACGGGTCAAGCCCTACCTTAACGAAGATCAGTATCGCCTGTACGAACTGATTTGGAAGCGTACCGTGGCCTGCCAAATGGCCAGTGCCAAGTTAGAGCAGTTGACGGTGTTGCTGCAAGCGCAATCGCCCCCTGCCAATGCCGTGCTTAAAGCCACGGGTAGCACGGTGCTGTTTGATGGCTTTCTCAAGCTCTATCAAGAATCTATGGATGAAACCCCTGCCCTTGCCGCTGGTGATGACGGTAGCGAGGGGGACGAAGGACGTTTGTTGCCCCCCCTTGCCCAAGGCGACACCCTGACCTTGACCCAAGCCAAGGCCGAACAGCACTTTACCAAGCCACTGCCCCGCTTTACCGAAGCCAGCTTGGTGAAGGAGATGGAAGCCCTTGGCATTGGTCGTCCTTCTACCTACGCCAGTATTATTCGTATTTTGCAAGAGCGTAACTACGTTAAAATGGAGCAACGTCGGTTCATCCCCGAGGAGCGGGGGAGGCTGGTAACGGCGTTTTTAACCAGCTTTTTTGCCACGTATGTGCAGAGCGATTTCACTTCCAAACTCGAAGATAAGCTCGATGATGTCTCGGATAACAAGCTGAGCTATAAAGCGTTACTTAACGAGTTTTGGCACCCTTTTATTAAAGCGATTGAAGCCACGCATGAGCTTCGGTTAACCGAAGTTATTGATGCGCTAGACGAGCAACTGGCCGACTATCTCTTCCCCTTAAAAGCTGGGCAAGACGAGACTACCACGCTGGAAGAACGGCGTGTTTGCCCCGCTTGCCACACGGGGCGGTTGAGTCTCAAGCTGGGGCGGTTTGGCTCCTTTTTGGGTTGTTCAGAATACCCCACCTGCAAATACACCAAACCCCTAGGCGGGCAAGACGAAGACGGTGCTAACGACGGCGACGATGCCGCCCGTCAACTGGCCGAAGGGGCGAAACAACTCGGCATTTGCCCCGAAACGCAAAAAGCCGTTACCTTAAACAAAGGCCCCTACGGCTACTACGTGCAACTGGGCGAAGAAGAAGAGATTCCCCCCACGGGGCGGGCGAAAAAGCCTAAAAAGGTGAAGCCTAAACGGGCATCGCTTACGGCTGAACTAAAACCCGCTACCCTCACCCTAGAGCAAGCCCTACATTTGCTGGCCTTGCCTCGCCCCTTGGGGCTAGATGCCACCACGGGCGAGATGATGAGTGCAGGGCAAGGTAAGTTTGGCCCCTATGTGCAGGTGGGTAACACCTTTGTCTCGCTTAAAGGCGATGACAGCCCCTACACCATCACGTTAGATCGTGCCACCGAGGTGGTGAATACCAGCGGTAAGCGTCCGCACACGTTGGGCGAGTTTAATGGCAAGCCCGTGGCCTTGCAAAAGGCTCGCTTTGGCTATGTGTTGCTGTACAACCGTGTTAAATACGCCTTGCCCAAGGGCAGCACCCCCGATACCTACACCCTTGACCATGCTGTGGTAAAGTTAGAGCAAGAAGCCGAAAAAGCCAAAGCTGCCAAGGCCAGTAAGGCCAAGCCTGCACCCAAAACCACTAAAGCCAAAGCGTCGCCCCGCAAAGCGGCCAAGCCAAAGGCCTAGGCGCTATACAAGTTTTCTGTCGCTTCGTGTCTCATCTCTACCCTGTAAATGTCGACACTAAGGCTAGTGCATAAACCAAAACATCACGTATACTAAGGCTTAGCTCCGTGTCTTTTTGGTTATGTGGTTGTTCAATGCTTAAAAGCGTACTTCGCTTAGTTAAGGTTTTTTATAACATTATCTTGCCTTGTGTCGTCATTACCTTGGTGATACTGGCCGTATGGCTATTGGCACGCAACCTAGAGCCCATGGTGTATGACTGGATGAGTGCCAGCACCGCCAAAGTAAGCAAACCCCCCTACCCCCCTGTGGTGATAGTGACGTTTGGCGATGCCGATGTGCAGGCACTTGAAAACAAGTATGGCCGTATGCCTTGGCCTGAGGCGGCTTACCATACCTTTTGGCAAGATTTACAGCAGGCCAACCCTACGTTAATCGTTCACCCTACACGGTTAATGGCCAATGCCTTGCCCTTGATGCGCTTTAACGCATGGCAAAGCTTGCCTAAGGATCAACAAGAAAAGCTGTTGTTAGGGGCTTCGGCATATGACACCAGTTTGGCCTTGGCGGTTAAACCCTCGGTATTTATGAAGCACTCGCTTGACCATTCGGGCGTTTACCCTATGATGGCTGACCAAGAACAAAGTGTGCTACGAGGCTTTTCTCCCTTGCCTGATATGAAGGAACGTTTGGCCAACTACAATGGCACACCAGACCAATGGGATGCTGACCACTTGCAACTGCACTTAGCCGTACGAGCCGCCTTAACCTACCTTAACCAGCGCCTTGGTTTAGCTAGCCCGTGGCAAGCCGAATTGAGCCGCCCTGCTGGTACGAACGAGGGTGGGTTACTCATCTTTCGTAACCAAGCCTTGCCAGGCCAACAGCTAAAACTACCGCTGGATGCTAACGGCTTTTTTCTCAACCGATGGTACCCGTTAACCCACCACGGCACCAGCCGAGTAAGCCACCCCACCTTTAGCTGGCTGCAATGGCAAGCCCTTACCCCCAAAGAGCGTCAATCGGCTGCCGACCAGCGCATGTTACTGCTGGCCCCAGACGTGTCTGCCATGCGTAACACGGTGCATAGCAGCCTACACACCCACCACTTGCAGGCTGATGTCTTGGCGACCTCTATCAGTAACTTGTTGTATAACCAAACGCTGGTGCGCCTGCCCGTGTGGCAGCGGGGCTTAATTACCTTTGCCTTTTTTATGGCCGCCTTTATTATTCGTATTCGGTTTATGAGTTTTGGCCGATCTGTATTGTACGTGGCTGTGCTGATGGTGGGCTATTTTTGGCTGACCTTGTTGGCTTTTGCCAGGCACCAAACCTTGTTAGATGTGGTGACCCCCGAGGTGTTTATGCTGATGGGGCTATTGTTTGGCACAGTGTGGTGGTCCACCAACCGAGACAAACAACTGCAATCGCTTGAGCAAACCATGTCGCAATTGGTGTCGCCCACGGTGTATTCGCAAATACACAAAAATAAAAAGCTACAGGCCAGTGGCCAACGTCTCGAGATTACCTCGTTGTTTGTGGATATTCGGGATTTTACCTCGCTGTCTGAAAACTTACCCGCCGTTGAAGTGACGGCCTTGCTTAACGCCTTTTATACCGAGGTGGAAGCCACCATGGTGGAACATCACGGTACCATTGACAAATACATGGGCGATGGGGTGCTGGTGATGTTTGGCGCGCCCGTGGTCACACCCTCGCACGCTGATTTGGCCTTGACGGCATCGCTACAACTGATGCAACGCTTGGCCACCCTAAGCCAACGCTGGTACGAAGAGCGACACATCCGCTTTGAAACGGGTATCTCGCTGAACAGTGGCCACGCCTACGTGGGCTTTGTAGGCCCTGCCAAAAAGCTAGAATACACGGCCATTGGCGACACGGTTAACCTATGCATACGCCTGCAAGACCAAAACAAACGCTTTGGTGTTAAGCTAATATTGAGCGACAACACCTTGCGGTATTGCCAGCAAAACGATTGGCGAGGGCAAATGAGCCAACTAGGGGCGGTAAAAGTGCGTGGCCGAGAAACCACGGTGCAAATTTACACCCTGGCTACAGAGTGGGAGCGTGCCAGAAAAACCGTAGGGCAAGGCCAACTCGCCCCCATGAGTCCTCCCCCTACCTCACCTCACCAAAGTTAATAGCCACACTTAAGGGACTTTACTGCAATGATGGCACCACAACGACCTCAAGCAATGCTGCTACTGGCTTGGCTGCTGTTAAGTAGTTGCTTGCTTGTCCCCAGCGTTCAGGCGGCCACTTATACCTCGCCAGCGGGTAGCCAAGTAGAGGCGTTAATGCAGCAAAGCATGGCACTGAGCCAACAAGGCCAGCAAAGCCAAGCCATCACTTTGGCCTTGCAAGCCTTGCCACTGGCTAACCCTAACCAATTGCCTGTGCTGCACAACAACCTTGCGGCACTCTATTTGCGCCGAGGTGACTACCTTGCCGAACAGGCCAAACAACCCGATGCCGCCCTGGTGGACTATCGCCAAGCCTACTTTTACATGGGGCCAGCATGGCCTGTGGGTGTGGCACGGCAAGACATTAACCGTAACAACCTCACCACCATTGAACAACGCCTTGCTCTGCTGGCTAAGCAACAGGGTTGGCCGTTTGCCCAAGCCGAGTGGCACGAGGCTCAAGCCGCTAACCTACGACGGCAAGGGCAGTTTCAGCAGGCCATTGCTGAGCTGGCACTGGCCACCCAACGCCGCAAGACTGCCAAAGCTGAACCGCTCGTGGCTATGGGCGACATGTTTACCGTGCTGAATCAGCCTTACGAGAGTGCCTACTACTACGGCCTAGCCGTGCAAGCTGCTGGTGACAACGCCGACGATGATTGGCTGGTGCGCTGGGCGAATGCGCTGATTAAAGCTAACCAACCCGACCAAGCCATCGCTGCCCTTAACAAAGTGAGTGACAGTAACCCCAATCACTTAGCGGCTTTAAAATTGTTAGAGGGGATATGGCAGGCAGAACTGGCCAACGACCCTAACAATGGCTTGGCGTGGGGCAACTTAGCCAGCCTTTACCAAAAGCGTAAGCTGTACCCCGAGGCTGCCAACGCCTATGCCCGAGCCGAACACTTGATGATGGGTAACGCTCAAGTCCCCTTAGCGGTACAGACGCAATTACGCCTTAACCACGCCACGCTCATGCAACAACAAGGGCGCACCACCGAGGCCGAAACGGCATATAAGTCCATTTTGCAGCGCAACCCACAACAATTAGATGCCGCCAAGGGGTTGGCACAATTGTATGACGACACAGGGCGGCCACGCCAAGCCCTCGACCTGTACCACAACCTGTTAATGGCGCAACCTACTAACGAGGCGTTGCAAACGGCTTTGCTGGCTCGCTTAGATGCGTTACCCCAGCCAGACCAACGCCTTGCCGCTTACCAAACCGCTAGCGTCGCTTTTAAAGACGTGGCTGGTATGCAGGCTTTGTTAGGTGAGCGGTATCATCAAGCTAAGCTCCACCCTGAGGCGATTGCCTTGTATCGGCGGGCGGTGGCCCTTAACCCTAGCGATGGGGTAACGTGGGCTAACTTGGCCGTGGCACTAAAAACCCAACCCAACCAAGGCGAAGCCGCCGTGGCTGCCTTGCAGCAGGCCACCCGCCTATTGCCCCAACGTACGGAGCTTCGCACTTTGTTGGCGCAATGGCAGCAGGGGCAGGCGGTGCAAGCCAAGCAGGTTAATACGCAAGCCACGTTGACCCAGTTACAAGCCCTTTACGATGCTGAAAACTGGCCAGACTTGTTAAAACAAGCTAAGGTGTTGGCTAGCCAGCAACCCACCCTTGCCGATGCTTGGTACTACGTGGGGCTAGCCCATGCGGGCTTAGCCAAAGGGGCAGGGGCGCAACGCAAAGCAATGTTGTTACAAGCACTTGAGGCGTACAGTAAAGCCCTAGCCTTACCTAACCCCCCACCTGAGGCTTATTACGCCATGGCCTTAGCCCACGAGGCGGTGGGTAACACCACGCTAGCCAAACAGTATTACCAACGCTTTATTACCGTAGCGCAACCCCTAGGCAACCAAGTAGACCCCGCCTTGGTAGACTATGCACAGGCACGGTTGGAGGCGTTGCGGTAGTTGTTAAGGGTGATTCTTAAATTCACCAGTACGTTTTTCCCATCGGTTTAGTAGTCTTTTATTCGACCCCCATGTTGGATTTCGCAAGGCATCTTTAACTGCTTGAGGAATGCTTTGATCTTCTTGAGGTAAGGCGTTCGTCAAGGCTCTTACAGCTGCTTGTGTAGCTTCTTCTGCTACCCAGCCTAGGCCATAGAGTGGGGAAGCCGCCACCTTCAGACCAAACAACAAGCCCTCAACGTGGTGGTTGCCTGGCCCCTCAAAATAGTTTTTTATTTCGTTAATTTGTCGAGTTGTCAGGCTAGCACCAGTTGCAGCTAGTTGAA
>JBIKUS010000129.1:0-5634 GCA_044347425.1 Vampirovibrionales bacterium | reverse complement strand
AACTATGGCCTATGGATGCCCCTAGTATACACCCAAAACGTAAGGTTGCCTAACTCAGCCTTACAAAGGTTAAAACAGGCGTTGCTGCACGGGTTCGGCCTCAAACAAATCAGCCATGGTGCAGTTTAAAACGTCGCAGAGGCGGTCCATATTGTCGTAGCTGGGTTGGGTGCGGCCACTCGCCCAAGAGTACACGGTTTGCTGGGGCAGGTTCAGCTCCTTGGCCAAGCGATAGAGGCTCCAGTTGTACTTGCTAAGGGCAAGCTCTTTGAGTTTAACCTTCATGGTGGGTAGGTAGCCAAGGCATAGGGGAGTGAGACTCCAGCAAAGAGGGCGACGACGTATGCAACCACGTGACTATGGTACTTGTAGTATACCATAAGTTTGCAGCGTGTTAGTGTCTTAGGCGATGATTACGGCATAGGTTGTGTGGATGCTGGCACGGGGATGGGTTCGGCTGCCAGTTGCTGGCCTCCGCCTCTCATGCCTCTAACTAACCCTTGCAGGGTTCTGGCTATGGTTGGCACGCCTGTACCTTCCATCATGGCCTTCATGGCTTCGCCAAGGTTACCCTCTGTAAGTTCGAGATACTGCCCCGTTGTTTCTATGAGACTAACCACGCCTTGCAGTGCTACCTTGGCAGATGCGGGCATGGTGGGTAAAATATCTTTAAGCTGATCACACAGACCATGGTGTCCAAGACCTGTAGCGATCGATGTCCTTATAATTTTCATGGCGGTTGAATTCTCGAGAGCCTGGATTTGCGTCATGGTTGCAACTATGGCTGTAAAAAGCCTTGCATGGAACTCAAGTGCAGCGGCAGAGGTAGCAGCAGGCGTTGACGCTTCCTCTAAGGCTTGTACGGCTTCAGCTAGGTCATGCAAAGCCTCGGGTACACTTGGGGTACCCCCATTTAAATCTTCAACCCCATCAACACTACTTGCCTCTGATGAGTCACCCTCTACTGCATCTGACATCATAAAGAGGAACTGGGCTAACTCGCCAGTGGTTTGGGGTTGATGCGACAATATCGATTCAATGGTTGGGGGGTTGTCGCCCATGCCGCCCAAGGGTTCGGGCTGGTAGGTACCGTTTGCTTGAGCTTGCGGTGTATTACCCACACCAGAGGGTGTTGCTTGAGCCGCCGTGGGGGCTTGAAGGTTGGGGTTAGCTAAGCCAGGGTGCCTGCTAATGCTAGCATCCACTGAGGGGGGGATACCCGCTGCCGCCATGCTGGCCTCCCAGGCTTGCTGAGAGTTAAACGAATCGGCCAGTAGCCCCGCACTTTTTAAAGACAGTAGCGTAGGTAAGATATCGGCCGCCGAGTCAAACAGTAAGTTGGTTACCACAGTCACTTCGCTGGTGTCGTATTGGCTAGTAATGCTGGTTTTTAGCGGTATTTGGAATAACACCTGTGTGCTGCCTTTGGCAGCAGCTTCTTGGTTCCATTGCCGCACCTCGCCACTGTTGCTTACAGTGTCTGTGCCTGTGGGGTAACTAGCCACAACTTTAGGTACCAATGGGGCAATATGACGTTGAAAATGTTCGTCTGAGCTTGCAATACTGGCATGGTAAAGGCCACGTTCTTCAAAAAAGGCTTGTGCAATACTGCCCTGAAACTGCATCACGGCTTGGGGTGTCCACAAACCAGAAGCTTCTAAAAAGGCAACGTTTTGAGGCTCTTGCAAAAAGTTAAACCAAGTAGGCGTAGGGCCTGTGGCTTCCATTGAACCATCAGCCAGTAGTGCAACGCCAATACCCTCCCAGCCAGCGTCGGCAAGTTGTGCGTTAAACTCGTTAAGATACGAAGCTAACGTATCAGCTGGTTGCGTGGGGGGGGGCTACCGCAGGGGGCTGTGTGGCTTGAGGGCGTGCCTGGCTCATGCGTGGCTGTATAGCTTGTGCCATATTGCCAAAACCAGTCATGGCCGTGCTGACTGAATTAGCGGCTTGAATGCCTTGGCTACCCTGAAACGTTTGTGCGGTGTACTCACGTATGGTTGAAGCAATGGTTTCTGCTTTGTTTCTGCCTGATGTCATGGTTGCCGTATAGGCTTGCGTTATAAAGTTAACGGCAGCTGTAGCCTGCTCCTGGGTGATACCTTGAAAACGCTGCTGGATGGTTTGTAAGAGTTCTTCTCGTGGTAGGAGCTGCCCTGTTTCACGACGTTCATAGGCGGCAAATGCTCGTGCCTGCATGTGATTACTAAAAAAATCAGGCGCAAACTCACCCATTTGGTTTGATGCATTGACAACAGAAAGCCATAAGGCACCCCCTGCAATTAGGGCTGTACCACCAACAGCCATAGGTATAGCCAAAGGTGCGGGCATAACGGCATCTCCTCGTTTCTATCTCAGAATAGCTCTCGTTAGTAAATTAATAATATAAAAACAATAAATAAACCAAAATTGCCTATTACAAGCAAAGCAATAAACAATATTGTTAGAGTATCCCTAGGCGTAAGAGAGCATCACCTTAACTAGGGCAAAATAGCATAACAAAAGCTGTAGCTAACGCTATGCCCTTTAAGAACGACGCTCTCAAAGCTTAGTACAGTTGAGCAGTTAAGGCCGAGTCGTTGAGTTTTAGCTGAAAGACTTCTTCGTTTTCGCCACTGGGGAAGAGGTAAAAGCCTAGCGATCGGCTGGGGTAACCCGTTACCATGTCTCGGGCTTCTAGCAATTTATGCAAGGCTTGCGACACAATAATGCCAAACGTGGTGGCATAACGCCCTAGCTGCAAGCACACGGCTAAGGCTTGCCCTAGCTCTTCAGTAGGTTTATGGGCGTGCAACGTCATGTTAAACGGTGGCCGTGGTTCGGCAGGGGGCAGATTTTGGTAATGATCGAGCATAAGGGTACGCACTTGCTTGGCATAAATGAGCGCTTTATCCACATCATTAAAGCCAATGGCCAACGTGTTGGGGTCGCTGGGTAATTCTCGCCCGCCGTAGCCAGTAAATTGTTTAAAGGCACTACCTAGCTGCGGGTAGTCAAAAAACGGGAATTGAATGAGGAGAATGATTTCCCTGAAACTGGCGTTAGCTTGCCGTTCTTTCTCTTTATTGGCTTTATGGCTTTTGCGCTGCATTTCTTGCCGTTGTTGGCTATCAGCTAATACCCATACAGCGTTAAGCTTTTTGCATCCTTCGGCAATGGCAATCAACACAAAAAACAGAACGATTAACAGGATGGCCGAAAAAGCTTGTAAGGTAGAGACGTTACGCTCTTCGTACAAAATACTGGGGGCTTCAAAGGGGAGAATGGCCTTGGCAAACTCGTTGAGGGGGAGAAACACCGTATTGCCCATGTTAACAAGGGGTAAGGTTTCTGTAAGGTTAAGCGCAATTAAAATCCAGTGCAAAATAGCAAAAGGAGCTAAAAAAGCCAATGCCGTTGCCAGCCATTGCAAACATTTGGCAAGGTGCAAAAACATGGCAGTCTCCTAGGTGACACAACCCAATATCAAAAGTAACCACAAGCTACTTAAACTATTGCTAGCGTAGCAAAATAAAACAGTTTAGGCTAGCCTGTACAGGGTAAAGTTAGGTTAAATAGTTGGCAACGCTATGCCAATCTGTTTGTCCCAACGCTCGGGGGTTGGCGGGGTGTGTGCCTTCGGGTTGTTGGGCAAAGCGTAACAAATAACTGGGGTGATACTGGGGCATCACATGAACATGTGGATGACTGGGTAAGTTAAACCATTGCCCCCGTACGTGGCCTAACGGTTGTTTAAGCCCTAACACGCCCGTTACCGCTGTGCTGCCTAACAACACCAGCACTTTAGGTTGTACCAATGCCACTTGTTGCTGCAAAAATGGGGCGCAAGCAGCCACCTCAGTGGGGGTGGGTTTGCGGTTGTTGGGTGGGCGACACTTGAGCATGTTGGCGATATAGGTGTCCGTCTCTCGGGTAAGGCCAGCCGTGGCCAGCATGGCGGTAAGCAGTTTACCCGCTCGCCCAACAAAGGGCTGGCCTGTTTCGTCTTCGGTTTGGCCTGGGGCTTCGCCCACTATCATCAGTTGGGCGTTAGGGTTGCCGCCTGCCCACACCACGTTGAGCCGAGTTTCACCCAAGGGGCAGGCTCGGCAGGCTTCAGCCTCGCAAGCAAGGGCTTGCAAGGCTGATAGGCGTGACGGGGTGTGAAGCATAAGCTTAGTAAGTGTTAGACGGTGTTGGGTTAGGTGCGGGGTTCAAAGGCACTGTGGGCTGTTGGGCGGCAGGTTGGCCTTTGGTCAAGCCTGCCAAGGGCGAGTCATCGCCACCGACGGCTTTGGTAATGGCCTTCATGGCGTTGCTAAAGCTCGAGGTAATATCAATGGGGATGGGGAACACGACCGTGGTACTGTTCTCAGTACCCAATTCCACCAGGGTTTGTAGGTAACGCATCTGGAGTGCGCCAGGGTGTTCTTCCATCATTTTAGCGGCCATCACCAGTTTTTCGGCGGCTTGGTATTCGCCTTCGGCACCAATAATTTTGGCACGGCGTTCACGTTCGGCTTCGGCTTGGCGAGCAATGGCACGTTGCATGTCGGTGGGTATTTCAATGTGTTTTAGCTCTACATTGCTCACTTTAACGCCCCATGGGTCGGTCTGCTCGTCAATAATCTCTTGTATGCGGTTGCTTAGCTCGTCTCGTTGGCTCAGCAGTCCGTCTAAATCAACCTGCCCCACAATGCTACGGATGGTGGTTTGCGATATTTGCGAGGTGGCGTAGTTGTAGTCCTCAATATCTACCACGGCTTTAATGGGGTCAACCACTCTAAAATAAAGCACGGCGTTAACTTTAACCGAGATGTTATCGCGCGTAATCACGTCTTGCGGGGGGATGTCGAGGGTGACGGTACGCATGTCAATCACCACCATGCGGTCTACAAAGGGGGGAGCGATGAGTAAGTTGACCCCAGGCCCAGCAGGTTGGCGCACCAAACGGCCTAACCTAAACACCACGCCACGCTCGTATTCGTTTAAAATGCGTACCCATTGCAGCATAAAAATGCCGACAAATACCACAGCGGGTAGTAAAAAAAGCACTAAAGGTTCCATGTGAGAGGTCTCCTAACCCAAATTTTTAAAAGCAGGGTAACAAACTAACACTACTGCCAGCTAGTTTAGCATAGCTTTTACTATCACGCCTTAGTTGGCGGTAACCAAGTTTTGCAGCCCCTCAGTTACTGTGTGGAGGGTTTTAAAATGCGTGTAAGGCAAACCTTTCGCCTTCATATCTCTGGCCAAGCTACCACGGGCATACACGGTATCGGCATGATGAGCCATCCCCCAGTCGGTCAACCCATCACCCACGGCAACCCTATGCCAAGCGGTGGCGGGGTGTAAGTTAAGCACCGCCACTTTACAACAAGCACAGTGGTTACAGGCTTGGCATACCCCTTGGGGCAGGTAAGGCGTGGCAACGCCCATTGTCTCGTGGGTAAAGGTGGCCACGTTGCAAAACAGATGATACTGCCCCGCATAAGACTGCAACACGGGCTGAATCAACACATCCAACCCACCGCTCACCACGTAAAAGGGGATACCCTGCGCTTGACAGGTGGCCAGTAACTCGGTAAAGCCTTCTCGCAAAGTAACTTCTGCCCGAACAAAGGCCTCAATTTCGGGGGCAAGGTGGCTGGGGAG
>JBIKUS010000128.1:0-5744 GCA_044347425.1 Vampirovibrionales bacterium | reverse complement strand
ACTGAGCTAGAAGCCGTGCGTAAGGTAATTACCGTTAACATTACTTCAAGTTTTAAAATATTTTCGTAATAACAGAGACACACTACAAACACAGCATTTTTAAGTTTAAGATGGGATGGAGTCATGAGTCACTGGCCGCTTTGGCTCGGAGTTTTATGACACTATATGCGGGGCTTTTGGCCCCGTTTTTTTTTGCTTGTCATCAGGCTTGGGCAGTGGTAAGGTGGTAGCTGTGGTTTATCACTTAAAAGGAACTTACGACACCCCATGGCCTTAACGATCGAAAATAAGAAAACTGTTATTGAAGCACACCAAGCCTCTGCAACCGATGTTGGCAGCACGGCTGTACAAATTGCGCTCATTAGCGCACGTGTAGCTTACTTAACAGAACACCTTAAAAACAACAAAAAAGACTTTGCTGCCCTACGTGGCCTAACGATGATGGTAGGTAAACGTCGCCGTTTGCTACGCTACTACCGCCAAAAGCAAGGTGCCGAGGCTTACAAAACCCTGATTGAAGGCCTCAACATACGTAAATAAGCTAGCCAACGCTTACCCTGCAATCCGCAAGGTAAGCGTTTGTGTTTGCATTAACCGACAGATACAGGGCTTGCGCAGAGGGTGCTAGATTGAGACAGTAACGAGGAGAAATTATATAAGATGTAAGGATTTTATACTCAATAAATGACGAACATCGTTATGATTTTGACAAAGTTAATGGCCAAGATAGTGCCGTTTGCACAAGCCCTAAGATAGCAGCTCAAGAAACGAGACCCCCATGGTAGATACCTCAGTACTCACCCCCGAAGCCCCCACCGCTGTGGCCAACGGCATTAGTACCCCCTTAGCCCCCAACGACTTTTTTACAGGCCAAAAACGCGCCTCTTTTCAACTGGGCGAGCATACTGTTTTTGTAGAAACTGGCCGTATGGCACGCCAAGCTGGTGCTTCGGTGCTGGTACAGTGTGGCGAAACCATCGTGATGGTTGCCGCAACGGGTGCCAAAGAACCTCGTGCAGGCATTGACTTTTTCCCTCTATTGGTTGACTACGAAGAGCGCATGTTCGCCGTGGGTCGCTTCCCAGGTGGTTACCTCAAACGTGAAGGTCGCCCTAGCGAAAAAGCCGTGCTGACCTCACGCCTCATTGACCGCCCTATTCGTCCCCTCTTCCCCGATGGGTACCGTAACGACGTGCAGGTAGTGGCCACCCCTCTTGCTTACAACGCCGACCATCAACCCGACATGCTGGCCATGTTTGGTGCCTCGCTCGCCTTAACCCTCGCCCCCGATGTGCCTTTTCAAGGGCCTATTGGTGCCGTGCGTGTTGGCCGCATTAACGGGCAATTTGTCCTCAACCCCACCCACGAAGACCAAGCCAAAAGCGACCTTGACTTAATCGTCTCGGGTACGGCTGACTCCATTATGATGGTAGAAGCGGGTGCTGACTTCATTACCGAAGCTGCCTTGGTGGATGCCCTTGAGCTGGCTCAAGAAGCCATTAAACAACAAGTGGCCTTCCAATTGGCGTTTGCACAAGTGTGTGGCGTTGATACTTCAGTGGGTTACACCCCTGATTTAGATGTGGCTCCGCTAAAAGCCTTTGTGGCCGAAGTTGCCCAAGCTGATTTGGCCGAAGCCTACCATAACAACGACCGTGACCAGCGCAAAGCCTTGGCTGATGCTGCCAAAAGCAAAGCCAAAGCTGCCATTGAAGCCTTAGCCGATGATCACCCTGTGAAACAACTGTTGGCCAGCACCGAACTTAACCTATTCGGCGAAGCCTTTAAATCAGTTGAAAAACACGTGATGCGCCGTATGGTGGTTGAAGAAGGTTTGCGTGCCGATGGCCGTAAACCCGAAGAAATTCGCCCCATTAACGTGCAAGTTGGCGTATTACCACGGGTGCATGGTTCGGCGTTGTTTACACGTGGTAGCACGCAAGCCCTCTCCATTGCCACGCTTGGCTCGCCAAGTGATGCCCAAGATTTAGATGGTATTGACCCCGCTACCAAAAAGCGTTGGTTACACCACTATAGCTTCCCCGCCTACAGCGTGGGCGAAGTACGCCCCAACCGTGGTGCCAGCCGTCGAGAAATTGGCCATGGTGCCTTGGCCGAACGTGCCGTAGGTGCGTCGCTCCCCACCGAGTTGGACTTCCCCTATTCGCTACGGGTTAACAGCGAAGTGCTAGAATCCAATGGTTCTTCCAGTATGGCCTCCACCTGTGGAGCCACCTTGGCCTTGATGGATGCGGGCGTACCCCTCACCCAAATGGTCGGTGGTATTGCCATGGGCTTGATTAAAGAAGGTAATGACGTGGTCATCCTCTCTGATATTCAAGGGCTTGAAGACTTTTTAGGCGATATGGACTTTAAAGTCACGGGTAGCGAGCAAGGCGTAACCGCCCTGCAAATGGATATTAAAATCCAAGGTATTTCTGTGGAGATTATCCGTAACGCCCTAGCCCAAGCCAAAGAAGGTCGCTTGCACATTCTTAACAAAATGCGTGAGGCTCTCCCTGCCCCCCGTACGCAACTGTCGCCTTGGGCGCCTCGCATCTTCTCGGTGCAGATTGACCCAGATTCGATTGGCGCCATTATCGGGCCTGGCGGTAAAATGATTCGCTCTATTACCGAAGAAACAGGAACCTCCATTGATATTGATGACAGTGGCTTAGTGACCATTACTGCCCCCGTGGGTGGTGGTGCCGAACGTGCCATTGAAATCATTCAAAACCTGACCCGTAAGTTTGAGCCTGGCACGTTAATCAAAGGTAAAGTCGTGGGTATGATTCCCGTGGGTGCCTTTGTGCAGCTTTGCCCAGGTAAAGACGGCATGATTCACATCTCGCAATTCCCCTTCCGTGTACCTACCGTTGACTCAGTGGTAAGCGTAGGCGATGAAGTGCTGGTACGTGTGGTAGATGTTGACGATAAAGGCCGTATTAGCCTAACCATGCGTGGCTTAACCCCTGAAGAGTTTGCTGCCCATGGTGTTACACCTCCTGTCGAGCCTCCTCCTGAAGCGTTTGAAAACCTACCCCCTCGCCCAGATCGTGGCGACCGTGGTGGTTTCCGTGGCGGTGGCGGTGGAGACCGTGGTGGTCGTCCCCCAAGGCGTGACCGTTACTAAGCGGCATCCCTAGCTTAACTTTAACAAGCCCCTGTCATGTTTCATCACAGGGGCTTGTTGTTATTATGGCTATGTTTGCTTGCGTGGAGATAAGACGTGCTTTTACTCCACTTATCTTTTAAAGTGGTGTACAGTTATTACTAAGGGCAGCTTTTTGATTTTTAGAGCTTCCGTTTGTTGGTGATTTTTTTCTTTTTTTTTAGGTGTTTTTAGCCCCCACCCTACCGTGCTTTGGCTTGTGCCAGTAGCAGCAAAACGGCCTCCACTCAATAAAGTGAAGGCCGTTAGCTATATCAACGTGGTTTAAGCGTAAGCGTGTTGCTTTGCTTCTGTCTCAACAGGGGGCAACGTTGGGAAGTTAGAAGGCAGATAGCGGGGGAAGTGGCGACCACGGCTCACTTCAAAACGCTCATAATCCTTCACGCCAAAGGCTTCTAGCACCATCCGCTCGGTATGTTCAACATCAAAAGGCTTGCAGCTAAACATATCAAAAAAGAAGTAGTCCTTCTCCACAAACGAGTGGAAGGTAATGTGCGATTCGGCAATAATCACCGCACCCGTAATGCCTCTATCTTCTGGCACCAACCCACTGTAGGGGAAGACGTAAGGCTGAATAATCTTGGTCATGCCAATACGTTCGGGTAGTTCGTTTAAAAAATTAAAAACGTAAGCTAAATCATCAATTTTAGCAAGGTCGCACTGGCGACAGTCCATCATGAGATGGGGGCCAAAAGCTTGGTGAATGACGGCCATAAGTAAACACCTCGGTACACTAGGGTGGGGGCTACAGGGGGGTTAGATGCCGTAAAATAAACGGCATGGTTGCCTTACACGGTGGCCACAGGGGCATGTGCATGGGGGCTGGCTTCCACGTGACGCTCTGCTACCAGTTGGGCAGCTTCGTGGGTCAATTCGCCCGTTTGGCTGTTAAGCAAGCCACGGTTAAACCGAGAGTAGTTGGCTTTACCACACATGAGTTTTTCGTGCAAATAATCAAAAGCCACAGTGGGTTCGCATTGGTCGCCACAGGTATATAAATCAATTGAGGCATAGCCCAGTTCAGGCCATGTATGGATAGTGAGGTGAGATTCGGCAATGACGACGACACCACTCACGCCTATGGGGTTAAATCGGTGAAAACAACTCTGAACAATCGTCGCTCCGCAGGCTAGTGCGGCTTCCTTCATCAGGGTTTCAATC
The DNA here is from genome assembly GCA_044347425.1 of Vampirovibrionales bacterium. Classification (GTDB taxonomy): domain Bacteria; phylum Cyanobacteriota; class Vampirovibrionia; order Vampirovibrionales; family JAJTHC01; genus JBIKUS01. The sequence continues at coordinate 1,411 of JBIKUS010000128.1, read as the reverse complement.
AGGCTAGGGTTGTTGAGAATGTTGGCATTACAGTCAAAAAATTCGGCTAAAAGGTGTTGACCCAAGTGGGTGGAGACAGGGAGGGAAGGGTTCAATTCAAGTATCCTCAGGGCTCAGAGTTTGAGACGGCAACTGTGTTGTGACAAGTGGGAGAAAACACAAAAACATCCTATAATTTAACTACGACAGAATGAAGTTTACAGTGTAGCAAGTCACACTCAAAATGCAAGTAAACGGGGAGTGGCCTGTAACACCAGCTAAGCTTTAAGAATGACGCATTTCCCAGTTAAAGCTGTGCTTTTATCAAAAAATTTAATAATCCTTATCGCTAATGCTTTATAACATCCTCATATCTCTTCTTGTTAGTAGCATTAGCTTACGTACAGTTGTTAACGCCTTATAGCTAAACCTAAAGTATACGCTACAGCGCATCTACGTTGCGGCAAGCCGAGTGATTGCTACGCAATCTACGCTACGATTCTCGCTCAGTCATTTAGTTCTGTCTAAACTCCTGGCAGCAAGCTGAGTGATTGCAAGCAATCAACGCTGCGAGTCTAAGCTCCTAGTAGCTGCATCTGTATCAAACATTTTAAGTTCAGCTATAATTTAAAAAACTCCCACCCCAGCCAAAAAGCTGAAGTGGGAGCATGAACTATAAGGTAAGGTTATTGACCCTTACCGGCAGAGTAGAAAAAGCTCTCTTTGACGATTTTGCCGTCGGCCACTTCATACACAGCAATCTCTGACATGGGCATACGTTGGCCACTGGGGCGGTGTGTGCAATCCATGCTAAAGGTTACGGCAAACTCGTTGTCGGTGACAATGGGGTCGCTTACCGTGCCACTGTGAATTTCAAACTCGGTGTTCCATGCTTCGGCTTTGGCAATCAATTCGGCCGTGCCTTTGGCAATTTTAGCCTTGTTAAAGCCTTCGGCGTTCACTTCAATACTCACAATCTCAGGCGAATACAATTCTTTAGCGGCTTGCTCGTAAGCAAATTGGCGACATAGTTCAACCAAGCGATTGGCAATGGGCGCAATGGCTTGGTTGTTTTCTAAGGTGGCGTTTCCCATGGTGGGTGTCTCCTACAGTGAGTGACAAAACAAGTAACTTAGGGAGCTAGCCGTGAAGCCAGCCCCCTAAGTTAAGGGTAAAGGTTAGTATTTGCCCATGTAACGGTCAATTTCCCAGCTAGAGACATACGTGCGGAAGGAATCCCACTCGATGCTTTTGGCTTTGAGAAACTCGTTATAAATGTGGTCGCCAAGGGCTTCTCGGGCGATGGGGCTGGTTTTAAGGGCTTCAATCGCTTCGTAAAGGCTACCAGGCAGGGCATCAATATCGTGCTGAATCCGCTCACTTTCGCTGAGGTGGTAAATGTTGAGCGGGGTGGAGGCTGGCGGTTCGATGT
>JBIKUS010000127.1:0-5746 GCA_044347425.1 Vampirovibrionales bacterium | reverse complement strand
TTATAGGGTAGAGAACAAGGTACATACCGTTAAAGGCACGGGCTTGGGGCTGCACTTGGTCAAGGTCGCCATTGAGGATCATCACCACGGGCAGGTGTTTGTAGAGAGCGAACCACGGGTGGGGAGCCGCTTTGGGTTTAAACTGCCGATATTTGTAGACGAAGAAGAAACCACCTAGCACAAAGTTACCCAAAAAACTGTTTATACAACTAGACACATAGGCTACAACTGATGACGCTCACCTTCACCCTTGCCCTTACCTTAGGGAGAGGGGGACACTTTGACATAGGCTAGGATTAGGACAGACCCACGCATGACACACGAACAACCCGCAGGCTCGTTTGAGCGGCACATTGCCAACGAGTATTTAAAAACCCTGAAAGAACAGCCCCCACGGCCGCAATTTATGGCAGGCGACCACGCCTTGGATAAGACGGATGCTATATTTAGCCACTTGGTAGGGCAGGGCATTTATAACTTGGCGTTAATGGGCTTACGCCTACGCGAAGAGCGAGCGGCGGCCACGGCGACGCAACCCTTTTAAAGCCCCAACCCCCACCGTGTGTTACCACACGGCAGGGGCTGGGGAAGGTTAAACTATCTGATAACAAGTTAGTTTTGAGACAACGTTGATCTATTCAGATGGAACACCATCAGCCTCTCTTAATAACTCTTCAAAAGCAGGTAATGCGCTAGGGGCAACACCCGTTTGTTCTGTAAAAGCGGCTTGTGGGTCGATGTTGGGGCCACGTAATTGATTGCCATCTTCATCAAAGTAACCTGGGCCTTGTGCATCGGGCATTGCGTTAAATATCTCAGCACCAAACGCCTCAAGGGTGGGGTTATTTACTGGAACAAAGGTGCTGGGATCAGCGACACGGGCGCTTTGAGCAGCAGACACTTCGGGTGTATTCCAGTTACCTGTTAGCTGATAAGCCTCGATAACACCATCTGGATTAAAGAATTCGGGGTTAGTGCCTGGTGTACCCGTTAAAATAACAGGTTCGTCACCGTTATCGTCACCAAAAACAACGAAGTTTAAGCGATCGTAGTGCTGGGTATCTCCCTCAGTCGTCAACACGGCTTGGCGAATTAACGTACCCAACTCTTGGTGAGTGCCAATAGCTTGAGGATCAATTTCACCATTAAAGTAGGCCATGTTAGGCGCACCATCTTCGGCACCAAAGCGTTCTTGCACCGCTTCATAGGCTTTATTCAAAGCAGCTTGGTAGGCTATAGGGTCGTTAACGTTTTGGCCTCTTACATGGTAGGCCAACTGCCTTTCAAAGAAGTGGTCAATGCGATCAGCATCTTCGGGGTTAGCGGTACGGATAACAGCGAAACCAGCACCTTCGCCTTGCCAAGCATGAGAGATGACGGCCATATTGGCGTTTTCGCTAAATAGCGAACCAATATCATAAGGTAAGCCTTCAAATTCGCCACCAGGCAGTTCTGTGGTTCTTAACGGTACTGCCATACCATCATAGGCGGCTTGTGTTGCAGGGGCTTGGTTAAAGTAGTCACCAGGGGGGATGAGAGCGTCAGCGGCTACCAAACCAGGGTGGTTAGATTGCACGGCGGTGACGCCACCATAAGTGATTGTATCTTGGGCTAGTAAGGGCTGTTCGGCATTAGCTTCTAGCGTAAAGGCCATACCACTAGCACTTACTCGGGCAACACTAGGCAAGTCAATGGGCATTTGGTAGTTTTGTCTAGTGGTGGGCGCAATAACTTCAACCTCTAAGCTAACCACGTCAGGGCCTTCACCAGGTTCACCAGGGGTAACTGGGCGTTTTTCCAACTCTTCACGAATGGCCGTCAATAGCTCAACAGGCAGTTCTTCAGGTGGCAAGGTGTTAGGCGGGAAGGTGAGCGTTAGCTCTTCGGCAGTAAATACACCACCAATAGAAGCTAAACTGTGTTCTCTACCACCTTTACCTGCCAAAATGGCATCTGTGATACCTACAGGTACGCCGTTGGTGCCTTCCATCTCTCTTAATTCTTCAAGAGAAACGACAGGAGCTTCGGTACCAGGTAAACGAACGGCTAAGCGGTCTTGACCATTATCTTTATACTCAATAACTGCAAAGTTATTACCACTGTTGAGTTGTTCAGTTGTTTTAATATCAACTGATCCAAAACTACCATCAGCGTTCAGCGTAATACCGTTAAGGCCGTCAGCGGTTGGGTTGTCATCAAACAAGAAGCGCACACCACCATCCGATGTAGGTACGGGTAATGTTACACCCCCTGCAAAGTTGTTAGGGTCAACTGTTGAGGTGCGTGTTATTAGATCCTGTGGTGTGACAGTGACAGTGTTATTATTTGCAGTTGAGCTTTGGTTAATAAAAGTAATGTTTCCATCACCTGTAAGTGTAGGTTCAGAAATGTTACCATTATGGTTGACTGGGGCACCTGGTTCAATCTTCTCAGCGTCTGATAAAACAGATGGCCCAGTTAACTTAACCGTGGTGACACCATTAGCATCCACTGTGGGTTGGCCCACTTGGGTAAAGCTGTTGGGGTCTCTGCCTTGTGCTTGCAACTGCTGCGTGATTAAGGTTTGGTTAACTTCAACGGGTGAAGTACCACCTGGTTTCGTAAAAGCAGTACCAGCAGCGTTCAGTTCGCCAAGGTTGTTTTCACGGCCGTAGGCTTCAAGAGCTTCGCGGTTGGCAAAGTTTTGACCATTGACGCTGTAGAGCGTACCCGATACACCTTGTTGCGTGCGAGCGTTAGGGTCGTTAGGGTCTAACACCGTATTTGGGGTAGGGAATGAGACACCAGGAAACTCTTCAGCGAAGGCTTCAGGGCTAAGTGTACGAGTGCTGCCATCAGCGTCTTTAATGGTAAAGGTGGTCTCGCCAGTGGTTGCCCATTCGCCTACCGTTGGGGGGGTAGCGGGGGTGCCAGTACCTGGTACGGGGAGCGTTGTGGGGCCATTGGTAGGTATTTGGTTACGTGGGATAGTAACTGTACCTGCAGGGTCTTGAATAACAAGGTTGGATCCGTTATTAAGTGAAAGTGACATTAGGTTTTCTCCTCAGTTGATGTTTTTAACGACATTAAAACTTGATGGTGTAGTTAGCGCCAGGCCTTACTTCACCAGTTGCAGGGTTATAGGTAACGCCTAAACCAATGCCTGATGGGTTGTGCGTACCACCAACGCCAAGTGTCGTGCCGTTGTTTTGCGTGGTTTGCGTTACGTTAGGCGAGATGGTTATGTCACCAGCTTGGATGTTAAGTTTTGCTTGTAGTGCGGCCATAAAGTTGCTGTCGTCGTTGTTGGCATACACGTTAGTTGAACCATGCACCGAGCCAATTAACTGGCCATCAACTGTTGGCGAGAATTCGTGGGTTACGGCCAAGTAACCAACGGCATCAGCTTCGGCAGCAGCATCAGCAAACGGTACTGCGGCACGAACGGTAACACCAGCAATCAGCGAGGTGAAGGGACTGAGGTCATGCTCAACACTGGCATCTACACCAGCAATTAAGGCCATTTGTCTTTCAAACTCAAGGGTATCTTGGCCAGTTGGCACACTTAACGATACTTCTGAGCCGTTAGACAAGGTGGCCGTGTAAACGGTTTGCCCAGCAATGGTTTCAGTACGCAATAGGCCTTGGTTATTCAATTCGGCAAAACCGTGAATGTTTAAGAAGGTGTGGTCGCCAATGGGGATACCATTAACACCGTGGCTAACACCTGCTTTATCAAAGTTAATAACACCTTCTTCAGAGAGGCTGGCTTGTGCATAAACTTCGGTAATGGCGGCTTGTCCAGCAATCGAATCATGAGGAATTTCCCAACGGTAGCCAGCACGTAAAGCCATTTCGCCAGGGCTTAGGGGGTTAACGCCCAACGTAATGCTTCCGCCAGTGCCACCCCAAGTCATGTCTACAGGAGCAAAGGGGGCGCCATCAGCAGGGGTAGCACCAGGCTGAATCATGTTTTGTTGTAAAAGTAAACGCAATGTTTCAGAATCAGTAGGGGGGGCGACATCGACAGTTTCTGGCGCAACGGGTTGTTGATCTAGGTCTAAATCTGATGCTGAAGTAGAGCTGGCATCTAGTGGTGTAGCTTGTGCAAGTTGGATTTCTTGCCATGATCCAGGGGGCATACCTGCTGGGGGCATTGCTGAAATACTCATAAGTTATCTCCTCGGGGGGGTAAAATAAGGTCACTACAGTAACAAAGGGTGTGCAAACTTGGCTGGTCTCTAGGCAGCCAAGGGGGTGTAAGGTTATCTCCATCATTAACAATTTAATAAAAAAACAATCTAATGGCAAATTGTTATTTGTATCGCTTATTTTACGTGGCATATTTTTAATATATAGTTGCTTTCAGCCTGTTTAACCCAAATTTATCTAAGATGCGCACTCAACTAAAACAGTTCCCGTTACCCCCTTCCCAAACCTTAAAGTTTCCTGTATAGTTGTTTCCATGGTTAAGTGCTGCCTTTATTGCGTAACACATTTACTGTTCAACCTCTCGTGTTTTAACAACCTGTCTCCCCCCTTTGTGAGGAATGCTACCGTATGATGAATGCTATGGCTTTGGGTTCTACCGCTTGTAATAAACAAGCTCCTACCGCTTTTCAACTTGCACAAGGTCATAACACTGCCTTTAACGCTACCTCTAACGTACTTAACCAATTGCAAGCCTCCAGTACGCCCTCACTTCAACTAGGGTTAAAACCTAAAGCTCATCTTATGGGTAGCAACTTTAACGCTATCGCTTAAATTATTTTTACCTTTTCTTGTTTTTACCTAGCTGGCACTTCAGCTAGGTTTTTTGTTATTAACCCAATCTGTTTGTTGGGTGCTTAAGGCCAGGCTTTGTTTCTGCTAGGCTGATACTTGTTAGCCTTAGCCTTGGCCACCTTGCCCATGCAACACCCTACCTGCTTGGTGTTTAACCTTGATGCCGCCGAAACCCCTAGCCTGACCGCTTGGGCAGCGCAGCACCCCCACATCCACCTAAGCCTGCAAACGCAACGCCTCTCGGCCGAAACTTTGGCGACCTACGTGGCACAACACCCCCAGCATAGGGTAGAAGCCCTCAGTTTTTGTACCGCCCAGCCCATCAACCAAGCCTTACTTGCTGCCTTGCCCAACTTGCGCCTCGTCCTTACCCGAAGCACGGGCTACAACCATATTGATAGAGCCTATCTTGCCAGCCGAGGCATAGCCCTGTGTAACCTACGCAATTACAGCACCCAAGCCGTGGCCGAACATACCCTATGGCTAATGTTGAGCTTGGCCAAGCACGGTGTTGCACAAATGGCGTTGCACCAGCAACTACGCCAACCACCCCACCACTTACAACGCCCCAACCGTGTGCTTGGGCTTGAATTGGCAGGAGCCACCCTTGGCGTTATTGGCTTGGGTGCTACTGGCCAAGCCACCTTAGCCTTAGCCAAAACCTTGGGGATGCGCCTATTGGCCACCAGCCCTACCCCTCGGCCAGCCGATTGGTTGGCGGAGCGGGGCATTGAGCAAGTAGCCCTGCCCACCCTGTTGGCAAAAAGCAATATCATTAGCCTACACTGCCCCCTGAACCCCCATACCGAGGGGTTAATCAATGCAAGCACCTTGGCACAGTGTAAGCCCTCAGCTATGCTCATTAACACCGCCCGAGGAGGTCTTGTCGATTCGGCAGCGTTGCTGCACGCCCTTAACCACAACCAACTGGCCGCCGCCGCCTTAGACGTTCTCCCCACCGAGGCTACCCTCTTTACCAAAC
>JBIKUS010000031.1:0-19525 GCA_044347425.1 Vampirovibrionales bacterium | reverse complement strand
CTCTCCCTTTGGGAGAGGGTAGGGGTGAGGGTCATCGGGCGGATGCAATCCGCCCCTACAGAAAAGCTCTATAAACTCATTATAACCCCACTACTTTTAAAAGCATAGCGAAGGAAATTTACGATTTCGGGTTTTTTTAGTTGATTTTTGCGGTTGATGGTCTGTTTTGGCTGATGCGAGGGGTGGTTTGAGTGTTAGTTGGCTGGTGTCGGGTCTCGGCCCGACAACCAGCCAACTAATACCAACACAGGCCAATCAAGCGGAGCGAACTCCAGCTAACTAATAACAAAACCGCCGTGCTTAACCCACCGCTACCCTATGAGGCAACCAGTTGGGGTTGTGCGGCAGGTAATTGGCGCAAAATGGCTTGGGCAATACGTTGCGTAGCCCCTTGCATGGGGCTGGCAAGCACCTTAGCTTGCATGGCTTGCGCTAAGCTAGGGTCGGCTTGCCATTGGCGCATAAGGGTGAGCAACGCCTCGGGCGAGTGGATGAGCTGGCCGTAGCCTTGTTCAGCCAGCCAATGTGCCGTTGAAGCCTCTTGTGGCATAGGCGGGGTGACGGCATCGCCCCAGATGGGGAGACCCGTGGCCATGGCCTCAAAGGTGGTGAGGCCGCCCATTTTTGAGAGCATAACGTGGCTGGCTTGCATGGCCTGCACCATGGGTACGGGGTGCGAGAGTATCGCCCCTTGCAAGCCGTGGGGGTGTTGTGCCAAGCAGGCCTGTGCTTGCTGATACAAGGCATGGTTTTGCCCTGTAACGTAAAGGATTTGCCAACCTGTCAACCCGCTGGCTTGCATTACCGCATTGGCCAAGTGAGGGATGTTACCGCCCCCAATCCAGCCAGCGTTGATGAGTAGCGTCAGCTTGTTGGGGTCTAGCCCAAAACTGTGGAGGAGGGCTTGGCGTTGGTGAGGTTGGAGCAAAGGGCTAAAGCTACTGTGTACGGGCATCCCCTCAATGCTGATGCGGTCGGGGGCGATGCCGTAATCCAGCAATTGTTGTTTGGCACCTTGGCTGGCCACGTAGTAGTGGCTGACATCGGGGCTGGCCCAGCCTTGCCAAAAGCCATAGCCAGGGTCTGTAACGACGGTAATGAGCGGGATGCGGTGGGCGAGGCCAAGTTTGCGAAGCACGTAGGCCATAAAGTGCTGCACCATGGGGTGAACGGACACCACCACCGAGGGGGCATGTTCGAGGATGAGGCGTTGGCCGTAGCCCTTGGCCATGTTAAGCACCATGGGCCACTCGTTGGGCTTGAGGGCGTTAATGGTCCAGTAAAAGTACTTCATGGCGGCTTGGTTGTGGCGTAACAGGTAGTTGTACGTGTCGGCCAAGCTGCGGCTAAACTGGGTGCTTTCTTCTAGCACCCAAGACGTGGTGACATCTACAGGGGTGCGTAGGCCTTGGGCTAGGGCTGCAAAGCTTTCGTTGAGGGCGTGGGCGGCACTGTCATGCCCGCCACCCGTAGACGACGATAAGATAAGGATACGTTGCGCAGCAGCAGACGACACGAAGCAAACCCAAGGGGAGTGTAAGGGGGGAGTAACGATAACACTTGCTTAACTATAGCGTTAGCACAGCAGAGTACCAAGCCTTTTCATAAAGCCTTTATACAGCGTGATGAGCATAAGTATTATTCTTCGGTGGTGTCGTCATCCGTAGTGGCCGAAGCTTCGTCAGGGTTGGCAAAGGGCGAAACACCGTCGTCGCTGGAGGTGTCGAGGTCTTTGTCGGTAGCTTCGCTGGAGGCGAGAGGGTCGGTATCGAAGGGGGAGAGGGCGACTTCATGCTCGGTCAGGCTTAATTCGCCGTCTGTGTTAATGGCTTGGGTCACTTCTAGCGTGCCAGCATTATCATTTAAGGCTTTGTAAGCCATAACACCGCCTGCCAACAAAGCGGCGGGTATGATAACTGGTGCAGAAAGTGCTGATGCGCCGAATAGAGCGGCTACCCCAAGTGTCCCTAACAGTGTTATTCCACCTGTAGCCAAAGTACTGCCTAGGCCATCCGTGTCTTTACGTCGCACAAACAGCGTGGCATCCGATCCATCCTTGAGTTGGGTTTTAAGCTGGAAGCCCTCCGTACCCGTATCGGTAATTTTTAAGTTTTTAAGGGAGTCTTGAAAGTCGGCACTGTCGCCTTCAAAGGCAAACTCAGTGGGTAGTTGGGCAAATAGTTTTTCGCCACTTAGCTCAATGCTACGCCCTCTGGCGTTGGTATGCGTTACGGTAAAGTCGTTTTGGGTGTGAGAAAACGTGCCATTGGCATCAAACACAGCTTTTGATTGCGATTGTACGGCTAAAGGCTGTTGGCTGTTACTTTTATTGGGAGCGAGGTAACTCACCAAGCTATCAAGCCGTTGCCCCAGCGAGGGTGAACTGTCGTAACTCATGGGTCATTATCCTATTTTAGTGCCTAAGTCCTATGCAAAGGTAAGAGCGATGCTGAAGGCATCTTTTATTGAGTCGAGCCACAACACACGAAGCTCGTTAGTTGCATAAAAACAAATGTTGTTGGCTTTGTGCGCTGTGCAGACAGGCTACCTACGCTAGCCTCACAACTACCCTTGGTTTACACTGTTAGCGTCACCCCGCCTAGCCACCAAAATGAGATGTTTGCCATGCCCGCCACGCCGTTATCTGCTCACACTGTTGATTCTTTGCCCACTGTGGCGCAAGTGGCTCGTATGCCTCAACGTACGCTTACCACGTTGGCCATTGTGGGTGGCCAATGGGGCGATGAGGGCAAGGCCAAACTGGTAGACGTGTTGGCTCAGCAGGCGCAAGCCGTGGTACGCACCCAAGGCGGATGCAATGCGGGGCATACCGTGTGTCACCACGGGCAAACCTTTAAGTTTCACCACGTGCCTACGGGTGTACTGCACAAGGGCGTGGCCAGTTATTTGGGCAACGGTGTGGTGATTCATCCGCCCTTTTTACAAGCTGAACTTAACCAGCTTCGGAGCCAAGGCCTCACGTTAGACGAGTTTTTTATTAGCCCCAAGGCACACGTCACCCTGCCCTTTCACTGCGAGGCCGACCACCAAGCCGAAGCGCACAGTGGTGCTTTTACCATTGGCACCACAGGCCGAGGCATTGGCCCCACCTATCAAGCCAAAGTAGGGCGTTATGGCCTACGGGTAGCTGATTTACTCGAGGATGACGCTTGGCTAGCCGAGCGCATAGCCTACCTTGCGCAACCTTACCCCAACGTACCCTTACCCGAGGTGATGGCGTGGGTGAAGCAAGCCCAAGCCCTGCTGTTGCCTTACGTGGCCGATGTCACCCTAGCCTTACACGCCCACGTGGCGCAAGGCCATAGGGTACTGTTTGAAGGGGCGCAAGGCAGTTTGTTAGATGTGGATTTTGGCACGTACCCCTACGTCACCAGTAGCAACGCCACCACGGGCGGCGCTTGTACGGGTAGCGGCCTAGGTCCCACTCAACTGGATGCAGCCTTGGGCATTTTTAAAGCCTACGTCACCCGAGTGGGCGAAGGCCCCTTCCCCACAGAGCTACACGACGAGGGTGGCGAACGCTTACGCACCCTAGGCCACGAGGTAGGTACCACCACGGGGCGGCCAAGGCGATGCGGCTGGTTTGATGCCGTGCTGGCTCGCTATGCCGTGGCCGTCAATGGGTTAACTCATCTTGCGCTTACTAAGGTGGACGTGTTGGATAGCTTTGCTGAACTCCCCATTTGTGTGGGCTACCGTTTGGGCGAGAGTGACACCGTGCTGAATTGGCCACCCGATAGGCAAAGCGATTGGGCAAAGCTGACCCCTGTGTACGAGGTGATGGCGGGCTGGCAAAACTCCACCTTGGGCATTACCCAGTGGGACGACTTACCCCCTGCCTGCCAAGCGTATTTGCGCAGGCTAGAGGAGCTGGCAGGTTGCCCGCTGGCGATGGTGAGTACGGGGCCCGACAGAGACGCCATCATCAACGTGCGTCCCCTGTGGTAGGCCGTTTTACCCTTGTCGTGGCAACGGTGGTACGGGAGCTTGGGCGATTTTTTGAGTCGTGACCAGCTTGGGCGTAACTACTGGCTGACTAAGGGGTTGCCTAGTAGGTTGTACCGCTACCGTGGTTTTGCCTCCCGTAGGGTCAAGCACTTGTTTACTGGCCAATAAAGTGCGTTGCCTATAAAGCAAGTAGGCTTTAGGGTCAACATAGCTTTGGTCAAAATGCACTTCAAAATGAAGGTGAGGGCCTGTCACTCGGCCTGTGGCGCCGCTGAGAGCAATGGGGTCGCCAGTTTCTACCCACTCGCCTTTGCGTACCAGCAGGGTAGCGTTGTGAGCGTAGAGTGTCACCATGCCATCCATGTGTTTTAGCACCACCACGTTGCCGTAGCCACCATGCTCTTGGGCAAACAGCACCAAGCCCTTGTCAGCAGCGTGGACGGGGGTACCTTCGGGGGCGGCAATGTCTAGCCCAGCGTGGAAGCGTTGTTCGCCTGTCAGCGGGTCGGCACGGTAGCCGTAGGGCGAGGTCATGGTACCCGCCATGGGGGCGTAGTATAAACGCTCTTGGGCAGCCACGGGTTGGGCTTGTTGCAAGGTGGACATGGGCGGGCTAAAAGCAGCGTAGGCAGGCATGGCCAGCCCTAGCCATACGCCACAACTCACCATAAGCACGGCAAGGTTTAAGCGATGATAACAAAGCAAAGATAAAAGCATGGTGATACACACACTCCCGATAGGTAGATTCGCCGTGGATGGGTTAGGGCTAGGCAAGGTATCGGCACAGGGCAGGCGTACACCTAGGGATGTAGAGAACTTGTTACACTGCGTAACCTAGGTGATGCTCTGTGACACTTTGCCTCTGCTGTGTTTGTAGTACCTACAAGATAGTTTTACACTGGTGACACTCTTCAGTACCCTTACACGTTTTGAGCTACCATGTCCGCTAACCTCCCGCACCCCACCCCTTTTACAGAACCGACCTTTGACGACGAGATGCCCGACGTGCAGGCCAAGCCCTACGCCAGTACGCCCAACCTCACGCAAGTCAACCTCCCCACCGATCGTGTGCCACCCCACAACGACGAAGCCGAACAGGCCGTACTGGGGGCTTGCCTGATGGATGGTAACGCCTTGGGCAACGTGCTTGAATTGCTCCGCCCTGAGGCGTTTTATAGGCCAGCCCACCAAACCCTGTTTAACGCCATGACGACGCTCTACGACAAAGGCCAACCCATTGACGTGATTACCGTGGCCGAGTGGCTGGCCACACAGGATCAGCTCACCTTTGTGGGGGGGCGTGCCTACATTAACGACTTGGCCATGAGCGTACTCAGCACCGAGCATAGCGTATACTACGCCCGCATTATTAAAGACAAAGCCATGCTTCGCCAACTGATTAAAGCGGGTAACGACGTGGTGGGCTACGCCTTTGGCGAAACCGAAGCCGAAACCGCCCTGGACAAAGCCCAGCAAACCGTGTTTGCCGTGGCGCAACAAAACATGAGCAACGACCTCGCCAGCATTGCCAACATCCTACCCACCACCTTTGAACAGATTGAAGAGCGTCACCAGAACAAAGGCTCATTGATGGGGGTGGCGTCGGGGTTTTTGGATTTGGACAATTACCTCTCGGGTTTGCAGCCTTCGGATTTGTTGATTTTGGCCGCTCGGCCTTCGATGGGGAAAACGGCGTTTTGTCTCAACATTGTGACGCATGTGGCCTTGCGGGAACGTAAGCCCGTGCTGTTTTTTAGCCTAGAGATGAGCAAAGAATCGCTGGTGCAACGTATGTTGTGTAGCGAGGCCGAAATTGATGCTCAACGTATACGTACAGGCGAAATTAACGAACAAGACTTTGCCAAGCTCAGCCGAGCTATGGGTGAACTGGGCGATTCGCCCATTTATATTGACGACACCGCCAGCATGAGCGTGATGGAAATGCGTGCCAAGGCCCGCAAGCTAATGATGGAACGCCAAGGCGAACCCATTGGCCTGATTGTGATTGACTACTTGCAGCTGATGGAAGGCCGTACGGGTAGCGGGGGCGGGGGCGAAAACCGCCAAAACGAGATTGCCGCCATTAGCCGTGGCCTTAAAAGCCTCGCCCGAGAGCTGAAAGCCCCTGTACTGGCCTTGTCTCAGCTAAGCCGAGCGGTGGAGAGCCGTATCGACAAAAAGCCCATGCTCAGCGACTTGCGCGAAAGTGGCTCCATTGAGCAAGATGCCGACGTGGTGATGTTTATTTATCGGGATGAATACTATAACCCCGATACGGACAGGCCAGGCATTGCTGATATTATTATTGCCAAACAGCGTAACGGCCCCGTGGGTAACATCTCGCTCATCTTCCGCAATAACATCACCCGCTTTCTTAATCCGCTCGAAGTGAAGCCCATGGTGTTTTAACGCCTTTTTACCCTCTCCCTTTGGGAGAGGGCAGGGTGAGGGTCATCCTTTTTGTAAAAACCTAGCATCTATCGGTGGCAATTTGTTTTTATGCCTTTGAGTCATGCCTTTACGGTACTGACGACGGACTAGGTTGCACACTTTTAGGATAGATGGTTAGCGTTATGATGTCATTTGGTTTACCACCCAATTACAACCCATACCCATCTCCAGCAATGCCTCAAGGTATGGCGGCACAACCCGTACCACAGGGATGGCCAGCATCACCTTTTGGGCAACCAGTGCAACAACAAGCACCAGCCCCTCAGGCTCAACCCTTTGGCGACGGCACGTTTTGGAACCGCCCAACGACGGATGCGGTTAGTGCCTTAGCCCTTTATGCTAACACCCAGCATGGCCGTGAATACAGCTATTCGGATGGTAGTAGCGTGCTAATGCAAAACGACGAAATGAAGCATAACCTTAAGCAACAACACTTAATGGACAGATGGCTTGGCGACTCTATGGCTGATATTGCAGAGGTAGGCGATGACCCCGTAAAACAAGCCGCCTTGCGTAAAAAGCTAAGCACCGCTCTCTTGGCCGAGCTTGACGACCCCAAGCTCTCCCTTAAGAAAGCGCAGGCCATCCTCACAGATATTAAGGCCTTAAACGCAGGCGAGTTACGAGCCATCCCCGACGCACTTAAACCCAACGATGCCCTGTTAAAAGCCGCCACCCACAAGGTGGACACTCGGTTGGTTGAGGTTTATGTCAATAAAGAAGCTCCTCTGCAAGCCCTGCAACAACAATTGGCCACCGCACCTGATGATGCCACACGCAACAGCCTGCAACAACAGCTTAACCAACAGATAAAAGCCACCTATGGCGCTCACCACAGCCCTCGCTCAGCGGGCGTACCCCAGTACACATGGGATGCTGATGCTCAACTGGCTTATGCCCAACAACAACGTGGGTTAGCACACCAAGCCGCCACAAAAACCAACGTTGGCGGAGACCTTAAACCTAAGCTGGATGCCCTTAACGCCAGCCAACTCACCCAAGAGCTGACCCAAGCCGAGGCCACCCTCAAGGCGAAAGAAACGGCAGGCTACCAACAACAGCAAAAAGCCGCTACGGCACTGCTAGACTTTGAGGCCAAGCCCGAAAACCAAGCGAAACTTGCCGAACACCAAGCTAAAGTAGACGCTCATCAAAAAGAGATCGCACGCTTGCGTGAAGAAAAGCTACGCCTGCAAAAAAATCTTTCGGCGGGGTATGATATTGATGCCACAACCAAAGAGATTAATAAGTTTCGTGTCAACCCCGAAAAAATTGCCCGTGGGGCAGAAGTAAGGCCACAACGAGTACAACTAGGGCAAGCGCATACCACAAACCTTGAAGCCTTGGGCGACACTGTAAAAAAAGTCATTGGCTTTGATGAGAGCGTTAATGCAAGGCAAATTGGCCATCACATTTCCACTAAGTTTGATTCTATAAACATAAATAACAAAAAATATATACTTAATGTACTTTTTAATGATGCGAATCAAAAATACCTAGCTACACTGGGTAATGCCGTTGATGTTAGCAAGTTACCCGAGGCTATTCAGCAACAAGTAAAAGGATGGCCGCCAGAACAGTTTGCCAAAGCTCTTATGGGCGAAGGGGCAGAGCAAGCTCCCTTGCGTCAGGCTTTACTTTCTACCCTTGATGACACTGGTAAACAAACCCTTGAGTCTATCGAAACGCTTAACAAAACCCTAAACGCTCAACTCCAAGATGTAGCCAAATCTCAACAAGCCTTAAACAAAAATGCCGTAGTGCAAACCAAGCAAAACCACAAGCCAGCAGTGAGTAAAGCCCGAAAAGGCTTTGATACCAAAGCGGCAAAAGCCTCTCTGCAAAAAGTGAACCAAGAGCTGGCCGATACCGTTAAAGCCCCCGTAACCGTCAGTAGTGCGGTGCAGCACCAAGCCAAGCTGGCCACCTTGGCGGGCAAAAACTACCTTAACCCCATTGAGCGGGTGCTTAAAGTCACCCGTAGCGGCGAAGCCCCGCTAACCCGCATGTTGCAAAGCATACATAGCCAGCAGTTAGTAAGCAAAAACCCCTTAGCCCGAGCATGGGCGCATGGTGGCGAAGGCCTTGAACGCTTGATGGGTAACGTGATTGGCAAACCCTTTGAGATGTTGCATAATGCCAACCCTACCTTGGGTAAACTGGCCATGCGTGGCCTAAGCAACATGGGCATCGTTTTTGAAGGTGTGCGCCTTGGTAAAAACCTGATTGATGGCGACTATAAACACGCCGCTTACAATGCCGTGGGTACGGTGGGTGGTTTTGGCGCACTATGGCTTACCATGAGTGGGCTAACCACGTCGTCGGCGATTGGCGGGGCCGGAGCCGCAGCACTTGGGGCGGCGGGTATTACGGGTGTGGGCTTGTTAGGCTCTATGATTATACCGGGCCTTGTGGCCTTTGGCGGAGCGTTACTGTTACGCAAGTTAGCCGAACCCCTGATTGAAAATAGTGGCCTTACCAACCGCAAAGAGCGAGACGAGCAAAAACTGACTGATTTAGCCAATAAGTACGGCCACGTCACCCTAAGCCAACAACTCCTTGCTCAAAAAGCGGCAGAGGGTAAAGAGCTTAAACCTGTTGAACAAGCCCAACTACAGCAGGCGCAACAACTTATGATGCCACCCGCTCAACCAACAGGGCAAGCATCGCCGTTTACGTTGCCTAGCACAGGGCTACCCGCTACTGCCACTGGCTTTTAGCCGTATCGGCCACGCCACACTGGCCTGTTTGTACTGCCGTAGCCGTCCCCGCCATCACGCTAGCGCTTGGCGTTAGGTTGCACCCGTTCTGAAAAATATCGTCGCCGTCGGCGTTGTTGCCCCTGTCGCCGTCAACGTCTATCATCAGGCTAATCAGGGGCTTGTTGCTGGCTAGGGCAATGTCTAGCATCACCACGCTTTTGTTTTTGAGTTTAAACCCTGGCAGGGTGTGCCAGTTGTTTTCGGCCGTGGTGGTACGGCACCCTTCTGTTAAGGCGTTGGTGGGGCAAAAAGTCTCAAAATCTAACCGAGAAGCCAACCAGTCTAGCACTTGGGCGTTGGTGGCAAAGGCTTGGTTTTGTTGCGTCGCATCTTGCGTTACATCGGTAAAACTACTGTAGGCTTCTTTGTAGATAGCAGTGTAGTTGGTTTTTTCGATGTTTTGCGTCACTTTGGGGAGGGTAAACAGGGCAATTAAGCCAATCAGAGCCACGCCTATCAGGAGTTCTGGCAGGGTAAAGCCAGTAGCAAAACGGGGGGAGTGCAAGGGGCAAACCTCGGGGGGTGGCGGGGGGTGGTATAGGGTGAGTATCGGCCAAGGTGAGTGCGAGGTTAAGGTTGTGTAACAACCTGCTTAGCCCAAGCGTTGAGCCTAGCCCACGGCATGGCCTGCCAGTACGCTTGGCCAGTGGCCTGCCTAAAGCTAGCAGGCACGGTGGCCAGTTGGCCTTGCGGTTGTTGCCACACCCACTCCTTATAAAGGTGTTCGTGTTGGGCAAGGTGAGCAAGGGTAGGGGCTTGCACGTCCCACACCACCAGCGGGGTAACGCCTTGGGGCAGGGCGGCCGAAGGCGCATCCACCCCGCTCACCAGTAGGCGATGCGTGAGGGCATCCCACCCTAAAACAGCCCACCCTCTGTGGGTTTGGGCATGGGTGCTAAGGGCGTGTTGCAAACCCTCTACGGAGCCGTAAGGGCTGGCAGCCAACAGAGAGAGCAAAGGGGCTTGGGGCGTGGCGGCCTCACCCGCCAAGCTGGAGAGAAATAGGCCTTGCCACACCAGCGTATTTCGGGCAGAGAGGTAACGGCTATGGGCTTCGCGTAAGGGGTGATGCACGTGGCTGGCCTGCCCCTTGGCTTGTTGTAGGGCAAGGTGGTACTGCTGTGTGAGTGGCTCAAGGTGGCTGAGCTGTTGGCTATAGTGGGCGAGCTGTTGCTGCACAAAGGGGCGAGGCAAGGCCGTCACGTTAGCCAGTTGCGCCTTGAGGGTGGGCAAGGGTAGGGGTTGCCCTAAGGCAGGTACTTGGGCGTGAGGAGCAAAGGGTAAGCCCTTAGGTAAGGCAAGGCTGGCTAAGAAGAGGGCGAGTAGCCCCTGCCCGCTGGCCTGCAAAAACTGGCGACGGTCGGGGTGGGCTACTTTGATCAAATTTTCTTGCGATGTTGTGTCTACCAACGGCGTGTGCATTCAATCAACCTCTACCAAACATTAAGCTTAGGCCAAGTATAACATACACCTTTGGCTTAAAGCCCTTCGGCCATAGCCGAACCCGCCACAAAGCCACTCGCCCATGCCGCCTGAAAGTTATAGCCCCCCGTCACGCCGTCAATGTTGAGCAGTTCGCCCGCAATGTGCAGGCCAGCCTGGTGTTTCACCTCGAGGGTGGCCATGCTCAACCCCTTTAAATCCACCCCACCCGCCGAGACGAATTCGTCTTTAAACACACCCTTGCCTGTAATGGTCAGCGGGCAAGCCTTCAGTTGGGTGAACAAACTCGCCACATGCGCCTTACTGGCATCCGCCCAACGCAGCTCTGGCGGAAGATTGGCCTTTTCGCACAAGGCATACCATAGGCGTTTGGGCAACGTGGGGTGAGGTGGCTCGGTGGTGAGGGCTTGCTTGGGGTGCGCTTGTTTGCGTTGAGCAAAGGTGGCCTGTAGCTCGTCGGCAGACGTGTTGGCCAACCAGTCCACCAGCAGAGGCAAGCGGTAGTCGTGATGGGCAAGCTCTCTCGCACCCCACGCCGAAAGTTTAAGAATGGCGGGCCCACTCAGCCCCCAATGCGTTACCAGCACGGGGCCTGTTTGGCGATAGCCCTGCTTGGCCAGCTTGTCGAGTTTTTGGCCTGCTGGGGGTGGGGGGAGTACCAATTGCACCGCCGCATGGGGGACGCTTACTCCCGCCAAACCGTCAAGCGTGGGTTCATCGACGCAAAAGGTAAATAACGAGGGGACTTGTGGCACCCACGGCACGCCTAGCTCGGCGAGCAGTTGCCCTATGGTGGGGTTGGCTCCGCCTGTGGCGAGACACACGGCGTGGGCGGTAATGGGGGGATGCTTGGCCAGCTCGACCTGCCATTTTGCGCCTGTGGCATGGGGTTGAGGGAGAGGCTGCAACCCCGTGAGCCTGTGGCCAGTGCGAAGCTCCACCCCAGCACGGCTTAGGGCGGTGAGTAGCGCATTGACGATGGTGGACGAATCGTTGGTGGTGGGGAAGCGTCGGCCGTCGGCTTCGGTGTGGAGGCGTACGCCTTCGGCGGCGAACCAGGCTTCGGTATCGGCACAGTTAAAGCGGTTAAACAGGCTCAATAACGCCTTGCCCCCTCGGGGGTAGCCTTCTAGCAGAGTAGCGGTGTCGGGGCAGGCGTGGGTCACGTTGCAACGCCCCCCGCCAGAAATGCGTACCTTGGCCAGCGTCTTGTGCGAGGCTTCGAGGAGGATGACCTTGGCGTGGGGGGCGGTGCGCTTGGCCTGTATGGCGGCAAAGCAGCCCGCCGCACCTGCACCCACTATCACGAGGGTAGGTTGTGTCATGGGGTGAGGTTCTTGCCGTAGAGGTATTCCCTATCCACCGTGTCGCCCACGGGGTAGCCCACTGTAGCGAGTGTGCGGAAGCCAAAGTTTTGGTAAAAATGCTGAGCTTTGAGGTTATGCTCCCACACGGTAAGGTAGGCAAAGGTGGCTTGGTGGGTGTATTTAGCGTGACTAAGGGCAAATGGCAAAGCTACGGCGGCCACGCCTGTACCTTGAGCTTGTTCTAAAAAATAGAAGCGTTCTAAATAAAACGCCTTGGGGTAGCGTTGCGCCAAGGCAGGCGTTAGGTGCTTTTGGCACGGCACTTGCCACTTGGCATAGCCCACCAGAGCATCGGCTAGCCAAAAACCGTAAAAATTCGCCGTAGGGTCTAGCAATTCGGTAGTCAGGGCAGACAGGCTCAAGCGTTGCTGGCGGTAGGTGTCAAGGTCGGCTTGGGAGTAGTTGTGGCCAAAGGTAGCGACAAAGGTTTGCTCAAACACCTGCTGAAAAGCGACCAACTCGGGTTGGCTGGCGGTGGGGAGTAGGCGTTTAAAGGTGAGGTCGCACATGACGTGTTTTGTAAACGTACTTTTAACTTGTCGTTAGATTTCTAGGTGTAGTCACCCTGTTCTTCAATAATATCTTGTACACTTTTCCAGTCTACCCAACGGTGAGTTCCAGGGGGGCGACTTTCTTCTTCAGGCTTGCTTTTTTCTTGAGGCTCGCTTTCTTCTTGCGACTGGATTTCTTGTTTAGGTTCAGATTTACCAAAAGCTAATTTAGACAAAGATACCGTGGACATTGAGTATGAATAGAACATAATTTAATTAACTCATATTTTAAAGTAAAACAGAACAAAAGAACTGTAAACCTTAATTTTTAAAAGTCAAGATTCAGCGTCTCGCCTACTCATAATACGTAGCCCATTGGTTGGGGGTTTCGGCAATGGCTACTTTAACCAGTTGGGGCAAGGTGGGCTTAATCAGTGTGTAGAGCGTGTAAGCAATGCGCTCGCTGCTGGGGCTGTGGCCTTGCAGCAGAGGGTTATCATTCAAGTGCGAGTGGTCGAGTTGGTCGAGCCACGGTTGCAGGGCTTGCTTCATCACCTTAAAATCCACGGCAAGGCCAGCTTCATCTAGCTGATGCGTGAGAGCGGTGAGGCGCACAAGGTAGTTATGGCCGTGCAGGCGTTCGCAGGCTCCTTTATAGTTAAGCAGGTGGTGCGAGGCGCAAAACTGCTTTTCAATGGTCACTTCATAAGGCATAAGTTATTGGTTTCTCATAGGTTTTTGGTAGGACTTACGCAGAAGGCACTATCTTGGCCACTAACTTTGTCAAAATGCTAACGATGTGCGTCATTTATTACTTATAAAATCCTTACATCTTATAGCGTTTTTCCTCGTTATCGGCTCAATCAAGCACCTTCTGCCTAAGTCCTACTAGGTTGGTTTCCCTAAACAACATGGGTTGCCTTCTCCCTTAAGAGAGGGCAGGCTGAGCGTCACGAAGACGACTCACCCCGAGAGGCTTTAATGTGGTTGGCCAACAAAAAGGCCAGCTCTAGCGATTGGTGAGCGTTAAGGCGAGGGTCGCAGGCGGTTTCGTAGCGGTCGGCAAGGTCGGTGTCGGTAATGTCTTGAATCCCGCCTGTGCATTCGGTCACGTTTTGGCCCGTAAGCTCAATGTGGATGCCCCCTGGGTGCGTACCTAGTTGGCGATGCACGTCAAAAAAGCCCGTCACTTCGGCCAATACCTTGCTAAAGTCTCGGGTTTTGTAGCCCGAACTGGCCGTGTGGGTGTTACCGTGCATGGGGTCGCACGCCCACACCACGTTGCGCCCTTCTTTTTGTATCGCCTCAATCAGCGGGGGCAGGGTGGTGGCCACGTTGTCGGCACCCATACGGCTGACGAGGGTTAAGCGTCCCGCCTCGTTGGTGGGGTTAAGGGTGTCGCAGAGTTGCAACAATTTATCCACCTGAGTAGCTGTACCAATTTTAAGGCCAAGGGGGTTACTAATACCCTTTAAAAACGCCACATGCGCCCCATCGGGGTCGGCGGTGCGGTAGCCAATCCAGAGCATGTGGGCGCTACAGGCTACCCATTGGCCGTTGGTACTGTCTCGGCGAGTGAGGCTTTGTTCGTAGGGGAGCAACAGAGCTTCGTGGCTGGTGTAGAACTCGGTTTCTCGTATGGAGCGTGCCGAATCACCCGTGAGGCCACAGGCAGCCATAAAGGCGAGACATTCGCCAATGCGGTCGGCGAGTTCTTGGTAGCGTTGGGCTAGGGGGTCGGCTTCAATAAAGTCCAGCGTCCAGCGATGCACTTGGTGCAAGTCGGCGTAGCCACCTTGGGCAAAGGCACGCAACAAGTTAAGCGTTGCGGCCGATTGATGGTAGCCCTGCACCATGCGTTGCGGGTTGGGTTGGCGATCGTCGGGGGTAAAGTCAAAGCCGTTAATCAAATCGCCACGGTAGCTGGGCAGGGTTTCGCCGTTGCGGGTTTCGGTGTCGCTGCTGCGGGGTTTGGCAAATTGGCCAGCCATGCGGCCTACTTTTACCACGGGCAACTGGCCAGCAAAGGTGAGAATCACCGCCATCTGCAGCAATACCCTAAAGGTATCGCGTATTTTGACGGCGTGAAACTCTTTAAAGGTTTCGGCGCAATCGCCCCCTTGTAATAAAAAGGCTTTACCTGCTGCCACATCGCCCAAGGTGGCTTTCAATTGGCGCACTTCACCGCCAAACACTAGGGGGGGGTAGCCCTGTAGTTGCGCCTCGGCATCGGCCAAAGCGAGGGGGTCGGCGTAGGTAGGCACTTGTTTAATGGGTGCACTGCGCCAAGCATCGGGCGACCAGTGGGCAGGGGCTTGGGTGGGGTTGGCGTAGGCAAGGGTAAAAGGGTCGGCTGCGGGGGGCATAGGAGGCACACCTGTGGGCAAGGGCTAGAGAAAAACGGTTGCGTTGGCAAGGTGTTTTACTCTAGCATAAGCAAGCCCACAATTAAAGAAGCCTTGGCACGAACGGTACGGAGCCTAACTGCTAGGGTTCAGCATCTCGTCATACGCCGATTGAAACGCCGAGGGTAGCCCCGTCAGCTTAGGGAGCTGATCGGTACTGACGGCTAAAATATAGTCGTCATCGTCTAGGCGGCCTTGTTTACTTACGCCGTCAATGGTGACGGGTTGGGCGGCGTAAAACTCAAACGTGGGTGTTGTACCTGCGTCTTTTAAACTTTGCCGAGGGTCCCAATACACCACGCTAACGCCATCCTTTTGGGCTGCCCATACGTCGTCTCCGCTGGCAAAGACCATGTGGCCGCCTACGGTGTCGTCGTCGGTCTCAAAGGTGCTGCTAGCTTCGTTGTCGAGGGTGTCCACGGTATTTTCAAATAATTCGATACTGGGGCCACCTGCAATACTAATCGTGTTGTCTCGTTGGTTGATGTCGAACTCGGGGCCTGGGGTGACGGGGGTATCATCAGGCGGGGCGACAGGTTCGTCATCATTAGGTGGGGTCACGGGGTCATCTGTAGCGGGTGGGGTGGGGCTTACCGTGGTGTCGCCATTGTAAATGTTAACGGTGACATCGCCCGCTGCGTTGATGGTACCAATACCGTTGGCGGCTTGCCCACCTGCACCACCTGATGGTGTAGCGGGTGACGACGGCGTTGTTGGTGATGTTGGTGTGGAAGGGTTAGGGGTGGGTGACCCTGTAGGCGGAGTTGTTGGTGGTGTAGTGGGCGAGGGCGTGACGGGGGTGCCGTCGCTGGTGGTGACTTCGCCTTCTGGGGTGATGTTGATACTGGCACCATCGCCAAGTTGGGTGGTAATGGGGTTAGGGGATTGGTTATAGACGTTAATGTTGGTGTTATCCCCCGCTGTAATACTGGTGGCACCTTGTGGCAGGGTTCCATCGCCCATGGCATCAGCACCTATGGCATCAGCGGCGGCGGGGTCTTCGGGGTTGAGGATGGCGTTGGGATCCACTTGGTCATACCAAGGCACTCCGCCCCCAGTATCCATGGCGGCTTCAGGCGATTGCCACAGGCCTTCGCCTGCTGTACTTGCCCAGTCGTCGGTAGGGGCTTCTAACAAGGCGTTGGCCTCTTGCATAATGGCATCTTGTTCTGCGGCGGCTTGTTCGGCCATCAGCTGAGCCACGATACTGTCGCTAATGGCCTTAGCTGCATCTTGCTGAGTTTGCGATTGTGCTAGTAAGCCGTTCATTATTTCTGGTTTAGTAGTCGCCTCAAGGTTATCTTTTGCTTTTTGTTTAAGTGCATTTAAAGTTTGGTCATGCCTAAAAACTCTGTTCCAAATATTATTTGATTTAGTTGCCTCTATCTTGGCAATATCGTGCTTAGTATAGCTGTTTAAACTGCTGGGAACATCAGTAAACACACCCATACCTTGCTCGTCAAGAGTATGGGTTGAGTTGGCCAGAGTCGTATCTTCAGCAAATTTAAGCACCGCTAGAGATACTTTTGTGTGTAACTCTCCTTTAACAGAAGGGTCTTGCAGGGCTTGCATATCAGCCACAAGCTGTTTAATTTCATCAGGGCTTATGTATTTTGTGTTGCCATCAAGTGTAGAATACGTATCAAAACTTTTGGCTAAAATAGCTTTAGCATTTTGTTCAACCGACCTTTTGGGGTCGATTTTAAAATAAGGGGGTAGAGCAGAGCCACCTTGAGTAGAAGAATTGACCGAAGTCATAAGCACACGAGCCTCCAGAAGAGAGAAGTTAAAAGAGCAAAAGCATTAAGAGCAAGGTTGGGTTTATCAGCCTAAGTAACGCTATGGTGTTGGGCGTTAGTCGTATCCTATACAAATATAAAAACATTCTTTGCAAGGCTTGTGCTAGTGCTACACCAGCTAGCTCGCTTCTGTTAAACTAAAAGCACTTGTCGCCTTAGCCTAAAGCCCCCACCCACCATGACGCTCCCCTTGCCACACCCACTGGCCTCTGTACAACGCCTTGCCATTTTAGGGCTGTCTCGCTCGGGGGTGGCCGCCGCTCGGCTGGCCAAGCATGTGGGCGTGCCTAAAGTCATACTCTCAAACCCCACCCTGCCCACCACGCCCGACCAATTGGCTTGGGCAGACGAGCTTAAAGCCCTTGGTGTCACCCTTGACCTTGGCCAAGGGCATGACGTGCCGCTACTGGCCTTGGCGCAAGTGATTATCCTCAGCCCTGGTATACCACCCCACGCCGAGATTGTTAAACGCCTTGAGGGCATGGGATTGCCACTGATTAGTGAGCTGGACTGGGCTTTTGCCCTTGCCCCCAGCCATTGGCCGTGGCTGGCCATTACAGGCACCAATGGTAAAACCACCGTTACCAGCCTCTTGCACCATTTACTGGTGAGCCTAGGGCATAACGCCCAACTTGCGGGTAACATTGGTATTGCCCCAAGTGATGTAGTGCTGCAACGCCTGTCGCAACCCAAGGCGCAACAGGCAAGCCCCGTGTGCATGGTGACCGAAGTGAGCAGTTACCAGTTGGCGCAAAGCCAGTTGTTTGCCCCACGGGTAGGTGTCATTACCAACCTACAGCCCGACCATGTGGCATGGCATGGCTCGCTAGATGCTTACGCCGACGCTAAAAAACGCTTGCTAGCCATGGCCACCGAAGCCGTGGTACTGAATGCCGATGACCCCACGGTGACGGCATGGGCGAGTGAGGTGGCTCCGCCTAAAGCGACGTTGTGGTTTAGTACACAAGCGCACAACCTAGCCCCTGCCCAACACCCCGCCGTTGTTGCCACAAAAGAGGCCGTCACCCTGCACCCTTCTGCTGGTGAGCATCGCCCTTGGGTGGATTTGGTGCAAGCGGGTTGGCAACTGGCAGGTGAGCATAATGCTGCTAACTTGGCTGCTTGCTTGGCTGTGCTGCACGCTTGCCAGCCATGGCTTGAAGCGACCGTGGACACCCTCCCCCTAGCCAGCCCAGAGCTTGCCCTTGCCATTGGCCAGTTTAAAGGGGTGGAACATCGCCTTGAGCCTGTGGCCACTGTGGGCGGTGTGCGTGTGGTGAATGACTCAAAAGCGACCAACCCCGAAGCGTCTCGCTTGGCGATGGAAGCCCTTGCCCCTGCGCCGTTGTGGCTGTTAGCAGGTGGCGAGGACAAAGGCACCGACCTGACCACATGGGCAGAGACAGCCGCACGCCTCACCCAAGGGGTGATTGTGTACGGAGCCGCCAAGGAGCGCCTCACCCAAGCCCTGCGCCAAGCAGGGGCTACCGTCACCCAAGCCCCTCACCTTGAGGCGGCGTGGCACACCGCCCTTAGCCAAGCCGAGGCGGGGCATACTATTGTGCTATCCCCTG
Source organism: Vampirovibrionales bacterium (assembly GCA_044347425.1). Taxonomy (GTDB): domain Bacteria; phylum Cyanobacteriota; class Vampirovibrionia; order Vampirovibrionales; family JAJTHC01; genus JBIKUS01. Next base: position 1,264 of record JBIKUS010000031.1, on the reverse strand, counting down.
CCTGTGCCAGCTTTGATGCCTTTAAGGATTTTGAACAACGTGGTCATGCGTTTAAGCAACTGGTGTCGGCGTGGGCGCATCGCCATGCCACACCCCAAGTGGGAGCTTAGCCTGAGATGCCCCAACAAGATCCGCCTCACCCCATGAGTTTAAAAGCCCGCCAGCAGGCCTTGCGCCAACGCCTCAAACGAGAAGCCCAACAAGCCAAAGTGGGGGGCTACACACCCCACCCTAGCGATGTACCCCACGCCAAAACCGATGCCCCGCTCATCAGCAAACACTACCTTAAGCAGGCTAGGCAAAACCTGCTGATGCGCCTGTTGCGCCTATGCCAACTGGGTGCAAGGGCAATGGTTCGGCTGGTGGTGCTGGTGCAAGCCCTACATCGGCAATGGGATAGGCCGTTGGCTCTCATCACCCTAGCGTTATGCGCCGTGGGCTTGGTGGTGCTGTTTTCGGCCAGTGCGAGAGACAGTTTGGCATTGTATGACCACCCTTGGGGCTTTTGGCTAAAGCAAGTGGTGTTTATGGCCGTAGGCTGGGGAGCTTTGGTGTTTTGCGCCCAAGTACCGACCCGAGTATGGGGCAGCCCTGGCTTGCTACTGGGTGGATGGTTGACCGTGATGGTGCTGCTGCTGCTGACCATGGTAGCGGGGGTGACGGCTAACGGCTCAGAGCGGTGGTTGTCGGTAGCGGGGTTTCAGTTTCAACCCTCTGAGTTGGCCAAGCCGCTAGGGGTCATGTTGCTGGCGTGGGCGTTGTCGCAACGAGGCTCGCAACGGCCGTTGGTTGTTGTCTCTTTGGCTTATGCGCTGATGGTGGGACTGATTCTCAAACAACCGAACCTTTCTATCACCTTATTATTGTCGGCCACTTACGTCTTACTCTGCTTTATGGGGGGCTTGCAAGCCGCTTGGTTTAGCCTGCTAGTGCCAGCCATGGCGGGGGCGGGTTTGTATATACGTAACACCCCTTACCAATGGCGACGCATTCAAGGGTGGTTAGACCCCTTTGCCGATAAGCTGGATGCGGGGTACAACTTGATACAGTCGTGGTTTGCTTTTGCCCAAGGTGGACTGTGGGGCGTGGGTTATGGCAACAGCGTCCAGAAGCTTGCGTATTTACCCTTCCATTACACCGATTTTATTTTTGCCGTGGCCGCCGAAGAATGGGGACTGGTGGGTAGTTTAAGTATTGTTGGCCTGTACGCCTATTTTGTGTGGCGAGGCTGGCACGTGGCACTCAATGCTCGCACCAGCTTTGG
>JBIKUS010000125.1:0-5774 GCA_044347425.1 Vampirovibrionales bacterium | reverse complement strand
GAGCTGGTTTTTTGGGTTTTTAGCACAGGGACTCGCCAAAATAACGGAGAAAACATGGCAGGATTCACAAGGGGTGCAACCCCTTGTGTGGTGGGGTTGTTAGGGGGCTTCCACAAGCCCCCTAACTCGGCTGTCGGGCCGAGACCCGACAACCAGCCATGTAACACCAAGGCAGTCCAAAGTGACGGGACAAACTCCATTTAGCAGAAGCCAAGAAGCCGTAGTGTTTAGCACGTTGGTTGAGAGGCATTTTTTGTAGTGATTTCTAATGTTAACCTGGTGTCATCGCCCACAGGTTAAAAATAGCCGTCGTTCAAACTTCACCAAGGTGTCGTGAGCCGCCTCTACCCCGTGACTGAGACATTGATTCATCAACTGCTCTACCAAGTGTTGTTCGCAAGTTAGCCCCCACTCTTGCTGAATACGCTGGTAGGTTTCAATCAAGCCCTTGGTCTCAAGCAGGCGTTCGGCAATGTGGGTACATTCTAGCGGAGATAGTACGTACAGCCGCCGCATACCCAAATGCAGGCTGGGGATGCGGTCATACCAGCGTCGCCGTTTTTGCGAATGCAGCAGCCCGAGGCCGATATCGGCACCGTGGTTTTTCAGTTGTTCGGTACGGGCGTAGGGGTCGTGGCAGTCTTTGGCAAGGCGACCCATGGCATGGCCAAACACGTCTTGCACCATGGGGTTTTGGTGTTTTAGCCACTGGAGCAAACGGGTTAGCGTCAACGATTTTTCGTACCAGCGCACGTAAAGCCGCTTACGAGGTAGGGGGTAGCTAGGTTGAGAGGTGGTCATCATGGCGATAACCTTTGCAGGGTTAAGGGTGGGTTGTTTGGTGTTTGGTTTATCGGCTTAATCTCAGGCAACCTAAGTGAGCTAACACAACTGTGTATTTATTTGTTTTTATGCTTAAAACGGGCATTCTCATACGCCCATAGGCTGACTTTTTAACCATAGGACATAAGACACCGTGAACAGTGTGCTGCCATCATGGCAAGCAGCATCGCCCACGTTTAGCTTGGGGGGCGGTGCTACAGGGCTACCCGCTTCAATGGGGGCTGGCTCATCCCTTTACCCCGCTTCGGGCGTGGGGCAAGTATCGGGCGTGAATGGGGCTGGCCAACCGTGGCAACCTCAGCAACCCTCATCGTCTTTGGGCCAGCAAGAGAGCGTTGCTGGTTTTAACCAGATGATTATGGTGATGATGATGAGCATTATGGCCATGGCCGTTGAATTGCTCAGCCAGCCCAGTGCGGTGGGTTCAACCTCGGCACCTGGTGGGGTGAGTGGCATGGGTGCTGCATCGCCAAGCCAAGTACCGCCATTGCCAGCTTCGGCAAGTAACTTAACCATTAAAGGCAAACAAGCCAGTGCTGAACAACTCCAGAATGCCCGTATTATTGCAGAGGTTGGGCGGTCTTTAGGAGCAACTCAGCAAGAAATTAGCGTGGCCATTGCAACCGCCATACAAGAAAGTAACCTGCAAAACTTGACGGGTGGCGATCGGGACTCGTTGGGCTTATTTCAGCAACGCCCCTCTATGGAGTGGGGGAGCCGAGAGCAGATTAGTGACCCTCGTTTTGCTGCTGAATCGTTTTTTAAGGGGCGGGGTAGCAACGTTGGGCTACTTAGCACTCGCAACATAGCCGACCCATTTCTTCGTTCACATCGTGTTCAACGCTCGGCTCACCCCGATGCACCCAAGCAATGGGCGCAAGAGGGTACGGCACTGGCGCAAGTTGTTGTTTAAGCCACTCTAATCAGCTTAACAGGGCTACCAAGGCCTCGGGTGTGCTGGCGGGGAGTTGGGCATGAGGCACCGCTTGGGGTAACCACTCGGCCAAGGCTTCGGCGGTACTTTCGCCTAAACTAATGACACCCTGAGGGGGTAAAGCGAGAACGCCTGCCTCAACACAGCCACGCCACGCCCGCACCGCCGAAGGGCTAAACAGCACCACGTGCGTAGGGTTAGCCGCCTGCCATTGGGCTACGTTTTGGGTTAGGGTGGGGCAAGGCCAGCTTAAGGCTTGCGTGGTGTAAACGTTGTGCCTGTGTACCACTTGCCCCCATGCCTCTAGTTGGTGCTGTGCTTTGGGTGAGGCTTGCACCGTGGTAGGCCAATACCACGTGTGCAGTTGTTTAATAAAGTGGGGGGGCTGGCTGGCCTGCCATAAGCGTAAGGCTTGGTGTGCGCTACAGCCTTGGTTAGGCGGTTGCCACACCTTGGGCATGGGGTAGCCACCCGTCATGCCAAGGGAGAGGGTGAGGGCTTCGGCGGTGGTTTGCCCTGTGGTCACCCATTGCGTGACGCTTAAGGCCAGGGCGGCTAGCTCGGGTTTGCTGATATAGCGAAGGGCTTGGCCACTGGTGAGTAGGCCGTGTGTGGGTAAGGGTTGCAACGCCGTGGCCTGCAAGCGAGGCTGGTGGGCTTGGGTAGCCACCCACGCCAAGGGCAAGGTTGCCCAGCCCTGTGTGGCCTGCGCCACGTGGCTGGCCCAGCGTTGGGTGGTGCTAGCTGTACCTATCAAGGCTAAGCGTGGGGTTGGAGGCAAGGGGTGCGTCATCATACCCACCACTATAGCCGAATAAAGAGTTTTTGATACAGACTGCAGCTACTAGGAGCCTAGACTCGCAGCGACAGGAGTTTAGACAGAACTAAATGACTGAGCGAGAATCGTAGCGACAACGTAGATGCACTGTAGCAGAAATTATTTATTTGGCTATATAACCTAGGTTAGGCGGCTGATGCCATGGCTTGCCCTGTTGGCCTTTCGGGTTTTTTGTGTTTAACTAGGGCATAGGCTCGAAGCCTTGGCTCCAACACACCCTGTTCGCTCCAGCTTCGTTGGCTCATCACCCCTGTTTTACCCCCTTTATTCCCCCCTTGATAGGAGACGTTTGGCCGTGGTTCAAAAACGTCGTGTACTTGTAGCAACTGGTGGCGGAGACTGCCCTGGTTTAAACGCTGTCATTCGTGCCATTGTTAAGCGCATGGATGCCGAGCCTAACTGGGAAGTGTTGGGGAGTATTGAAGCTTTTAACGGCCTGTTGTCTGACCCTATACGGGTGCGTCTGCTTGATGATGACACCGTGGCGGGTATCCATGTCTTAGGTGGTACCATTATTAAAACCACCAACAAGGGTGGCCCTTTTGAGTGGCCTGTACAGCAGCCTGATGGCACTTGGGTGACTGAAAACCGAGTTGAATTTTTAAAAGAACGCCTGAATCACTTAGGCGTAGAAGCCATTATTAGTATTGGTGGCGAAGGCAGCATGTCCATTGCTGATGACTTGCAGCAGCAAGGCATTAACATGGTGGGCGTACCCAAAACCATTGACAACGACCTGAGCAGTACCGACTACACCTTCGGCTTTCAAACAGCGGTGCAAATTGCCACCGAAGCCGTAGACAAACTGGTGACCACCGCCGCAAGCCACAACCGCCTGATGATTTTGGAAGTGATGGGGCGACACGCTGGATGGATAGCCCTTAACACCGCCATTGCTGGCGGAGCCGATGTGGCTCTCATTGCCGAAATCCCTTATAACATTAAGCAAGTGGCACAAAAAATTGAAGCCTGTATGGCCAAGCAAGGTTTTGCCATTGTGGTTATTGCCGAAGGTGCCAAACCGCAAGATGGTGGCATTACCGCTGCAAAAAGCGATACGGTGGGCTACAAAAACGTGCTGTACGGTGGCGTAGGCCATAAGTTTAACGAAGAAATTAAGGCCGAAATCCCTGGGATTGAGTCACGGGTAACGGTGTTGGGTCACATTCAACGCGGTGGTACCCCTACCGCTTATGACCGTATTTTGGCCACACAGTTTGGTATGAATGCAGCCGAGTTGGTGCTTAACCAAGACTATGGCCAAATGGTAGCGTATCGTCACCCCGACGTGGTGGCCGTACCCATTGCTGATGCGATTAAAGAGTATAACTTTGTGAAGGTGGACAGCACCTTGGTACGCACCGCCCGAGGCATTGGCATTTGCTTAGGCAATAATGATTTTGGCGCACAACCCACGGGTAGTGCTGCCAGCGTAGCGCAAACCGTCACGGTAGGTTAGGCACTACTCTCAAAACTTAAAAGAGAGCTTGTTGCACACTAGCAAAAGCTCTCTTTGTTGTAGTGCTTTGCTTAAACTAGCCCGAGCCTAACCGCTTTAACGGCGGCGGCTACTCGGTCATCCACGTTCAGCTTATCTAACAAGTTAGACACATAAAACTTAGCCGTGTGGATGCTGATATACAACGCCTCGGCAATATCGCCGTTTGATTTGCCTTCGACAATGAGGGTTAACACGGCCAGTTCTCGCTCGCTGAGGCTTTGCTTTAAAGCCAGCCCCGTGGGGCAGGGCGGTGGGGTTGTACCCACGGTAACTACTTGCTTGGTGGCCAAATCGCACGCTAGCACAACACCCTGCTGTGTGGCCAAAGTGGCTTGCCATTGGGCAAACAGTTTGGTGGCCACCGTAGCCACGGGCGCATCTATAAAGGTGGAGCCTTCATTCACCAGTTGGGCAATCTCAACCAAGCGAGAGGAGACCTTGTTTTTAAGGCAGTAGGCGTTGGCTCCTGCGGCCATGGCGGCGGCCACTTCGTCTTCAGCCTCGTGCGAGGTGAGGATGATAATGGGGCAGTCGTTACCTTCGGCACGTAGCTGGGTGATGGCCTCAATGCCACTCATGCCAGGTAGGCCAATGTCGAGTATCACCACATCGGGCTTTAAGTTACGGATGAGGGGGAGGCCTTCTTCGGCACTGTCTACTTCGGCCACAACGGCTAAGTTGGGGCTTGCATCTAGCACGCTGTGCAGGCCAACCCGCACCAGTCGGCAATCTTCAATTAACACCAGCCGTAACGGTGTGGTAGAGGTTGGATGAGCTTGTAAAGCAAACACAGAAGTAAACCCATCAGTACTTTAGTTGCGTTATCTCTGGTTAAGTACTGTCATCATGCTGAAGAAATATCATCAAAAAGGTGCCAATAAACTTAGTATACGCTAAGGCAACACTTTTGACCAGTCGTAAGCACAGGGTTGCTGATGCTACCTTAACAAACGCTGCTTTAGGGCTTCGCCCAAGGTATTAAGGGCAACCAGGGTGGCCACCATGAGCCCAGCGGGTAGCCATAGCACATGCCCCGCCACAGGGAGTAGTGTCCACCCTTCGCTGGCGAGGGTACCCCAACTGCTTAACGGCGGCGCCATACCCAGCCCTAAAAAGCTCAAGGTGGCCTCGGTTAAAATAGCCCGTGGCAGGGTAATGAGTGCGCTTAGCACCACCAAGGCCAGCACGTTAGGCAACAAATGCTTGAATAGCAATCGTCTTGCGCCCATGCCAAGGCTGAGGGCGGCTTCAATATACGGCTCTTTCATCAGGCTCAGGGTTTGGCTACGTACCAGCCGTGCCGTATCGGGCCAACTAAACAAGGCCAAGGCCAGTACCATAGCCACTAAAGGCAGTACACCTGGCAAGGCCAAGCCCGCCAAGGCCGTGGCTCCCACGGGGTGAGCCAAGCCCGCCTCAAGCAGGGCTTGCAATACCACAAGGGTCAGCATCACCACCACGAGACCTGGCAGGCTATACAGCACGTCAATGCCTCGCATGAGTACCGTATCTAGCCAGCCGCCTTTGTAGCCACTGATGAGGCCAATGGCCAAACCCATCGCCACAGACAGCACGGCGGTTACCCCCCCCACCAGCAGCGAGAGTTGCCCACCTTGGGCAAGGCGAGGGAGGAGGCTTCGGCCTAAATCATCAGTACC
>JBIKUS010000030.1:0-19836 GCA_044347425.1 Vampirovibrionales bacterium | reverse complement strand
GTTGGCGTATCGCCTTGGGGAAAGTTACTATACCCGTTGTTGCAACTTTTGACAAGGGACTAGCTAAGCAAGTTAACACCCCTAAAGCTTAAAGTGTGCTTTACTTGCTAGGTGTTAATCTCCGCAATTCATCAAAGCTTCTTTGGGTACCCAAATCCAGCCTTCGGCGGGAGGGCTACTTGCAGGTGGTGGTTCTACCAATTCGGGGGTAAGCAGTAAAGTGCGAGCTACCAAGGCACACATCAGGGCATCATAGCCATCAGATTGTGGCTCGCCCCGCTGTGGGTAGCCTTGTATGGTGTCTGTTGCAAGGTGCGTGTTTTTACAAGCGGCTGGGTAGACTTCTAAGGCGATGAGGTTACCCTGTTGGCTTTGCCATAAGCCAGGAGCGGCTACGGTAGGTGCAAAGCGTGCCAAAAGGTGCATGGCCTTAGTGGCTTGGCTACCAATTTGGTCCTGTATGGGCGAGAGTAAGCCTGTGCGGTTACGCCGATGCTGAAACAAAAAGTGTTCAGTTGGCCTATACAGGTAGGGGTTGGTGCGTGAGTTGGCAAAGGGTTCGCTTTGGGCATAAGGTTCGCCCCGTAGCAAAGCCAACAACGCAGGAGGAAGCGTCAAGGCAGCATCAATCCCCAACACCACGCTACAAGGATCTTGCGGCAGAGGGGCATGGCACCAAGCAAATAAACGGCTGATGAGATCGTCTGCTGTAGCGGCTTCAAGCAGGAGGGGGCTCAGGTTGCCTAGGGTAATGTTGCCTACCAGCTCGCCTTGTGGGTCGAGTATGGCGAGGGCATCGCAACTTTTACCTTTAGCTGTTGTGCAGTGCCATGCGCCTACATCCCACCCTATGCAATAGGTGTTGGTGGGCGTAAGGCTAGCTAGGTATGGGTGCATGACAAATGGCTTGAACTTATGGGCAACATGAGCAGTTTAGCATAAAGCGAAATACTATCAGGGCTATCGCATGAAGCGAAAATTGAGGGGTAAAGAACCAGAAGCGCATCATCGCCTCTCCCCTCGGGAGAGGCCGCTGCGGGAGCAGCGGGTGAGGGACGGCCATTTATAAACGTTTTTTGGTTGTCCCTCACCCTTCCCTCTCCCGAAGGGAGAGGGTGGGAGCGGTTAAATACCCCACCAACCTGTCAAAATTGGTTTCATGCGATAGTCCTGGAAATACTATGACTCCCGCTTGACAACTTAGCACATCGGCCAGTAAGCTAAGTGTACAATGTAGGTATGATGGAAAGTCCCCTCTCAGTGTTGCACTTTACGTTACGAATGCCCTAGCCCAGCAGGTTTGCTTATTTAAGCGATGCTTGTTGGGGTATGTCCTTTTATTGCATTTATTAAACGTAAGGAAGTCTTTCACTATGTCCGCCAAAAACACCCCTCCCCAAGGTTTTGCCACCCAAGCCCTGCACACGGGCTACCAACCCGAAGCCACGACGCACTCTAGGGCGGTGCCATTGTACCAAACCACGAGCTACACCTTTGATAGTAGCCAGCACGCCAGCGATTTGTTTGCCTTAAAAGCCTTTGGCAACATTTACACTCGGTTGATGAACCCCACCAATGACGTGCTTGAAAAACGCATCGCTAGCCTTGAAGGTGGAGCCGCCGCCCTCGCCGTGAGCAGTGGCCACGCCGCCGTGGCAACCACCGTCCTTACCCTATGCCAAAGTGGCGACCATATCGTGGCCTCTACCGATTTATACGGTGGTACGGTCAACCTGTTTAAACACTCGTTGACACGCTTGGGCATTACCGTCACGTTTGTATCGCCTAATGATATTGTGGCGTGGCAACAAGCCATACAGCCCAACACCAAGCTGCTGTTTACCGAAAGCCTTGGCAACCCTAAGCTCGACGTGGTGGATTTGCAAGCCCTTGCCGACGTGGCCAAGGCTCACCAGCTACCCTTGGTGGTGGATAACACCCTGCCAACGCCTGCGCTGTTGCGCCCCATTGAACATGGTGCCAGCATTGTCATCCATTCGGCCACCAAGTTTATTGGCGGGCAAGGTCTCTCCATTGGGGGGCTAATTGTAGATAGCGGACGCTTTGACTGGGCAGCCAGCCCTCGGTTTGCCGAGTTTAATGCCCCTGACCCAAGCTACCACGGTCTCAAGTTTGTGGATGCCTTTGGTGCGCTCACCTTTATTATACGGGCCAGGGTGCTGACGCTGCGTGACTTTGGCTTTAGTGCTAGCCCCTTTAACGGCTGGACGTTTATCCACGGCTTAGAAACGCTAGAATTACGTATGCAGCAACACAGTAAAAACGCTTTAGCTATTGCCGAATTTTTAAGCCAACACCCCGCCGTCAGTTGGGTGAGCTACCCTGGCCTGCCCAAAGATGCGACTTCGGCGGAGTTGTTGCAACGTTACTTACCCCACGGGGCAGGGGCGATTGTGGGTTTTGGCGTTAAAGGCGGGGCTGTTGCCGCTCAACGAGTGGTAGAAAGCGTCAAGCTGTTTAGCCACTTGGCCAACGTCGGCGACACCAAAAGCCTGATTATTCACCCCGCCAGCACCACACACTCGCAACTGGATGAACCCGATTTGCTGGCAGCAGGGGTAACCCCCGATTTTGTTCGGTTAAGTGTGGGTATTGAGGCCGTAGACGACTTGATTGGCGACTTGCAACAAGCTCTCGCCTCCTCTGTGCCTGCTGGCGTGTAAAGGCTTACCTTCTTATGATGGCAGACGAACCCGTATGGTACGAACAAACCCCTAGCCTTAAGCGAGCCTTACTCTTGCTTAAGGCTTTGCCTGCCGTACCCCGAGAACTGATTGCCAAAGAGATTTTGGACTTTGTCAAAGAAGTGCAGCTTCGTGATGCCCAAGCCACTACCGCCTTAGGCTACGATAAGGTAGTGGCCATGATGCAAACTAAGCAGCACGCCCAAGCCTTTGCTAACGACCCCTACTTAGTCAAAGCCCTTAACGCCATGTTTGACCTCTCGCCCGATGGGCGGCACCAAGTGGGGCTAAAAATGTTACTCTGTCTGCAAGCGGTTGATTCGTACAAGCAAAGCCCTAAGTTTGCAGGGTTTGAAGGCCACGCTGGCCGTATTGCCCTACACAACGTAATTAACAGCGTGTTTAACCAAGACCTTGACGTGTTTAGAGAGCAGGGCGAAGAGCGTCGACGGCAACGAGAAGAAGCCAAAACCTTTGCCAAGCTCTACCAAGAGGAACTGGCACAACTGGCCGACCTCCCGCCACTCGACGAGGAGGCTGAAGAGCCACCCGTTGAGGATGATACGCCACACCCCGAAGCCGAGGTGATAGCTCACACGGATAGCGAACAACACTTTGAGCAACCTGCTACCGACGAACCACTCCTAACGGCTTCGGCGTTGTTGCTCCCCATGACGCTGGTGCTGTTACCCGAGGGTGATGCTCGCCTTAAATTGGCGTTTTAATGGCCCTGCCTGCCCAAAGCATAACGGCGCATGTGGCGCTTACCCACAGTAACGCTCAGCCTCTTGCCAACCCTTGCCTTGAGTGGAACACCAAGGGGCAACTCATCTTTGTGGGGTGCCAACCGAGTGCCGAGACAACTTTACCCAACCCCCACCAACCCTTGCGTGTACTTACGGCAGGGTTAATTAACCTACACACGCACCTTGCCTTTTCGGGCTACACGGCCGTACCTCGCCAACCCACCATGGGCGAGTGGCTGGCCAAGGTGATTGACACAACACGATCTAGCCCAGTGGCACAAAGCAGCACGCCCGCCCAACGCATTGCACTGGGTTTGGCCGAAGCTCTTCGTTTTGGTACTGTCGCCTTGGCCGATGTGGCTCCGCTTGAAGCGGCGGCCGAGGTACTGAACGCCATGCAAGGCGTGGGCTTACTGGGCAACGTCGCCGCCGAAGTGTTTCACCCTGCCCGCGAGTTGCAACCTGCCAAAGTGCAAACCGTTGAAGTGGCTTACCGTGCGCTGGCGCAACTCGCCTTAACCCACGGGCTGAGCTTGGGCTTATCGCCCCATAGCCCTTATAACGTGTCGCCCACGGCCTGGCGACACTGGGTGCAGGGTCTTCGCCCCGCTCTCGTGCATACCCACCTTGCCGAAAGCCAAGACGAAGCCGCTTGGCTAGCAGGTGACGAAGCATCGGGCATTACCACCCTACATCGCCAACTGTTAGGGGAGGCTTACCCAGCCCTACCCCCTTTGGCCAGCGATGCAGCCTTATACTTACAAGCACACAAACTACTCACGCCCCCCATGCTGGTAGCGCACGGGGTCACCCTCTCAGCGCAAGGATGGGAGGCGTTGGGACGGCACGGCATTGGGGTAGCCCACTGCCCCCGAAGTAACCTAGCCTTACACGGCCAAACGCTTGCGGGCGAAGCTTGTTTACACCATAGCCTATGGGGCTTCGGTACAGATAGCCACCTGAGTACGCCCAATTTAGACTTGCGGCAAGAGGCGGCTTTGGCCTGCCAACTGCACGGTTGGCAACCGCAACAGGCATGGTACGGTCTCACCCAAGGTGCGGCGGCTTGCTTAGGCTTAGGCGATACGTTAGGGTCGCTGGCCGTAGCTAAAACCGCCAGTTTTTGCTTATGGGAGGTTGCTCCACCTCCGAACGGGCAAGGGTGGGAGAGCCTCCTGCAAGACACCAACGCCTTGGCCAAGTGTCTACTCAACCAGCAAAGCACTCAGCTGGCTGCCCTGTGGTTGCGTGGCCAGCCCCGCTACCCAATACACGCCTAAAGTGATACGCTTATAGCTCGCTCCTTTTGTATGTGCTTCTTGGCTGCTTTGTCGATGCTTCACACCCCGCCCCACCTTGCGAACCTTACACCGCACCCGCAAAGTGCTGTGTTTATAGGCGAGGCAGACCAGCCCCCCCAACATGCCCTCCTCCGAGACCTGTCTCGTCGCCTGTATACCGAAACCCCCGACTGGCCAGAGCGATGGGCACTGGTTTCGTTGGCTCCAGCCGCCAACGCCCACTGGCAAGCGGTGTGGCAACAGGTGGCTCGGCCTGCGGTTGCGCCTCATCAAGCCCCTCCCCCTACCTTACCCATTACCAGCCTTGAGGGATGGTGGCAAAGCTTTTGGGCAACCAGTGTATCTTGGCTTGTGGATCTGCCCGATGGCATTACCTCGCCCGTGGCCAAGTTGTGGCAACCGTCGCATCAGTGGCTGGGGGCTTTGGCTTTGCAACAAGCCAGCCTTATATGGGCTAAGCATTCTACAACCTCACTCCCATTGGTCGTACCAAGCCACTTGCTGGTTCCGCTGGTGCAATTGGCCTTGCCTGCTTGGTTGGCTTCGCCGTGGCATTGCTCCCCTTGCCCCGCCCCGTTATTGGCGTGGAGCCATGCTAAAGGCTTGGCCAATGATGAGGCGATTGCCTGCTACCAAGCGACTCATGCGTGGTGGGTAGGGTGTATGGCCACGGCGGGCGTGTGGCCTAGGGCTTGGGTGACCAGTTTGTGGGGGCAGGTGACCGTACCCCCCCAAGCTCGAGTCAGCCTGTTGCCACGGCTCAAACAACAGTGGGCAGGTGTGGCTGTGTTACAACCAGCACACCTCACCCCACAACACGAGGCCGCCCTAGCGCAACTTTGCCACTGGGCAGCCACGTGGGAGCTACCCCTCCTGCTGACTCACCCTTCCGTAGTCTCGCCCCACCCCCCCCTAACCCCTTGGGTGCAGAGCTTACCCATCGTACAATCTACCACACCGCCTATCGCAAGCTGGTTAGCCAGCCTGTGGCACAGCCCCGACGAGTCACAGGCCAGTCAACACTTGCAGCTCGTCTCCTTGGCTGATGAGGCGACGCTACAAGCCGTGGTGGCGACCACCTACCAAGCCGTATGGGCGTGGCAAGCGCAACAAAGCGAGGCCAGCGTAGCCTCATCGATAGCGGTGGTGTTGCCCACGCCCGCCCTACAACGCCAATGGCAACAGGCCACGCTCCAGCTATTGGCTCATACGGCTCCGCAAGCCTATGCTACCGTGTGGGCTGTGGTACAAGCCCAAGCTAGGTTATTACAAGCCACGCAACACTGGCTCAAGCGTGAGTCATCGCTCACTACGTTGTCTCCCACCGCATGGCCTGCCTGTTGGGAAGCTTGGTTGGCCAGTAACGCCCACCAGTACCCAACCCTATGGCCAGCCAGCCCCGCCTTGCAACAATGCCGCAACGCCTTATGGGCTGATGGTTTGCCTGCCCTGTTAGCTACGGCCAGCCACACCCAAGCCCAAACTTTATTACACGAGCGTTGCCAGCACTTACTCACCCAGTGGCAACGCCCCGCTCATTGGCTACGGGTTTGGGGGGAGCTTGCCCCAACACAGGCCAGCATACCCGCTTTACCACCGTTGGTGTTGCCTACCCAGTTACTGGCACACCCCGTGGCGTTTGTTGCCGTGCCGCAACCTAGCCAATGGCCAACCGAAGCTCCTTCTGTCACCTCGCTTGCCTTGCCGTGGGAGAGGCAAATTGAGGACGACACCGACCCCACGGCGCACTGGTGGTTGGCCTTGCAACAAGCTAGCCATACCCTTTGCTTGCTAGAGAGTGTTTCACCCTCTCCCTTAGGGAGAGGGCAGGGTGAGGGAAACCCCGAATCGCCTTTGGCGTTGTGGCAAGCCTTTTGGCAACAGTATCCTCAATGCTTCACACCCTCTCCCTTAGGGAGAGGGCAGGGTGAGGGTCATTCACACCCTCTCCCCTCGGGAGAGGGTAGGGTGAGGGACGACCATTTATCAACGTTTTCTGGCCGTCCCTCACCCGCCACTCCCGTGGCGGCCTCTCCCGAGGGGAGAGGCGATGATGCGCTTCTGGTTGAAGAGGGAGCTTTATGGCAGCTTGGCCAAGCCAACCCGCATGTTAGCCCTTCGGCACTTGAGGCCTATTTGCGTTGCCCTCGGCAGTTTTATTATAAGCAAGTCCTTCGCCTGCCAGATGACACCGACCCACTAACGGGCGACCCGCCCGACACCTCAGCCTTGCTCAAAGGTAACCTCCTCCACACCGTGATGGAGCTATTTATCAACCACGCCCAACCCTTACCCCAAGCATGGCAAGGGCAACATCTGCTAGCCTTAGGCCAAGCCCTTTTTAAAGCAGAGCTGACCCCCGACACTGACGCTCCGCCGTGGTTGGCCGATGCACTAACCGTGTGGCAAGGTTTGCCTGTGGCTAAAGCCTTGGCTACTTGCCCCGCCGTACAACAAACCGATTTAAAAGATACCCTGCTCCAAACCCTTGAAGCCTTAACGCATAGCTCGTTTTTTGCCACGACTCCACTCAAAGCCTTGGCCGAAGTGCCGATTGAGGGTGTCACCCTCCCAGCCTTTAAGGGTGCCTACCCTTGGCGCATGACGCTGGATGCCGTGCTGGATTATGGCGAGGCAGGGTGCGACATCATCGACTTTAAAAGCTATGGTGCGAGCAGCTTTGCCCTAAAAACCCCAGGCAAAAACGAAGAAACCCTTGCTGCTGTGCTAGCCCCTTGGCCCACGGCTGATGAGGCAGAGTTACCCCATACGCAACGCTTCCCCCCAAACGGGCTGGCTAAAAAGCAACGCTTGGTACAAGTACCGCTTTACGCCTTGGCATGGCACCATCAGCATCCGCAAGCTAAGTTGAGGCGTGTTGGGTTGCAGTTGCTTCGCCCTGCATGGGTGGCGCAAGGGTGCGAGGCCGTGATGTTAGAAGCCAGCACGGTACAAGAGCGTTTACCCAGCTGGGCGAAAGAACTTGAAGAAGCCGTCATTCACCCACTATGGCAAGCAACCACCCTAACAGGTGTGGCCGATGCCCAAGTGTGCGATAAGTGCGCCTACGCCTCACTTTGCCCCGACCGCACCTTAGCAGGTGACGCTTACGACAGTGAGATAGAAGCTTAATAGAGCTTGTTTATACCAATCCACTCACGTAAGGGCGTAGCGTGTTTTCGTTGTTGTCGGTCTTTTTTCCTCAAACATGTACTTCTGTGTACACTTATTTCGTAAAAAAGCCCGTCGCCTAGAATCCATCACTACGCCCTCACCTGAGTGAAAGGGTATTACACCTGAATTTGACTAATCCGCTCATAAGCCTGAATAATTTTACCCATGGCATTGGTGGTTAAACTCACGGCCAATTCGGCTTGGGTACTGGCCATCACTACATCATGAATATCAGCAGGGCCGCCAGACATGGCTTGGTGCATCAAGGCCTCGGGGGCTTGCACGGTTTGGTTAAGCTGCTGAAACGTATTGCCCAACACACTTTGAAAACTCTGTATCCCTCCCACATCGCTAGCAGGGTTCACTTGGCTGTGCATCACCATGCCTTGCAACTGCATGGGCTGAAAGGTGCTAAACTCGGCCGTGGTGCGGGCTAAATGGCTGCCCATGGCACCGTTTATGGGTAGGGGAGCAAAACTCATCATGGTAAATGTATCCTTGGTAAGGTGGGTAAAGGTGGGTACTTAGCCTTGGCTGGCGGTATTGGCGGCAGCTTTGGCTTTAAGGTAGTTGGCCAAAATCTTACGCACGTAATTTTGCGTCTCTTTATACGGAGGGATGCCCCCATACTTGTCTACCGCCCCAGGCCCTGCGTTGTAGGCAGCCAAAGCCAAGGGGACGTTGCCGTTATACTTCTGCAATTGTTGCTTTAGGTAGCGAATACCGCCTTCAAGGTTCTGTTGCGGGTCGTCGGGGTTAACGCCCAACTGTGCGGCCGTGGCTGGCATCAGTTGCATCAATCCCCTAGCCCCCACCGCCGACTTGGCTTTGGGGTTAAACCCACTTTCTTGCTGAATTAAGGCCATGATGAGTTCGGGGTCTACTTGGTGTTGCTGGCTAAGGTGCTGCACAATGGGCATAAAACCAGCCTTGTTAAGCTGTGGCGCACTCATCAAGTTTTGCGTCAGCACATCCGTAAAGAGGGGTTGTTGTAAGTTGGTGACGGGTTGGCCTTCAAGCTGTAACAAGCGTTGAGGGTCAAAACCCACGTTGGGTTCAAGGGTGCCTCGTGGTACAGCGGGTACATCCACCCGTTGCACGTCGCCAGGTGTGGCATAAGGCGTGGCAGGCACCACATAAGGCGATTGTATCGAACTTTCAGGCTGAGCTTGCGCCCCTGCCCCTGGGTTGGGGCGGCTGGCGTGGGCTTGGTCGGCTTCTTGCTTCAGCAGGTTTAAAAAGGCACGGCTGGTAGGGGGGCTGTTGTTAAGCCCTTGCGTTTGGGCGTGCAAAGCAGCGGCAAGGGTTTCTATCTGCCGTATACGGCTTTCAACCGCTGTTACGCCAATACCCGCCTTAAATAACGATGCTGATGACCCTTGACCCCACATAAGGCACTGCCAACTCCTGCTGTCTATCCTTTAAACGACTTCCCGCATCCTTTTGCCTATAGCGTGCTAATACTGAAAAAAGATGCAAGGGGATGGTAACGGTATCGTTGCAAGTGGGTGCGGGCTTAAGCCCTTGAATGGGTAGTTGGGCTATCGAGAGGAGACAACACACATCATTTGCCCCTGCAATGCTATACTGGTAACCACAATGTTTGCTTTTGCGTGTGGAGTATTACAGCCTATGCCGACCCCTAACCCTTGGCTTAACCAACGAGTGCTTGTAACGGGTGCTGGCGGTTTTATTGGTAGCCATTTGGTGCAAGCCCTGCTGGCGCACGGCGCACAAGTACGAGCCTTGGTAAAATACAACAGCCAAAGCCACTGGGGACACCTTGAAACCCTCACCCACGACCAACGGGAGCAGTGCGAAGTTCACCTTGGCTCCGTAACGGATGCGGGACACATGGATAAATTGGTAAGGGGCTGCCAAACGGTATTTCACCTAGCGGCGTTGGGGGGGATACCGTATTCGTACCTTGCCCCGCAACATTACGTGCAGGTCAATATTGACGGGACGCTTAACGTGCTGGAAGCCTGCCTCAAGCAGGGGGTGCAACGCTTGGTACATACCTCTACCAGCGAGGCTTACGGCACAGCCTTAACCACCCCAATGGACGAAACGCACCCGCTACAGGCGCAATCGCCCTATGCCGCCAGCAAAATCGCCGCCGACAAATTGGCCGAAAGTTATCACCTCAGCTTTGGCCTGCCAGTGGCCACCATTCGGCCGTTTAACTGCTATGGGCCTCGGCAATCGGCTCGGGCGTTTATACCCGCCATGATGGCGCAAGTACTGACCCAACCCGTCGTACTGGTGGGCAACCTGCAACCCAAACGAGACTTGACCTTTGTGAGCGATACAGTAGCAGGCTTTTTGGCCGTAGGCGAAAGCCCGCAAGCCGTTGGCCGAGTCCTCAACGTGGGGCAGGGGTCGGCGGTCAGCATGGCCGAGGTGTTGCAAACCATTTTGCACCTCGCCAACAAGCCAGACTTGCCCCTTAAGCAACAAGAGGAGCGAGTGCGCCCCGATGCCAGCGAGGTGCAACACCTTGAATGTGATGCATCGGCGGCCAAAGCCTTGCTAGGCTGGCAACCACAAGTTACCTTAGCCGAAGGGTTAGCGCAAACGCTGGCTTATGTAGAGGCCAACTTACAACACTACAAACCCAGCTATTACGGTGTATAAGCTGTTTGACATAACCTTTGTCGCTCACTTATGAGCCACAAAAGTATTTGTCGCTCACAAAACTAAAATTATGAGCGACAAGAGGCAGAGCAAGGTTAGCTACTGAGTACCCATATCCCAACTGCTCATGTAGGCTTCTTGGTCAGGGGTGAGGGTATCAAACGCAATGCCCATGCTGGCCAGTTTTAACCGTGCAATGGTATCGTCCACCTCATCAGGCAAGGCCATAAGTTGGTTGGGTAGTTGGCCTCGGTGCGTGACTAAACGCTCAACGCCTAAGGCTTGGTTGGCAAAACTCATATCCATAACGCTGGCGGGGTGACCTTCGGCAGCGGTAAGGTTAACCAAACGGCCTTGGCTAAGAGCAAACAAGGTACGTCCATCAGCTTGCACACAGGCCTCTACAAAAGCACGTGGCTGGTTAACACTCACACTTTGAGCAATGAGGCCATCATAATCAAACTCCCAGTTCATATGGCCAGCGTTACACAGTATCGCCCCTTCTTTCATCAAAGCGTAGTGTTCTGTGCGAATGACGTGGCGGTTGCTGGTAACGCAAATAAACACATCGCCTTGTTTGGCAGCCTCGGCCATGGGGGCTACCACAAAACCATCCATCACGGCCTCAAGGGCTTTACGCGAATCAATCTCGGTAACCACTACGTGTGCGCCCAAGCCTTTGGCTCGCATGGCACAACCACGGCCACACCAACCATAACCCGCCACTACCACGGTTTTACCCGCCAGTAGGATGTTGCAGGCACGCATAATACTGTCTAAGGTGCTTTGGCCTGTACCGTAACGGTTATCAAACAAGTGCTTGGTTTTACATTCGTTAACGCCAATGGCTGGCCAGCTTAACTTACCTTGCGCTTGCAGGGACTTTAAGCGAGTGATGCCAGCGGTGGTTTCTTCGGTACTGCCCCATAGGCTAGCGGCCACTTGGGGGTAATGGTTCATCATGGTGGCAACCACATCGCCGCCGTCATCCATCAAGATGTTGGGGTTATGGTCAAGGGCGACACGCACATGAGCGTTGTAGGTCTCTACCGTTTCGCCCCTATGGCCAAACACGGGGATGCCGTAATGCTTAACGAGGCTCGCCACCACATCGTCTTGTGTGGTAATAGGGTTTGAGGCGATCAACACAGAATCGGCACCGCCTGCCCGTAAGGTAATGGCCAACACGGCCGTCTCCTTGGTTAAGTGAGCGCATGACGAGATGCGGATGCCTTTAAAAGGCTGTTCTTTAATAAAGCGTTCGCGTATTTGCGCCAAAACGGGCATGTCACGGTCTGCCCAAGCAATTTGCTGGTAGCCCTGCTCGGCTAGGCCAAGGTCGGCAACCTCGTAATGGGCGGGCAAGGTAGCGTTAGCAATAGGCGTGGCAGTGGCTGGCATGGGCGAGCAGTCTCCGTATAAATGGCAACAAATAAAGTGGCAACCAAGTATACCTCAAACCGTTAGGCTAAGTAAGCCACTCTCTGCTTAGCTTAAGCAGCGTTGCCACACAGAGGCATCCACATTACTGCCTGAAAGTATCACGCCAACCCGCTTGCCTGCCCAACGCTCTTGCTGGCTAAGAAGCCCCGCTAAGGCAATTGCCCCAGCACCACAGGCCACGTTGTGCGTAGTGTCGTAATACAGGCGCATGCCTTTTAAAATCAACTCGTCGCTTACGGCTAACACCTCGCTGGCTCCCTCTCGTATCACCTGCAACGAGACAGGCTCGGTTGAAGGGATGGCAACCCCACAGGCCAACGTGTTAACCGAAGCACTATGGTAGGGCTGGCCACTAGCAAAAGCATTGGCGTAGGCGGGCGCACCTTCGGCCACAACGCCAATCACTTGGGTATCCAGCTGTAAGGCGTTACGCAGGGCAAGCACGCCACTAATACCCGACCCTTTACCCACCGCCACAAATACGGCATCCAATGGCGGAGCCGCCTCGAATAGCTCAAGGGCGTAGGTGGCTACACCTTGTATTAACCAAGGGTGATAAGCAGGTACTTGGTGCCAGTGTGGCCGTTGTTGCACCAACTCGGCAGCATACGCCATGCTATCAGCAATAGTTAAACCGTGGCTAATGACTTCGGCACCGAGGGCTTGCATGGCGGCGTTGGTACACTGGCTATTGTTGGTAGGCACCACAATGGTAGATTTTAAACCGTATTGCTTGGCCACATAGGCCACACTTTGGCCATGGTTACCTTTGGTGGCGGTAATAAAACCTTGCGTATCGGGGTATTGCTCTAAAAATTTGTGGCCGTACACCAATCCGCCTCTCATTTTAAAAGCACCAAGGGGGGTATGGTTTTCGTGTTTGACCCACACGTTACACCCTGCCGCTGTGGCCAGCATGGGGTAAGCATACTGGGGGGTAGGCGGCATGGCAGCATACACCCATTGGCAGGCTTGGCGCACTTGGGGCAGGGTAGGTAAACAATCGGCAGGGGTAAAAGTGGACATAGCGGTTGGGGACAACGGGGTTAAAACGGGGTGAGGCATGGGTTAAGCCTTTTTAAAAGCCAAAATAGCGTGATAAGTAGCCAAAACCTAAAGCAAGACTACTTGAGTAACCAAGACGCATCATAACAAAAAAAGAACCTTCGCACCAAACATCGCTTTTGGCGGACTAAACGCACTTGTACATGGCTATTTAAACTAAAGTTACGTTACAAATTATAACAATATGATTAAACATAAACAATAATTCGTAACAATATGGTTTAATGTAAATAGAACTTTACAGTCGCTCTATTATTTATTTACTTTAATAACCTCGCAAGCTGCTCGCAGCACAGGAGGGCATGATGATGTCGTTCAACCCCATATCCCCCACAAACCTAACCGTACTGCAAGGTGTGGCCAGCTTTAGTAACGAAGCGATGCGCCTACAAGCTGCCGACACTCGGCGTGAACGTAACCGTGTTGCTGAACAAAGACGGCAAACCAACCAACTCTTTGAGTTGTCGATTGAGAAAACCAGCAAAGCTAAAGAAACTTCTGGCTTAGCTTAACGGCTTTGGCAGTGGGTGACACCAAGGTTTAGCTATGGCTTATGTTAAACTATGGCATTGATTGCGGTTTACTGAATCGTTAAATTTACTTTCATGCGAGTATTTTAGGGCATCAGGCTGTCCTAAAGAAAAAACTCCATGATGAGTGTAGTGCTTCATTTTTTGATATCATCTCACCCAAAACCTACACCCTCAAACCTTATGACGCAAATTTAAGTTTTCAGTGTTCTTTAGTAAGCTACCTAAGGGTGCTCGTTACAACTCTCTATCATTTGCGTAGAATAAGGTTTTTATAATGTGTCTATGTGGCCCAATTGAAAGGCATCTTGATGCAGCCAAGCTTGGCGTTGCCGTATCCACAGTCCTGCCTGGCACAGCTCGGCTTACTCAAGAACTCTTGTTTGCTGCTGTGCCAGATCGTTTTCAGGGTGTCATTGGCAGAAACTCACTTGTTTACAACGTAGGTACAAGTATTACGGATAGGGTTATTGAACCCCTCGCCCTCTTTTTACACAATAGGCTTCATTTAGGCTCTGTTAACGTGAACACACTTCTTGAAAAAGCAGCAGATAACCCACACGTAGCTGACATAATAGAGAAATTTTCAAATTTTTTAATACAACCCGAAGCCCATACTCATATGACGCAAGGCCTTGAGGTAGTACAAAGCGGATTAAACACTTTAGGCTAACCCTGTTGTAACTTAGCCGCTCTTAGCTTCCCCATCGTGAGAAGGTGAACACCGCAAGTGCTATTTTTCAGACATTTAGTCAAAAAATGTCAGGCGGGTGGAGGGCGTGCGATTGTGCTACACTGCCGTGTGTCTGCCTGTTAGTTACCCTTGTAAGCCTATTTTTGGTGATGCCTTGCCTCCCTCTGCTCCTGCCGCCGTGCCAGCGGCCTTAGCCCTACTCAAACTCCCCCAACTCCTGCACTTTTTAGCCGCCGCCTGCTTCACCCCCGAAGCTGCCGAGCGTTGGCACCTCACGCCTGACCGCCTAACCTCTCAACCGCTCCCTTCGACCACGGCCTGCCAAAGGGCGCAACACCAAGCCCTTGCCCTTGCCAGCCTGCAACAAGGCCAAGGCACCCCCTTACACTGGCGAACCCTGCCCGCCCTTAGCCCCATAACGGCCAAACTGCAACGCCAAGTAGACGTGTTACCCCTTGCCGACTTGCTAGCCGTGGCCGCCGTGGTGCGCCAAGGCGTGCAGTGGCAACAGTGGTGCGCCGCTCACCGAGGAGCCTTACTCGCTTCGGCCACGGCCAGCCCGTGGGTAGGAGCATTTGACGCTCTGCTGACCTCGCTGCCCAACGTCGAGCCTGTGCTGAAACTGCTCAACCGCTACCTTGTGGCCGATGTCTCCCCCGACAGCCTGCCCCCCGACGAGTTGACCCAAGCTTGGCGAGACGAAGCCAGCCCTGCCTTGGCACAGCTACGCCAGCAAGCCAAAGCACAAACCCACGGCATCCATGCTTTGCTTAACGACTTATTGGCCGACCCCGCCACTCGCAACCGCCTACAGGAGCCACTCATCACCCAACGGCACGGGCATTGGGTGCTACCCGTGTTAGCCACGTACAAAGCCAGCTTTGCGGGGCGAGTCATCGACACCTCTACCACGGGCGCAACCCTGTACATGGAGCCTGCCAGCGTTGCCAAGCTGCACGAAAAACGCCAACAAACGCAACTCTCCCTCAACGCCGAGGCCTATAGGCTGCAACGAGAACTCACCCAGCACCTTGTCGCCCAACACGAAGCCCTTGCCCAGTGGCATACCGCCCTTATTGCCCTAGACGAGCGATGGGCAGCGGGCAGCCTCGCCCTTGCCCTCGAGGCGTGCGAGGTCGAGATCGTCCCCGACACGCACCCGCCGACCATACACCTAGAGCAGGCACGCCACCCCTTGCTGGTGTTACAACGCCGCCAAGCAGGCGACCACACACCCATTATCGCCAATAACTTGGCCTTGGGTGGGCATAGCGGGGTGCGTACCTTGGTGATAACGGGACCCAACACGGGCGGTAAAACCGTCATGCTCACGCTGGTGGGCTTGCTGGCGGTGATGCTTCGCCTTGGCCTGCCCCTGCCCGTGGCCGAAGGCTCACGCATGAGCCTATTTGCCCCTGTGCTGGCCGCCATTGGCGATGCCCAAAGCCTTGAGCATAACCTCTCCACTTTTGCTGGCCACATGCAACGCCTCATTGCCATGGTGGATGGTTCGCATCCCCTAGAGCGGGCGTTGGTGGTGATTGACGAGATTATGGCAGGCACCGACCCCGTAGAAGGCACGGCTCTGGCCAAAACGCTGCTGCAACACCTGTACCAACAAGGGGCTACCACACTCGTCACCACGCACCTTAGCACCCTTAAGCTGGAGGCACACCACACGCAAGGCTACCAAAATGCCAGCGTTTTGTTTGATGCGGAGACCCTCTCGCCCACGTATCGGCTGGCACAGGGCGTGCCAGGTACCAGCCATGCCCTCACCATTGCTCAACGCTTGGGGCTGCCCGCCCCGTTGGTGCAAGAGGCAACGGCGCACCTAGGCCAGACCGAGCGTGACAGTGCCAGCCTGCTGATGGAGCTTGAAAGCCGACGTGTCGCCCTAGAGGCCGACCAAGCCACTGCGGCCGAACTCAAGGCCGCTTGGCAGGCTAAACGCAACGCCCTGCACGAGGAATTACAACAACTACGTGAGAGTAAAAAGCAAACCATTTTTACCTACCGCTCCAGCCTTAAGCATCGCCTTGCCGAGGTAGAAGGCCACTTGAAGCAGTTGCGCCAGCAACTTAAGCACACGCAACACCAAGCCGATACCGACAACCCCGACGTGGGTACGCTTACCACCGAGGCACGGCTGGCACAACGACGATTACAACGCTTGCACAGCCAAGGCCATGACGTGCTGAACGAGAGCCTGCTTCCCCTAGCCGCCGAGGAGGCCGAAGCCAAGGCGGCTTTGCTGGCCGATACCGAGGCGAGGCGACCGCTTGCCGTGGGCGACACGGTAAAGGTGCTGAGCATGGGTAGCCAGCGTGGGCAAGTGCGTAGCCTGAGTACAGATGGTAAAAAGGTGCAAGTGCAGGTGGGGCAGCTTACCCTTACCGTGGCCTTGGCCGACGTGCAACCCGAAAGCCTTGCCCCTACCACCGCAGCGGGAGCCGCCGCCTTACGGCAGGCCACCAAGCGCACGATTCTCAAAAAGCTAAACACTCAAAAGCAGAAGGTAACAGCCAGTAAAGACGAAGCTCCACCTTCGCAAGCGCCTGTGGTGCTTGAGGCTGACGTGCGAGGCCAGCGGGTAGAGGAGGCGTTGTTGCAGGTGGAGGCGTTGTTGAACCAAGCCCTGAAGGGGGGGCATCACCGTGTGGGGGTGATACACGGGCAAGGGGGCGGTGTGCTTAAAAAGGCGGTACGGGCGTGGCTCGCCACCGAGGCGCAGGGGCTGGTGCGTGACTTTTACCCGCAAGAGGCTCGCCTAGGGGGCGACGGCGTGACCATTGTAGAGCTGGTTTAGGTGGGTAAGGCTAAGGTATACTTACTTAACTATCGTCTGTAGAAAGGTGTGCCATGGCCACCACCCTACCTTAACTACCACTTTTGCAACATTATGCTAGACTTAACTAAGTTATTAAGACGCAATTATGTTGGTGACGAAAGATGTTTTTTAGGGTTTTAGAACGATTCGCTGATATTCCTACAGTAGACTATGCTTGTGCTTTCCTCATCCGAGATAATTGGGATGACTATGCCAGTTATAAGACGCTTTTTAAACTTGTTGTGGTTGACGAACAAGGCAATCGATATGACATTGGTGAGGTTAAGATTGGCCAAAAAGGTCTACGCCCCTCGGCAACTGTTAGTGATGGCCATAGATCACCAACTTTAAGTGAAGATTTTGATTCGTTAGAAAACACATTCTTTTCTCTAGGTGAATCAGAAAGTTATTATGAAACACTTAATAAGACTCTTGATGATGAGTTGAAAGAGAACATTCTTAGGAGGTTGCGAGATTCAGCTTTTGACTTAAATCTTTTTGATCAATTCAGAGACGAAGATGTAATGAAAGTTTCTTTAATGCGCTATTCATCCGAAGCAATTGTAAGAACACGTTATCACCGATTAGCGACAGGAAATGAAATACTGACACCCTATCATTTCAAATATACATTTTCTGCGGTTTCGTATGACGACAAACCTATTGAGTTAGAGTTTAATGTCAAGCCAGATTCATACCCACCAACGAATGTTCATGTCATTATAGGAAGAAATGGAGTTGGTAAAACATATTTAATGGGAGATATTATAGAAACACTTACCCAAGCAGAAGAACTACAAAGATCAAAGATTCAATTTATAAGCGATGATGATGAGTCAGGGTTTTCAAATATTGTAAAAGTTTCTTTTAGTCCTTTTGATAAGGGTAGTATAAGCATTAACAAAGAAAACATATCATTAGAGACAGTTGGTCTTTTTTTTGAAAACGATAACGAGAAGAGCGGTATAAAAAATCTTTCTGATCTGCTTGCAAAAGGTTTTTCTGACAGCTTTGATAAGTGCCGAATAGGCATTCGCTGTAAAAGATGGCTTAAAGCAATGCAAACACTTAATACAGACCCAATTTTTGATGACTTAAAAGTTGAGAACTGCCTTGAGTTCAATGAAGACGAGGTAGCACTATTTTTCAAAAAATTAAGTTCTGGGCATTCAATCGTTTTGCTAACCATCACTCGCCTTGTTGAGCTTGTGAATGAAAAAACTTTAGTGGTAATTGATGAGCCAGAGACTCATTTACACCCTCCTCTTTTGGCAGCATTTATAAGAATGTTGTCTGAATTACTATCACAAAAAAATGGTGTTGCCATTGTGGCTACTCATTCCCCCGTGGTTTTGCAGGAAGTCCCAAGGAGTTGTGTTTGGAAATTAGATAGAAGAGGTGATGTTTTTAAGGCAACCCGACCAGAGTTTGAAACCTTTGGAGAAAACGTCAGTATATTAACAACAGAAGTGTTTGGTTTAGAAGTTACCCGTTCAGGATACTTTAGATTACTTAAGGAAGTCATCAGCAATGAAGGAAATGATTATCTCAGGGTAATCAATAAATTTGATAATCAACTTGGATCTGAAGCGAAAACAATTGTTCGAAGCTTGATTGCACAAGGTGAAATTTAAAAATTATGAGATCTTTGAAGATACCTACTTTTACTCTTGATAACATTTTAAAAGAATGCATAAGAATTAAGAAGCGAAGTCATCACACTCGACCTATTGCTGAAATGCTTGATAAGAACAGAGGTTTGTTAATTGAGAAAGAAACTGAGTATTTAACAAAAGCAAGAGCGCATAATCTCTTCACTTTCACAATTATTGCCAGTGACAACCAAACAGAAATTCAAAAAATCTTAATTGACTTATATCGTGTTACTTTTGTAGGGAGTATTAATATTTATCATAAGCTTAGACTAGCGACAAGTTCTTGTCCTTATTGTGATGTTGGTTTAGTTGGATCATTAGATCATTACTTACCTAAAACTCATTACCCTGATTTTTCACTTACGCCGATGAATCTTATACCTTCCTGTACAGATTGCAACGGTAAAAAAAAAGCCCTAGCAGCTCCTACACAATGTGATCAAGTTTTTCATCCCTATTTTGACGATCTCGATGAAGTGACCTGGTTAAGCGCAATAATTTATGATAACAATGGGATTACCGTCAAGTTTGAAGTGAGGTTTAATGATAATGCGGTAGATCCTGTTTTGGAATCTAAAATAATAAACAATTTTAAAATTTTTAAGCTAGCTGAACTTTATTGCGCAAAAGCAAGTAGGGACTTACAGGATCATTACCATTTTCATAGAGATTACGCCATTACAGAAGGAGCCGAAAGTTTAAAGGTTTTACTTAGGCAAGCATCTGAGTCTATGGATATTAACTTTAAAAATTCATGGCGTGGTGCTTTGTATCGAGCTCTTTCTGAATCAGACTGGTATTGTAACGAATACTTTCCTAATGAAGCTATTAAATTACTTCTAATATCTCAAATACCACATCTTTATTATCGATCTTAAGTAAAGAATTGATTGATGTTGCCTGTTTATCTATTCTCAATTCCGATAATAGATTAGTTACTCAGCCTGACTTAACCCATAGAGCCGCCTGTGTGCTTGTGCTTTAATAAGGGCTTATCCACCACCCCGTGCCACCCACCAAGGAGCCACTCCCATGCAAAGCCTAGGATGGTTTGGT
>JBIKUS010000124.1:0-5880 GCA_044347425.1 Vampirovibrionales bacterium | reverse complement strand
CCAAGGCCAACAGACCGATTTTATACCCTATGGCCGTGCCACCCAACAAGCCGAAAAAGGTAAGGGCAACGTTTCTCACAGTGTGGTGGGGATACTAAAATATATGAATGCCATCAATCAACACCTTGAGTTACCCGCACTTGAGGTAACCACACCAGCGGCGGCATTAACCCCTAGCCAGCAAGCCTTGGCGGTTAGGTTGCAAGACACTGACCCCCTCAACCCTGTAACGCTGGCTTTAAAAGCCAACCCAGACCTTGATGTCCTTAAGCTACGCGCTGAAATCGACAAAAAAGTGTGGTCGGCCTTAGATTATCAGGTGACAGACGCACTCGATGACGAAGCCAGAGAACGGCTGCTTGACGAACTCACCACGGCGTTTCTGGCCTTTAGGCAAGTTGAAGACAGAGCCAACGTGGCCTTGGGCTCACCCTACAAGATAAACGCTAACACCACCCGCCAACTGCAGGGTGGTGGGTTGAATAAACAAATGGCTCCTGCTAAAACACCTTACCAGTTTAACCCAGCCGAACAAGTCTTTTTGGAAGATGTCGTGGCTAACATCAATGCCTATAACGGCACCGCTAACCTTGGCGATGCCTTAAATACCACGCTAGATACGTTATTAAACAAGGATACCTTGGCTTTTGTACCCAAAGGTTATGGAATAAACTCCCCACCAGCATTAGACGTTAGAACCCAACAACGAGAAGCGCTTGAGGCTGTTATTGCCAACGGCCAAAAAGCCCTTGCCACGAGCGACCCCATACGTACCTTGCCTCCTTCAGCGGCGGAGCAGTTGGTGACCTTGGCCACTGCCTTAGATACTCGCGACTACCCAGCAATTGATTCAGCTTGGACTGACCTAATAACGAATGCTGATTTGACAGTGAGTGAAAGAGTTGGTATTAGCTCAAGAGTTGGTGAGTATCTGGCAACCCAAGGATATAATTTTGACGCTAACTCTTTTTTAGCACCTAACGGCGATACCCGACCCCACGCTTTGCCCGCAGGCGACGTAGTAACTCCCCCGCCTTCGACTATACCAGAGCCAGTTGCACCGTCACCCGTAGCCGAGCCTCCTCTGCCTGCTGAACCAGCTGCACCTGCGACCATGGCTGAAGCCCCACCGTCTCATACGGCTGAGCCAGTACCAGCCGAAAACCCTGCGCCGACCGCTCCCTTAAAAGACAAAAGACTCCCTCAACACAATGCTGAGGCACTAGCTTCAATTAGTCAATTAAAACAACGGTTTTCAGCTATTGAAGAAACTGACAATTTTAAATCACTTAACTCATTACAAAGAGACTTCTTAAAAAGAAAATATGAAGCACACTGGAAAGATGCTAAAAATTTCATAACATCAGAAACAAAGCGTTTAGAAGCATTACCCGACTATGCTGATAATCCAGAAAAAATCATGACAGAAGTTTGGGATGGTTTAGCCAAAAAAGCTAAAAGAGACTACCTAACCAACGATAGAGAATTATCTCTAGTATTCATGAGAATGCCTGATGTAAAGAAACGGGCAATTGTTGATCAGTTCCAATCAATGTTTACTCAACCACCTAACGCCTAAGGCTCTCGTTCAGTTCTTTGCTGCCCTGTTTGGCTTGTTGCGCCTTGGTGCGGCCTTGCTGAATGCCAGCCTCAATGGGGGTTTGCAAGTTTGGCAAGCCTTGTAGCTGATGCAACTGCTTACTCAGCCCTCGTTTGGCCAACCCTAAGCCCAGCTTGGCCTTAAACTGCCACTGCCATACTGCCAACGGCGACGGCAACCCCTGCCCCACTCGGTTTAAAGCCTGTGGCCACTGCCCCAACGCCACCCCCTGCGCCACCGCTGTTACCGTGGCCAAGCCCTGTTGGGTACTTTGTTGGGCGTGCTGTAAACTGGTTTGATTAGTGGCGATAGCCGCATCGCCCAACCAACTTGCCAGGGGACGAGTACGCCCCTCAATGCTTTGGCCAATGGCCAGTAGTTGCTGGTTACGGTCATCTAGCTCTTGGTTAAGCTGTGTGGCGGTTTGCACTGCTTGGTGTGTGGCGTTACGGCCTTGCACCAGTTGTTGCTTAATAGCGGGTTGTAGCTCATAGTCCACCAGCGGTTCAAGGGCTTCGGCACCGTGTTGTAGGGTCAAGCTGGTTTCGGTTTGGTAGTTTAGCACCTCTTGCAATCGCACGGGCGATTGCACCTGTAAGGGCCCCGCACTAGCCCCAAGCTTGTCGTTATGCAGACGCTCTTGTTGGGTAGGTACTTCAATCTCAACGGTTTTAACACCACCTAAACCCGTAAACACCACGGTGGCACGGCTTTGTTTAGGTAGCGGTGGCGCATCAGGCTTTAGTTTAAGGGTAACGGCCACCTGTTCGGCATCCACAATACGTACCTTATCCACCCTACCCACGTTAACACCCGCCAAGTTAACGGCACTGCCCCGTGTTAAAGCGTTAGCATCGGGCATGGTAAGGGTAATACTGGTGGTGGGCTTAAAAAACCACGCCCGCAATTGGGCAGGCGACAGTATCAGCAACACACCACAAATTAGCGCACCCCACAGCATCCCATCGCTTAGCCAGCTAGCACAACAAGCTGGCCAAGGCCGAGTCAGTCGTGTGGCATCGTTAGCCAAAGAGCCACCCTCACTTACGCCTTGGCGTCGCTGGTAGAAGGTGTAGAAGCTTCAGCAAGCAGCGTGTTCAGCTCAACCAAACGGCCTTCGGTAGCCGAAAGCAGCTTTTGGCATTGCGCCACGTGAGTAATCCCCTGCTCAAACAGAGCCAAGGCCTCTTCAAGGGGAAGGGTATCGGTTTTAAAACGGTCCACAATGGTGGCTAACGCTTGCGACGCTTGGGTAAAGGTAGGTGTGCCAGAGGATTGAGACATGATGAGGCCTTTCAACTATAGCAACCTCTCCTTTTAAGGAAGAGGTTGGGGTGAGGTTGTTATCGTACTTAGTGAATAGCCCTCACCCGCTGCTAACGCAGCACCCTCTCCCCAAGGGGAGAGGGTGAGAAGGGGTTACTTCTTTTTGTTGAGTTCGGTAATCACATCATTGGTGAGGTTATTACCACCTAACAACACAGAACCTTCGCTAACAACAACATCAACACCTTTGCGCTGAGCAACGGTTTTAATGGCCAGGTTCAGCTCATCGTCCACCGCTTTTTGCTGAGCGGTAGCCCAGTCACGGTATTCGTTAAGTTTAACCTTTAGCTTGCCACTCAGGTCTTTTTCAAGGGCATCGCTGGTGACGGGGCTTTTGGCGTTGGCCTTACGGGCATCTTCAAGTTGTTTGGCAAAGTCGGCCTGTAGCTTACGGATGTCAGCCTCACGCACCTTCATGTCAGACATGATGCCTTGGGCTTTGTCGTAGCTACCAATGACCTTCTCTAGGTTAATGGTGCCAATGGCATCAGCAAAGCTGGCCAACGAGCTACTGCCCATCATGACGACAGCCAAGGCAAAAGCTACCCAACGGCTAGGGGTTAAAGTTAATTTCATGGTGTTTCTCCTTATTAGGGGTGGGGGAAGTGTGATTTATAGGACTTACGCAGACGGCACTATTTTGGCCACTAATTTTGTCAAGCTGATAACGATGTGCGTCATTTATTAGTTATAAAATCCTTACATCTTATACCATCTTTCCTCATTATTGTCTCAATCTAGCACCCTCTGCGTAAGTCCTATTAAGCTAAAACTTTTGACCTATACCAAAGTTAAATCGGCGTAAGTACTCGTCATTGTACGAGCCTAGCGGTATGGCGTAATCAATACGAATGGGGCCCACGCCTGGTAAATCCACCCGTACGCCCAAGCCTACGGAATACCCTTCTTCGTCTCGGCTAAAAAAGGTGTTGGTGGTAGAAGGGTCTAACAAGCTACCCGCATCGGCAAAGGCCACCACACGCAACGACTTAAGAAAGGGTATCTTCTCGGCGTAGGTGTCAACAAAGGGAACCTTGGTACGCAATTCGGCACTACCTAGGGCATAGCCAGCCCCGCTACCCAAGCCCCCTTCCTGGAAGCCTCGCACAGAGAACATGCCACCCAAGCGGTACAGGTTAAACTCGGGGATGTCACCAAAGACGTTGGTACCCACTTGGCCGTTAAACGCCAGCGAGACACCGTCTTTAATCTTTACGTAACGACGCACGTTGGCAGAGATGGTTCCGTACGAATCATTACCTAGCCCCAAGGCACCCGTGGTACCCACCGTGTTAAACCAACCACTTTCGGGGTTTAGCACGTTATCTCGGGTATCATACGCCAACGTGGGCGACAGCGAGAGGAAAGTGCCATCTTGCAATTGGCGGCTACGGTCGGCGGCACTAATGCCAAAGCTTTGCAGGGTGGCATTGTTGGTACCTTCGCGCATGGCCACGTTCTCAAAACGTAGCCCAAGGCTACCCGAGGCATTGGGCAGGCTGGTAAACGCCCGTGCCAAGCTCACGCCAGCACCAATGCGCCGTTCAATCCCCAAGGGGACGTTAAAGCTGGCAAAGTCTCGGCCAAATAAGTTGGTTGAAAAGGCATTGTCCGTCTGTAAAAAGGCGGGGGTCGACCAACCCACATCAAATTGGTAGGTGCGAGCATTGGCTTGGCTGTTGTCTCGGCCAATAACACCCGAGCCTACCCCAAAGGCAGAGTTAAAGTTTTCGCCACGCCCCAAAAAGTTAGGGTCAGAGTAGCCCACGGTACCAAAAAAGCCCGTACCCGTGTCAAAACCGCCCCCAAGCGACAATGCCCCGGAGCGTTTCTCGTCCACTTCAATCACCACGTTGTAGTGGTCGGGGTTGTCGGGCGAAACACTAATCACACGGCGCACATCGTCAAACGCCTGCAACGAATACAAGCGTTTCAAATCGTCGCCTAAGACTTTCTCATTGTAGGGTTGCCCAGCTTTGGTCACCATGTTGCGCTTTAGCACAAAGTCAAGCGTTTTACGGTTGCCCACAAACTGCACATCGTCAATCATGCCCTCATCTAGGGTGAGGGTCACTTTACCGTCGGGGTCGTCCTCAATACTGGTCACCCTTGCCAGTACGTAGCCTTTTTCGGCGTACTTGGCTTCAATTTGTTCAATAGCCTTGTTGAGCTGATGCACGTTTTGGGGGAGACCCGTTTGGTCTTTAAAGAGGCTGGCCAAATCTTCATCCGTCAATTGCGTGTTGCCCGTAATGGTCACGCCCGATACGGGGACGTTTTCTTCAATACGGATGTTCAGCACAATGCCTTCTTGCGTCGCTATGGGGACGGCCTTCATTTGGTCGGTAAAATAGCCCAGCTCATAAATGCGTTTAAGGTCTTCTTGCAGGGTTTCTTTACTGTAGATGCTGCCAGGTTGTAGGCGCATGGCCTGCCGAACGGTGGTTTCGTCAATCAACTGGGTGCCGTCAATCCGTATTTGGCTGATGGTCACGGCTTGGTCATAGCTGGGTTGCACTAGGGGTGTGGTGACGTTGTCGGGTTGTAGTTGGCTGGCGGGGGTGGGTTCGTCGGCGGCGAGGGCTGGCATGGCCAGTAAGCAGGCACAGCACAGGCTAAGGCTAGCCCAAAAAAACGAGCTACGCTGGCAAATAAGTGGGTTATTAGGCAGGGTAAAAAGCATAGGGTTAGCACTACCACGTTCATTAAGGTAAGGAGCAATGCCACTACCCTAACACAATCGGCCAAGCTGTGCCAATAAAGCAAACAACTTAGGTTTTTAAGTCGGCCTTTCCCTTGGGTTACATTGGCGGTTTTGGTTTTGGCTGGAGTTAGCCCCCTTGTTTTAGCCTGTTCTTGTTTAAGTTGGCTGGTGTCGGGTCTCGGCTCCATAGCCGCTCTATAACCAAGCTTTTAGTCTGTTTTAGCTGATGCGAGGGGTGGTCTCCCCTCGC
>JBIKUS010000123.1:0-5893 GCA_044347425.1 Vampirovibrionales bacterium | reverse complement strand
TCATGACTCCATCCCATCTTAAACTTAAAAATGCTGTGTTTGTAGTGTGTCTCTGTTATTACGAAAATATTTTAAAACTTGAAGTAATGTTAACGGTAATTACCTTACGCACGGCTTCTAGCTCAGTGGTAATGGCCTCACGTTGGGTATCAATACGGCGCATTTGTAGCTCAAGCCCTTTGTCAAGCTCTTGTATGGCCGCAATTCTGAATTGCAGTTGTTGTACCTGTGGGTTTTCAGGCTCAAGGTTGGCCTGTAGTGACATCAACGAGCCGACGCTGTTGGACAACTGCAGGCGAGCCTGGTTGATAAATTGTCCTTGCAATTCCAAATCACTCTTGCGTGCAGTCAGCATCAGCAAGCGCGCTTGGCTAGCGGCGAAGCCCATGATAGTAAGTCTCTCTTAAAAGGGATGGTGGAAGGCGATGCCTTTGTGGCACGCAACACAGTGATCTATTAGTTATGGTGATGAGGGGGTGACGTTTGTGCGAGACAGCCTCGGCACAGGGGCAGCGCAGCCTTTAAGTGAGGCAGGCGGTTGCTTCGTCAGTTAAATCTAGTTGCTCTCTTAATAAAGTGAAGGGTTACCCTGTGGGTAAGGCCTTAGTTGTTGATGGTAACGATGGAATGCTCTTGTAATAATAAAAACAAGTATATAAGGGTAATTGCTTTTTTGTTTCGGGTGGAGGTCATCACCGTTACAAAGCGATACAAAGTTGTTTTAAAAAGAAGCTATGACCTGTTGTCTTACCTCAGCATCTAAAAGGGTGATGGTGTCGAGCGTCACTTGGCCTAGGGGTTGGGTGCTTGCCCACGTCAAGGCAGCCTCAAGCCCTTGGGCAATGGCGTTAAACGAGAGTTTTTCGGCTAAGAAGGCTTCTACCAGAACTTCGTCGGCGGCGTTGATGACCGTACCACCCAGAGGGCCCAGTTCAACCAGTGCCTGCCGTGCCAACGCCAATGCGGGGAAGCGATCCGTATCGGGGGCTTCAAAGGTAAGGGGCGAAGCTTGCAACCAGTTAAACTGCCGTAACTCGGGCGGGGCAGGCAGGCGTTGCGGGTAGCCAAGCCCGTATAAAATGGGCAGGCGCATATCGGTAGGGCCCAGCTGTGCCAACAGTTGCCCATCCACAAACTGCACGGCACTATGCACCACACTTTGCGGATGCACCACCACCTCAATCGCACTGAGTGGCTGGCCAAACAACCAGTAAGCTTCAATCACTTCAAGCCCTTTGTTCATCAGCGTGGCCGAATCTATGGTGACCTTGGCACCCATGCTCCAGTTGGGGTGCTTAAGGGCTTGGGCAGGGGTCACGTGGGCAAGTTCTGCCTTGGGGGTGGTTCTAAACGGCCCCCCGCTGCTGGTGAGCCAGAGGGTTTGTACCTGGTTTGTGGCTTCTTGCCCTTGCAAACACTGGTAAATGGCCGAATGTTCACTATCTAACGGTATGATTTGCGACAGATAGGGCTTAACCAAGGCTCCACCAGCTACAAAGGTCTCTTTGTTGGCGGTAAGCACCTGTTTGCCTGCCTGCAAAGCAGCTAAGGTTGGGGGTAGCCCCACAAAGCCTACCAAGCCCACCACCACCTTAGCCGCTTGGGGCAGCGTGGCACAGGCCAACAGAGCTTCGGCACCGTGGCCAAGGCAAGTGGTTTCGGGGGGTAGGCCAAGGGTAAGCAAGGCTTGTTCGGCGTGGGGGGTGGCCACGGCGGTATAGCTAGGGCGATATTGCCACAGTTGTTGGTGCAGCAAAGCCACGTTTTGCCCACCCGTTAAAGCCAGCACACTGAAATGCTGCGATAGTTGAGGCAGCAAGGCCAAGGTTTGTTGCCCCACAGAGCCTGTGGAACCTAACACAACAAGGGGCTGTGGCTGATGCGTCATCATAGAGGGTAAAGGCTTTCGGCGGGCAAAGGGTAGGTTAAGTAAACGAGGCTGAGGGCAACCCTGCCCAAAGGCTAACGCTCTAAGGGTAAACTAGAGGTGTTCTTCTTGCAACGTCAAACCCACTCTACCTTGAGGCTTTGCCCATGTTTGCCTGCCAGCAGTGTGGCGCAACCACGTTTACCCTCCAAGCCAGCGTGCCTCTCCCCCAAATAGGGGTAAGCCTCAACCATGCGCATGAAGTCGTCATAAAAGTGGAGGGACACGAGCCTTTTGTAGCGGATACTAAGTTTATGAACCAGTTTGCCCATTGCCAAGGGTGTGGTGCAACACAGTGCTGGCTACCCACAACACCAGCCTAAGCACAGCAACCACCCAAGGCCAAACAGGTGAATTAGAGTAGTTAGATAGCCCCATAACCCCCCTTGGTGCCACCGCCCATGGAACGTCGCATAAAACAACTTATTAACTTCGTCTTTTTTATAGCGATGGCCGTTGTGCTAGCTAGGTTTGTGTTATTGATACCCGACCCTGTGTTTAACCCACAGTTTAACCCAACCCTTAGCCAACCTATGCCGCTCTACACCGCCGAACTTGGCCGTAGCACACTAACCACGCTGTACACTGTGGCGGCTTACGTGCAAGCCCCAGTGCAAATGGTGGTGTCGTGGGTGTTGGTGTGGTTTCCGTTTTTGCAGTCGGGCAGCTTCCCCGTACTGCCTGCTACTGCGTTAGCCCCCTTGGTGCTACAAGCTAAAAATGCCCTTGCCTTTATCCCCCTCAACCAAGAAGTGCTTGCCCTGCCCCCCGTTCAGTGGTTACCAGGTTTTGTGGATTGGGTCAGCCTGCTGACGTTAGTCAGTTTGGCCATCGTCAGGCCGTTGGCCAACATGGGGTGGGAATCTGTCAGTAACGTGCTGTGGGTACTACTCACCGAACGTAGCTTTAGCCAGAAAAAAGAAACCCTCTACAAAGACGAACTCAAAGCCCGTAGCGAAAAACTCCGCCAACTCACCCTGCAATACCGCAACTTGGATAAAACCAACGACAGCCTTAAGCAATCCGTGATTATGGATGAGTTAACAGGCACCTACAACAAACGCTTTTACGTGGGTAAACTCAACGAGCTATTTATTAAACAAAAAAATAACTTTGAACACTTTGCCGTGGTGATGCTGGATATTGACTACTTTAAAAAAGTTAACGACACCTATGGCCACTTGGTTGGCGATGACGTACTTAAAGCCATTGCTAAGCTCACCCTGCAGCACATGCCACAACAGGGCTTATGTTGCCGTTTTGGCGGCGAAGAGTTTGCCGTGCTGTTACCTGGGGTGGACAGAAACACCATTTTACAAGCCACCAACAACTTACGGCTGGCTTGCCCCACCCTTGTGTTTGAATCGGCACCCGAATTGCGTGTGACCCTGAGTGCGGGTATTGCCTGCATTAACTTTGCCGACCCGCAAGCCCAACTACTTACCGATGCCCAACAAGTGGTTAAACTGGCCGACGATGAACTGTACCGAGCCAAGCTTGAAGGGCGCAACCGTATTTGCTTTATGGAGATGAACGCCCTAGGCGCACCCCCACAGCACCCCCACGCTTAGCCGTTAAGCCCGTATTTTAAGGAGGCTCTCATGCCTATTTTTGCTTATAAAGCCATCGACCCTACCACCCTACGCTGTAACGAAGGCCGCCTTGAAGCCCCTAACATGCGTGCCGCCAAGGATCAGCTCCGCGAATCAGTCCAACTGCCTCAACTCATTGAAGAACAGGTCGACTCAGGCTCAGACGTGATGAAGGCCATCCCCCTGATTGGCCCCATGCTGGCCAGCCAAGTGGGGCTTAAGGCTCTCTACTTCTTTACCATACAGCTAGCCACCCTGCTGGATGCTGGCATCCCGCTGATTGAGTCGCTATTGTTGTTGGAGCAGCAAACCAGTAACAAAGCGCTCTCTAAAATCCTGTACAAAGTGCGTACCGATATTATCGGTGGTGACTCCTTCAGTGGCTCGTTAGGCCGCTTCCCTGATACGTTTAACAGCCTGTACCTTAGTATGATTCAAGCAGGCGAATTAAGTGGTAGCCTCGACCGTATTTGCCGTAGGCTGGCCGAACTACAAGAAAAACTCATGAGCTTAAAAAACAAGCTCTTTTTGGCCTCGGTGTACCCTGTGGTCTCGTTGGTGCTTATTTTAGGCATTGTTGAGGCGGTGTTGATCTTTTTAGTACCGCAATTTGCAGGTTTTTACTCAGACCGTGGTGCCGAACTATTTTGGGGTACGCAAATGCTGGTACATGCCAGTAACTTCTCCATTAACTTTTGGTGGGCTGGTTTATTGGCAGGGGGTATTCTGCTCGGCTGGCTGCACCTATGGCGTACCAGTTTTGGTAAAGATACCGCTGATAGGTTGTGGCTCAAAGTGCCTATCATCGGCGATATTTCACGCAAAATCTTCACCAGCCAATTCATACGCACCATGGCCACCCTGCTAGCGGCAGGGGTCCCCATTACCGAAGCCATTACCACGGCGGGAAACACGGTCGACAACAACACCGTAAGGGCAGCCTTTGCCAACGCCCGTGAGCATCTGCTGGTGGGTACCTCGCTGAGCAAACCGCTCGAAGATTCCAAACTCTTCCCCGTGATGGTGACCCGTATGATAGGCATAGGCGAGGAGACGGGTAACCTTGAGACCATGATGCTAAAAGCCGCCGACTTTTTAGACGTTGAAGTGGATATGGCCATTGACACGTTTACCAAGATGATTGAACCCTTTATGATTGTAACGGTGGGTATGTTGCTTACCTTTATGTTGTTGGGTCTCTATATTCCGTTGTTCGACCTCAGCTCCGTCATGTCGGGTGGTTAAGCCAACGGTTGCTAGGTGATGCTAGTGCCATGACGGCGAGGTATGTTACACTACGTTACAGTTATTGGCCAAGCCGTCTGTTTTAGGAGTTTGCCTCTATGTCTACGGTGTCTCTGTCTCACCTTGTGTTGCCCCCTTGGCACCCCGAAGCTGTGCCTTCCAACACGGTGAAGCCCAAGGATCCGTTCAACGCCAAACTCCTGACCAACCGTCGGCTGACCCCCGCCAACTCGCCCAACGACGTGCGCCACTTGGTGATTGACCTGAGTGGCAGCAACCTTGCCTACGTCGATGGTCAAAGCCTAGGTGTCCTCCCCCCTGGCACCGACGAAGCGGGCAAGCCCCACAAATTACGCCTCTATTCCATCGCCTCGCCCTACGTGGGCGAACCTGAACTGGGCAAAGCCTCGGCCACGGCCACTTTGTGTGTTAAACGGCTGGTGTATACTACCGATGCTGGCGAAGAAAAACACGGCGTTTGCTCCAACTACCTATGCGATTTGCCCGAAGGGGCTAACTTACACGTAACGGGACCCGTGGGCAAAGCCTTTTTACCGCCTCAATCGCCCAATGCTACACTGATTATGGTGGCCACAGGTACGGGTATTGCACCGTTTAGAGCATTTTTACACTCCCGTTTTGGCCGAGACCCTTGGCTAAAAGGCGACATGCACCTGTATTTTGGCGTGCAGCACACACCTGACATTCTCTACGCCGACGAGCTGGCCGCCTTTGCCCAACAAGCCCCACAAGCCTTTAACCTCCAACTGGCCATCAGCCGAGAGCAGCAAACGCCCCAAGGGCAACGCATGTATGTGCAGCACAAGCTGGCACAACAGGCACAACAAGTGCTGGCCTTATTGCAACAGCCCACCACCACCTTTTACATTTGCGGGCTAAAGGGTATGGAGACAGGCATATTAGAAGCCCTAGCCCACGCCGCCGAAGCCCAAGGGTTGAACTGGCCTGTGCTATTTGACGAGCTTAAACAACAAAAACGCTGGCATGTAGAAGTCTACTAGCTTTTGGCCTATACTCTTCCCTTGGTTTTATCTTCCCTCACTCACCCCAAGGAGTTGTTGTGCTATGTCGCTTTTAGTTGTGATTCCCGCCCGTTATGGCTCTAGCC
>JBIKUS010000029.1:0-19934 GCA_044347425.1 Vampirovibrionales bacterium | reverse complement strand
TTACACCGCCCAAGCCCAACGCCCACACCTCGCCCCCCCCCCCCGCAAGCCTTTGGAAATACACATGATTTTACCAAAGCTGTATTAACAGACACTAAAGCAGCTTCGGCTTGGTTACAACAGTTACCCTCAAAACAAAAAGACTTGTTTGCTAAAGCTCTACAAGAGAGTTTTTTAGTTGCAAAAAGACCAACGCACGTTACAGAAAAACTTGTGGTAACTGAACTTGGTAATGGAATGTCTTCTCGGGGCTTACCAAGAGAACTAGCGCAAGTAGCCTACGATATTTGTGTTAGAAAAGATAAGCCACTAGCAGAACTGGGTGAAATGCTTGCAGAAATTGCCAATGAATCTTAATAGCACACTTAACCAGCCAATACCTGACCCGCCTCGTCTAACTGGCTAAGCAACGCCCCACGCAAAGCGGGCAATACACCCGCTTGAGGGACGTTTACCCCCTAGCACCTGTTTGCACCAACACACCCCCCAAAAGGACAACCCCCATGATAACCACCGCTTTTAGCCCCGTGGCTTATAGCCCCGCCCAAGCCCAACGTCCCCAACTCGCCCCCCCCCCCCCGCAAGCCTTTGGGTCAATATGGAATATCGTTAATACTAGTTCTGAACTAGAGGCCTTTAAATCAGCTTGTGTAACAGCGTTAGAGGAGATGGAAACAGACGCTGAGTTTAGATGGGTACCCGCCAAAAAGAAGAGTGACAATACTCCCTATTTCAACGTAGCTGTGGATGTATCTACTAATGAACAGGAACGCAACTTATCCAAAAAACTTTTGGAAAGCAGTTTTTTTCATCAAATAACGACCCCTTACTCCTCAGCAAGACCAGAGAGAAAAAGCCTAACAAAAAATGCCACAACAACAGGCCAAGAATACAAGGTGCGTATTGGCTACGGTAATTAACCTACCCCGCCAGCACCTGACCCGCCTCGTCTAGCTGGCTAAGCAACGCCCCACGCAAAGCGGGATGCCCCGCCAGTGTGGGGTCAGCTTCCAGCAAAGTTTGCGCCTCGGTACGGGCAAGCTCCAACAGCTCTCTGTCGGCCAATAAGTCGACCAGTAGTAGTTCAGGCAGGCCGCTTTGCCTCGTCCCCATCACATCGCCAGGCCCTCTTATCTCCAAGTCTTTTTCGGCGATGACAAAGCCGTCGGTACTCTCCACCAGCACCTGCAACCGCTGCCGAGTCTCCCCTGTCAGCTTGTCGGCCATCAGCAGACAATAACTTTGGTGCGCTCCTCGGCCTACCCGCCCCCGCAACTGGTGCAACTGTGCCAGCCCAAAGCGGTCGGCATTGTGAATCACCATCACCGTGGCGTTAGGTACATCCACCCCAACCTCAACCACGGTCGTCG
This sequence comes from Vampirovibrionales bacterium, assembly GCA_044347425.1. Taxonomy (GTDB): domain Bacteria; phylum Cyanobacteriota; class Vampirovibrionia; order Vampirovibrionales; family JAJTHC01; genus JBIKUS01. Next base: position 18,564 of record JBIKUS010000029.1, on the reverse strand, counting down.
CCACTAACACCTGTAGCTTACCCGCCACAAACGCCGACATCACCTCGTCCTTGTCGGCAGGGTGAAGTTTACCGTGCAATAGCCCCACCTTAAACTGAGGAAATACCTCGGTTTGCAGACGTTCGGCCTCGCTGGTGGCAGCCCGAGCGGCAAGGGTTTCGCTGTCTTCCACCAGCGGAAACACCACATAAGCCTGTCTGCCCCGCTCCACCTGCTGGCGTATGAGCGTCCATGCCTCGTCCTCGTGCTTTTGCGTCAATAAATGCGTCACAATCGGCGATCGCCCTGGGGGGAGTTCGTCCAGCACACTCACATCCATATCGCCATGCACGGTCAGCGCAAGCGTGCGAGGGATGGGCGTGGCCGTCATGGTCAACAACTCGGGAGCCGTCCCTTTTTCTCGTAGGCGCAGGCGTTGGCGCACCCCAAAACGGTGCTGTTCGTCCACCACTACCGCCCCAAGCCGAGCAAAGGCCACATCATCCTGTATCAGCGCATGCGTCCCCACGGCGACGTGTACTTGGCCGTTGGCCAGCCCGCTGTAGGTGTCTCGGCGTTGCTTGGCCGTGGCCTTGCCCACCACCAGCCCCACCCGCAACCCAAGCGGTGTCAACCATTCCACAAACTTGCGGTAATGCTGTTCGGCGAGGATTTCGGTCGGTGCCATCAGCGCGGCTTGGTAGCCATTCTCCACGGCACGAAGCAAAGTAAGGGCAGCGACGACGGTTTTACCACTCCCCACATCGCCCTGCAACAGGCGATTCATCGTCTGGTCGGTGGCCATATCCGTGGCGATGGTCTCAAAGGCTCGGGCTTGCGCCCCTGTAAGGGCAAAGGGCAGGCTGGCCGTAAATTGTTCCACCAGCCCGCCCGCCACAGGAGCGAGGCGGAGTGCGCCGTCGTGTTGTTTGAGTTGCAGGCGTAGCATCCCCAAACGGAGTTGCATCAACAGCAATTCCTCAAACACCAAGCGATTACGGGCGGGTTCGGCATCGGGCAGTGAGGGGGGGAAGTGGATGAGGCGCAAGGCTTGGGGCAAGGACGGTAGCTCATGCCTTGCCAACAGTTCAGGCGGGATGACATCGTTGAGGGTTTCGGCGTGTTCGTCCAGTGCGGTGTGTATGGCTCGGCGCAGGGTTTTCATGTTGAGGCCTTGCGCTAGCCTGTAAATAGGTACGATGCGGCCAGCGTGCAGGCTATCGGCTTGGCCAGCCCCGCCCTCGGCTTCGTCGGCGTAGCTCAACACCTCCACCTCGGGGCGATCAAAACTGGGGCATCGGCTGAAGGTATCCCACTTCACCTTGCCGCTCACCAGTACCTCGGTACCCGTCTCAAAGCGTGCCTTAAACTGATGCAAGAGGCCGCTCTGCTTTTTGCTAAAAAACCAGCTAGCCGTGGCCTTGCCGCTACGGTCGCTTAGGGTAAGGCGCACAATGGTCAGGTTTTTGGCCTTGGTGTCAAAGCTCCCCACGCCAATGACGGTGGCGATAATGGAGACGGTTTGCCCTTCCATCAGGCTGGCGATGGGCAGTTGCTTGGCGTAGTCAAGGTATTGGCGGGGGTAGTGGCGCACCAGTTGCCCCACCGTGGTAATGCCCAAGCTGAGCAGTTGCGTGGCAAGGCGAGGCCCCACGCCTTTGAGGTAACGCACATCCAGCACATCAGCGGGCGTATCCTTCGTCACCGAGGCGGGCTGAGCTTCGCCCAAGGCGAGGGGTTGCGGGACGGGAGGCGACACAGGAGCTTGCGCTTGCGCCATAAACGCCTCTAGGGCGGCGATGGCGGCCATGCGCTGGTGCATGTCGGCCGCGTCGTAGCGTTCAAAACGGTGGGCAAGTTGGCGAAGGGCGTCGGGTTCGAGGACGTGGCGGGCTAAAAAGGCCAGGCTTTGCGAGACAAAGCTGGAGAAGGGCATGCGCTTGCCTTGTACGTTAATAAAGCGGTGTCGGCGTTCAACCGCCACCGCCGAGGCAAGGTCGTTGAGTTTAAGCGTGGCTTCTTCGGCTAGGTACATGGTAGGGGCAGTATAGCACAGGGGCTAGGCCAAACGCCCCCGCCACGTTACACTAACACCATGCCAAACCCCGACCGCACCCCCCTAACCGAAGATGAATTGCTTGCCCTGATGCGAGCCGCCCTTGCCCAGCCCAATGAGGCCGACAGGGTGTTAGACATTAGTGGGCAAACGATAGATTTTGACTTTGATTTAGATAAGTACCTTAAAGCGTTACAGCCAGATTACCCTGAGCAAATAAAATGGGTAAAACAAGGGGATTTCCTACATGGTCGAATCAGGCATAACTTAAGAGTTATAGTTTCTGAAACTGAGTTTACAGGCAAGGCTAATTTTAGAGGTATTACATTTGAGGCTACAGCCGATTTTCAAAATGCCACGTTTAGAGACAATACTTATTTTGCAAAGACTATATTCAAAAGCCCTGCCTATTTTGATAATGCTACATTTGAAGGCGAGGCAGATTTTGGAAGAAGCCGCTTTGAATGTGGTGTTTATTTCAAACATACAAGCTTTATAAATAAAGTTGATTTTGCATACAGTGAATTTATTGGCGAACCCAACTTTATTGGCGCAATTTTTCATAGTTTAACTAAGTTTTACCGTGCTGAATTCATATCAAAGCCACTGTTTGATGATGTTGAATTCAAAAACGTTGTCACTTTCAAAAGAGCCTTATTTATTAACGACTCTAGTTTTTTTGGCACTACATTTTTACAGAAAGCATGGTTTCATCATGTTGAATTTCGTGATTTAACACAATTTACAAATACTGTATTTGAGGACGAGGTTGATTTTACATCCAGCACTTTTGGGGGCAAAGTTTGGTTTAGTGGAAGCCAATTTAAAGACAAGACCCATTTTGAAAATACTACTTTTACAAGAGAGGCAGCTTTTAATTTTGCCGTCTTCCACAATAAGCCCTGCATATTTCGTAACATTACCTTAAAGTCTGAATCTAAAATCGACTTTACGTGCCTCTCCTTTGAAGGCGATGGTCACTTGCGTATTGAAAATATTAACTTTAGGGAAGAAAGTTACCTCACATTTTATAAGATCACCACCAGCGACGATAAGCCCCGCATCCTCATCCGAGACGACACCCTCAACGAAGCCGACGGCCAGCCCGAAAGCATTACCTTTACCGATTGTAGCTTTTCGCCCAATAACGTGCAGGTGCAGCAGCTCCACACGCAACGCCTTAAGGTGCAAGGTGGTAACGGCTTGGTGGGCTTTAATTTTAGCCATTGCCTGTGGCCACAACAATCTGTGCTAGGCTGGCTAGGTAAAGGCTTAACCCTGCGGGTGCATCCCAATCACCCCGACGACCCTAACGCCAACCCCCAAGCCCAAAAGCTCCTCTACGAACGCCTCAAGCAACAAGCCCAAACCGACGGCGACCATCAACTGGCAGGCGACTTTTACTTTTGGCAACAGTGGTTTAAGTGGCTCGCCCCTAAGCAACACCCGCTAGATTGGTGGGTACAAACACTTTACCTAGCGGCCAGTGCCTTTGGCCTAAGTGTTATGAGGCCGTTACTGTGGCTGGTGGTGGTTATGGGTGTGGCCACCACGGTTTTAGGCTGTTTTGATGGCCAAGGTTGGGGTTGGCCGTCAGTGGGGATGGGTTTTAAGGCGGCTACTCATGTGTTACCAGGGTTGTCTACTCAAGGTTTAAGTTGGGCGTATGACACTAACCCAAAATTACAACTACCCGCAAGTGGGTTGGTGCTGTGGGTTAGCCTGTACTACCTTTATGTGGTGACGATTGGCTTTTTGTTGTTTCAGCTAGGTGCGGCCATACGGGGCAAGGTTAAACGCTAAGGCACATTGTGGTGTGTGCGGCGTTTATTTAAAGGCTTACCGCACAATGCCACCCTATGTTATGTTAAGGAATACCCCTTATGTTACCCCTCGCCACGTTGCCTACCCCCTTGCTTAACACCCCAACCGCTAAACCTACTTATGGTACGATGAGTGAAGTTGAAGCAAGAGGCCTCCAGCCTGACACCTACATTTGTGAAGATAAAAACCCAAGTATAAGATTAAAAGTTAGCCATGTAGAGGGCGAGACTGTGCATTTTAAAGCTTACGGTTTTGTCAACCATGCCCCAGTAGATATTTCAAGCGTCAAACAGGTTATTCTTTGTATCCCTTAAAAGAGCCTCTAAAAGAGAGTCCACTAAAGCTTCGTTTAGCTCCCCTTCCAATAAGAGATCGCTCTTATAATGACAATTGGGGTTTAAACTAAGCCCTTTCAAGGTTAGTAACTATGCCCACCACCGTCTTTACCAGTACCCACCAGTTTGCCCAGTGGCGCACCAGCTTGCCCCAAGGCGAGACGGTCGCCTTGGTACCCACTATGGGTAACTTGCACGCTGGCCACGCCGCCCTAATGCAGCATGCCCAACGGCATGCCCAGCATGTTGTGGTGAGTGTATTTGTTAACCCCACTCAATTTGGCCCCACCGAAGATTTTGCCCGCTATCCCCGAAGCCTAGCCGCAGACACCGAATTATGCCACGCCCAAGGTGTCAGCGCCTTGTGGCTACCCACCACAACGGAGCTTTACCCCCTTGGTAGCGAGGCCACGCAACGCTTTACCTGCCACCCACCTGCCCACTTAGTTAACGTGGCTTGTGGCGAGCATAGGCCAGGGCATTTTGAGGGCGTGGCCACCGTGGTGCTTAAGCTCCTGCTGCTTGCCCAGCCCCACGTGGCCGTGTTTGGCGAAAAAGACGCTCAACAACTGGCCATCATTCAGGCCTTGGTACGAGACTGGCACCTGCCTACCCGCATCCTCCCTCACCCCTTGGTACGGCAGGCCAACGGGCTGGCCATGAGTTCTCGTAACCGTTACCTCGTCACCCCCGCCCTACAACGCAGTGCCTTGGCGTTAAGCGAGGTGACTAACCACGTGACGCAACAAGTACAGCAGGCCAACCAACCCCTGCCCACAGAGGTGGCTTTTGCCAACGCCATCGCCGACCTTTCCCCCCACTGGCCTTGCCAAGTGGCGTGGCAGTATGCCTTAGCCGTTGACCCTACCACGTTTGAGCCTTTGTCCACCGTGCAGCAGGGCGTAAGGCTGTTGGTGGCCGCCACCCTGACCGATGCGCCTCACCCGCCTGTACGGCTGATTGATACGCTGTTGTGTGAGTAAACTTTCATAAAAACAACACCCCCTCCTTAACTAAAAGAAGAGGGTGTTGCAAAGTTAAGGGTTTAACCTAAAGCACTAAGCTCTGGCTAAGGCACCCGAAGCAATTTGAGCAGCTTCAAGGGCGGCGGCGTAGTTAGGCTCATTGGTCACTTCGCTCACGATTTCGCGGTAGGTAATGCGGTTGTCGGCATCTACGACGAATACGGCACGAGCAGCCAAGTGAAGTTCTTTAATCAACACACCCAAGGCCAAGCTGGCTTGTGCGCCACGGTAGTCGCTTAGGGTTTGGATGTTGGAGGCCGAGTTGGCACCACACCAGCGTTTTTGGGCAAAAGGCAAATCCATGCTGATGATTTGCACATCGACGTTTTGCAATTTGGCGGCTTCGTTGTTAAAGCGTTGGGCTTCAATGTCACACACAGGGGTGTCAAGCGAAGGCACAGTGACGATAATGCGAGCGCGACGGTTGGTGTTGTCGGCCAAGCACACTTCGCTCAAATCGTTGGCAATAACGCAAGCCTGGGGGATGGTTTGACCGACGGTGAGGTCTTCGCCACAAAGGGTCATGGGGTTGTTTTTAAAGGTGATGACGTTGCTACGTTCTTGTGTCATGGGGGTATCTCCAAAGGGGTAGGTGTAGGGTGCTACAATCTGATAACTCTCACAGTATAAGGCCTATCTGCTCACAACAGCATTAAAACACTCTTAAATTTTGCCGTAGAACTGAGGCTAAACGCTAGGTACAGCGTCAAATAACGCCAATTGGTCGGCAGAAACAGCCGTATCGGCCACTAAGCGTTGCCGTCGCTGACGCAGCCCCGCTTCGGCGTCTCGTTGAAGGGCGGCCAGTTTGGCATCGGCTCGTTGTACCAAGCTAGGGGGCAAACCCGCCATGCGTGCCACTTGCACCCCATAACTCCGTTGAGCAGCACCCGCCTCTACCCTGTGTAAAAACACAAGCTGTTCGCCGTCGTCCCCGTCGCTGCCTTGGGGCAGTACGGCCACGGCCACTCGGTAATTGCCCACATACGGCGACAAACTCGCCTCTAGCACGTTGAGTTCGTGGTAGTGCGTGGCAAACAGGGTTCGGCAACCCAGCGTTTGCACCAAATGCTCTACCACGCTGTAGGCAATGGCCACCCCGTCATAAGTCGACGTCCCACGCCCCACTTCGTCCAGAATCAGCAGGCTTCGGGGCGTGGCGTTGTGCAGCATGTGCGCCAATTCGTGCATTTCTACCATAAAGGTGGATTGCCCTTGGCTGAGATCATCCACGGCACCAATGCGGGTAAACAGAGCATCTACCAACCCCACCGTGGCTGCCCTGGCAGGCACGTACGAGCCTATTTGTGCCAGCAACACACACAACGCCACTTGCCGCATATAGGTAGATTTACCTGCCATGTTAGGCCCTGTAATAATCGCCACTTGCGCCGCTTCTTGTGCGGTGGGGGCGGGGTGGCTGGGGTGATGCCCTTGCAGTTGGCAGGTGTTGGCCACAAACTTGCCCGCTGGCAGGTATTGCTCCAGCACGGGGTGGCGAGCGTCGATTAAGGTGAGTTCAAGGCTATGCTCTAGTAGGGTGGGCTTACAATAGTGTTGTTCGTGGGCGAGGGTGGCTAGGCTTTGCAACACGTCCAGCGTGGCCACTCGCCTAGCAGCCTCTAACAACAACGTGGCATCGCCTTTAAGGCGGGTACGCAATTCAACAAACATCGCTAGCTCTCGCTCAACCAGTTGTTGTTGGGTGTCGCTTAGGCGTTGCTCAAAGTGTGCCAACTCGTCGGTGGTGTAGCGTTCGGCGTTGGTCAGCGTTTGCTTGCGCCTATACTCTGTGGGGAGCGTCGCCCCTTGCACTGCGCCTTTGCTTACCTCAAGGGCGTAACCAAAAGCACTGCTATGGACGAGTTTAAGGGTTTTAAGCCCCGTTTGTTGCCGTTGTGTCGCCTCATACTGGGCTAGCCATTGGTGAGCCGTGGCGAGGGCTTGGCGTAAGTCATCTACAGAAGCATCCACCCCTAAAGCTAACAGCCCACCTTCGGTCAGGGTCAGGGGCAACTCGTCGGCGAGTGTGCTTTGTACCGTCTCCGCCCACGCCTCTACCGCTTCGGGTAGGTGTTGCAGGGAGCGAAGATAGTCGCCCTCAAAGCCCGTCAACACATCAGCCACGGCGGGTAACCTAGCCAACGATTGCCCCAAAGCCTGCATCTCTCGGGGTGAGAGGTTCCCACTGGCGGCACGGCAGGCAAGGCGTTCAACATCGTTGAGTGGTGCCAACAACCGACGCACCTCAAGCCGAGTGGCCTCGTGTTGTAGCAGTTGTTCAACGGCGAGTTGGCGTTGTAACAGGGTGGGCAGATGCTTCAGGGGCGAGCCTAGCCACTGGCGCAACAAGCGTGCGCCCATGGCCGTGGTAGTGCGGTTAATAGCGTGCAACAACGAGCCTTGGCTCTGTTGGTCTCGGGCGGTGTGGGTCAGCTCAAGGTGTTGGCGGGTGACTGCTGGCAGGTACACCGTGGTGTCGCCCCGCACAAGGGTGGGGTGTGCCAACAGGGGCAAGCCCTCGGGGAAGCTGGTTTGCAGGTAGCTGAGCAACACGCCACAGGCCACCACGGCCAGTTGCGTGGTCTCGTCGGTGGGTGCGCCAAAGCCCAACCCCTCCACAAAGGGGACGTTCGCCCAGTTGAGTAAGCGACGTTGGCAACTGCTGGCCTCCCACACGTGCGGGGGCAGCGGTACCACTTGCTTGACGACTTGGCTCACCACAGGGGAGACATCGGCCACCCATTCGGCCACGCCTTCGCCGCCAAGCCCTTTACGGCGTTTGGCTTTTACCACCACTTCGGCGGGTTGCAACCGAGCTAACTCACTTAACAGCCCCTGCTGGTTTTGGCAGGTGAGGGCAAACTCGCCTTGTGCCACATCACACCAAGCGAGGCAACCCAAAGCGTCGGGTTGGGCTGGCCAGTGGAGGACGGCGAGGTAATTGGGCGCATCGGTGGGTAAATGGTTGGCCTCGGTCACCGTACCAGGGGTGAGGACACGGACAATTTTACGATCCATCAACCCTTTGGCCGTCGTGGTTTCGTTCTCTGGCGGGGCTTCGGGCAGTTGTTCGCCGATGGCGACACGGTAGCCCATGCCCAGCAGGCGTTGGATATAGGTATCCACGGCTCGTACGGGTACACCTGCCATAGGCACACGCCCCAACGCCCCCGACTCTCGGCCTGTGAGGGTGAGTTCGAGGAGTTTGGCGGTTTGCAAGGCATCTTCAAAAAAGGTTTCGTAAAAGTCGCCCATACGGTAGAGCAGCAACACATCGGGGTGCTGGGCTTTAACGTGGAGGAATTGCCGCATCATGGGGGTAGCATCGGCGGGGTTGGCTTGCACGGTGGTAAGGGTGCTAAAGGGCTTGCCCGTGGCGGTGGTGGCTCCTTGCCACAGGGTAGGGCAAGCCCACGCCGAAAAACGAGCTTCGGGCGATATAGGTTCGGGGTGAGAGAGAGGAGAAGAAGTCATGCCCACTAGCTTAGCCGTAGCCCGCTGTGCTGGCAAGGGGTGGGGGAAGTTTGTGGCTGAAATGTGATGTTCTGCTACGCTAAAAACAAAACCAAAAAGGTTGCATTGCAACCAAAAAGGATGTATTGTAAGAGCATGACGACCAAGCACGATGACCCCAACGAGTTGCTAGACTGGTACGACGTGCCAGAAATGAAACAAGCCTTATCAGCGGGTGAGGTGTTGCGTGCCTTTAGGCAATGCGACAACCTGACACTGAAAGCCGTGGCAGCTAAAGCGGGCATTAGCTACCAATTGCTTTGGGCGTATGAGCGGGGCGAGAAGTTGCCTAGCCTTACCCTCAGCCGTTTTAGCACCCGTAGACAAGCCCCCCTGCAAGCGATACCGCCCCTTGCCCCTAGGGAGGGGAGCGAGTTGGCAGGGTTGAGCCGTAGGTTGGGGCGTAACACTTGGTACTTAGGTGGTAACCCAAAGCCCTACTCAAACACTTTTTTGTAGAGGAGTATCGAATAAGTAGCAGGCCCGAAATGTAAAGGTGCGATACTTGGATAAATATGCCATGCTGGCATTGTCTGATCAGTGCCATTATAACGCAGAGCCATCCCATTAGCTGAACCATCTAATGGGTATGGATTAAATGGTTTATCCTCAACTTTTATAGCTATTTCGTCCTCACGAAAGAACATTATTATAGTGCCATCATGCATAATAATCCTATGGTAATCAACATGAGACCCCCCATTGGGGGGTGGCGCCCAAGCCCAAGCTTTTGCGCAGGGGCCGGCTATATTGTTAGGGGGGCAGTTGTGTGCATAGTTCAGGTTGGCAAGCAAAGCATCTGTAACATTGGTATAACTGCCATCTAGCGTGGCGGTATTCAGGGCTTGGTTTAAGGCACTAATATTGGTTTTAAGCTTAGCTTTAGATAACTATCCCTTGACACCACGTGTAGCTTGTGGCATATTATAGGCATATTCCAAATCTAACAGACTTCACCCTATAAGAGCCTATAGTATGACTTCTACAACCCTCAAGTACACTATCAAGAACTTCAACAATGACTTTGCGACTGACGACGATTGTTTGGAGTATGTTTTTAAAGCGAGATATGGTTGGCTTGTGGAGTGTCCGCATTGTGGCCAAAAGTTTGCTTACTCTAAAGTCTCTAAACGTAAATACTACAAGTGTGCCTTCGGTGGTTGCGAAATTTACCCCTTAGCTGATACCATCTTTCACAAGTCATCAACTCCCTTGAAATTATGGTTTCATGCTATTTACCTCTTTTCTGTCTCTAAAAACGGTGTATCTGCTAAAGAATTGGAGCGTCAAATTGGTGTTACCTATAAAACAGCGTGGCGCATGTGTACTCAAATCCGTAAGTTGTTTGAAGTTGACGGTGGCGACAAGCTAAGCGGTACGGTTGAAGTGGACGAAACCTACGTGGGCGGAGCCAAAAAGGGCAAGCGTGGACGTGGTGCGGATGGCAAAGCCCCTGTTATCGGGGTTGTTGAACGCCAAGGCCAAGTCAAAGCCGTTGTTGGGGTGAATACCAAAGCCTCTACCGTACTACCCTTCATTAACGACTCTGTTGAAAAAGGCGCAAGGGTGATAACCGATGAATACGCCTCTTATACCCGTGTCTCTATGAATGGGTTTAAACACGAGAAAATTAAGCACAAAGATAAACAGTACGTTGTTGGTGATGTTCATACCAACACGATAGAGGGCTTTTGGAGCCAGCTCAAGCGTAGTATTGATGGAACTTACCATAGCGTTAGCCCTAAGTACCTTCAACGCTATGTGGATGAGTTTGCGTACCGCTACAATCATCGCAAGGTTGGGGCGTTGTTTCCTCATCTTCTGCCTGTGGCGGCTCAACTGGTTGATTGCTAGGCTTCGTGGCACAAGCCCTTCTCAGCAACTCGTGGAATAACTCTTTTTCGTTCACTTCTTTGTAACCTTATTAGCTAAGTAAGTACGGACGATTTTCTTCTCATCGTCTGTAATGTTATACAACTCATAAACCAAGTCATTCATGTGTTGCTTTATGATGTTGAAATTCTGGTCTGCTTTGGTGTATTCGACAATTACAGATGCAAGTTGGTTGAGTTTCACAAGAGCCTCTGTGTTGTTTGGTATAGTAAAACACAGCAGGTCTTGCCTTTTTAGCTGTGGTGTCGAATTGGGATTAGTTACTAGTTTATTCCAAAACAGGTAGCCAAATAAGTCAGATTGAAACAGTGGTGCAAGGAATCTAAACTCCAAGTCTCCAAAGGAACTAGAGTAATGCTTGTTTGCATAAATAAAGTATAAGCTCTGCTCACAAATAACTGGAGCATCTACATAAGCAGATTTTATAGGGTAGCCAGTTTTAGAAATTACTACTTTTTTGTTTATTTTCAAAAGTTTTTCATTACATGTGCCACCCTTAAAAAACTCTTTTCCAAAAAAGTGCCAGTAATATTTTTCGTTATTGACAGAAAACTCCGCAATAGACCGACCCTTTATATAAGCTACTTGATTCTCATTTTGTTGTGATGTCGTCATTAGTTTTGTATCAACAATAACTCCTGTTTTTATGTCAAACAAATCTTCCAGCCTTAATCCACTTAAACACTTATCAATAATAGTAGACTGTTGTTCATAAAACAAATCAGAGTTGTAATGATTTTGGCTCACACTGTCAGAAGTTTTCGATTTATACAAATCAACAGAATACAAATGGTCATCCGAGGCTTTAGATTTTTCAAACTCAAAAATCATAGTATCAGTAGTGATGCCTGGGAAATCCAAATCAAAAAGTAGTCTTTTTATCGTCATGGATTCTTTTATACTTTTTCTGAGCGTTGAAAATTGGTTATTAGCATTTAACCTGTCTGGCACAACATAACTAATAAATCCGCCAGCTTTCGTTATGGCAATACCTTGGTTTACAAAATACTCGTAAACATTAGGTGAGTATTCATTGCCTTGATATTTATCTATTAAATAAGCTAGCTCTATATCGGTCAGAATATCGTTTTTAAACCTTCTTGACAAAGAAATCCAAGGTGGGTTTCCAATGACTGCATCAAAGCCCCCTCGTTCAAACACATCAGAAAACGAATAGTTCCAGTTGAACAGCTTTAACTTGTCTATGAAATCCTTATTGAGTTTGTCACTATTTCCATTATAGGACAAAAAGTCTGATGACATTAGCGAGTTCCCACACTTAATGTTGTTTTCAAGATTGGGAAGTATCTTTCGTTGGAATAAATCTTGTTGTACATTACCATCAGTCATAAGTAACATCAGGGATAGTTTCGTTGTCTCAACAGCTCTACTGTCAATATCCACGCCGAATATATTATTCAAAAGAATTCGTTTCTTTTCTTGTAAAACAAGATAAGGTGTACCATCCTTATTAAGGTCAAAAATTTTAGAATACTTACCACGGCTGGGGTTTTTTTGTTGACTTAATACCGTCATGTAATAATTAAGATGCCAGTCTAATAAGAATTGGTAGGCTTTAATTAAAAAAGAACCAGAACCACACGAGGGGTCTATGACTTTTATACTATCAACATCCTCTGGTTTCTTTCCTTTTAGCAAATTTCCAAGTGTGTCAGAGACAATAATATCAACCATGTATTCAGGAGTGTAGAATACCCCTCCAGCTTTCCGCACCTCTGGCTTTTCGACTGTTTGGAGCTGACCATCCACATCTTGTAAAACCTTACCTAGAAACTGCTCGTAGGCCGCTCCTAGGAACTGTAAGGGCATGACAGAGAACTCGTAAGGGCAAACTGGGAAATAAGAGTTTTCTATAATGGTTTTGATACTGTCTGATGATAAGGTTATCTGACGTGTTAGGTCATCTTCTATTTTAAATAAATCAGAGTTGTAACGCTCATTGGCATCTTGGAACTTAGTTAATAGTTGGGTGTAGTCTGTATATCTTTTTAAATCTTGGTAAGGTTCAGTACCTCTGTCTTCACAAACCCTTAAAAATAAAATCCTGTCAATTATTTTTTGAACAGCTAAGTTTAAAGCATCATAATTTGTACTAAAAACAGATGGGTTAGTGATTAACAAGTCATTCGCTAATAACTGCCGCCAAGTATCAAGCTCTTTTAGAAACTCTTTATCCACAGTTGTTGGTTTAGTAAAGCGTTTTGGGATAGCCCCATCCAAAATAGCTTCTTTTGAGTAGGCTGAATAAATCTCATCCCATTTATCAACGTAGTCTGTGTATAGATAACTACCAAGACGATTGGCTTTTGGGCTGTCTGCCGCATTTGGTTTAATCAATGTGTCAAAAATATAAAATTCTTCAAAGTCAGTAAGTATAGAAAAGGGTAAACCTGCCGAAAAAGCATAGCGTTTTAACTGATATGTGGCCTGTTTATTTTTATCAAGGTTTATAGCTGGTTTCTTCGCCTCAACAAAGAATATACGTTTGCCTTTTATTCTGAAACAATAGTCAGGGGCTTTTCTTGCTAACTTATTCTCGTTATCATCATAATCTTCAAGACTATCTTCGTGGATGACATCTAACAAATGTGCTGGCTGTCCCCCAGTGTTTCTCATATCCCAACCTAATAATTCAAAAAATGGGTCAATAAATTGTACCCTTACTCTAGCTTCTTTATAATTGGGGTGCTTATACTCTTGAAGCCCTCTATCAAAATTAGAGACTAATTCTTCTAACCCAACTGGCACAGACATTGCAACACCCTGTCAACTACACAAATTGATACAAGTTAAAGCTAACATTAAACGGTATTTTGGTCAACTTGCTCTCAATGTGGTAAGTAATTTACCGAGAAGCACAGTAGGCTTATAAGTGTAGGTTGCGTGACTTGTTCCTGTGGCTTCGTCATACCCTGCAACGTAGCTCAACTCAAAGAACAAGCGACTAAGCTCATCGCCTTTGAGCAAGCTCTCCTCAACCCCATGCGTGACCTCGGCAAAAGCTAACTCTAGCCTATCTCTATCCACGCTTTGCAAGTAAGCAAGGTCATCCTTAACCAAGCTATCATCTAAGGTGATGTTTATGTTTAACATGTTAGTCATGCAAGCTCAATTTTTCAAAAAAGACTTTATTGTTCATTTTAGCTTCATGCGTGAGCTTTGAGTAATCAATAATTTCTATATAAACATTAAGATTTTTAGAGTAATATATAGCTCTGTCCCATTCTGGCAAAACATAATAATCGTGCCGACTTGACAGCTTAGACGCAAATTCTTTGGTTAAATTACAAACACCATACATGAAAATCCTACAGTTACTTGGCGAAACACTTACTTTATTTCCCTTGTCATTATACATCTCGCCTTTTCTTATTATTTCAGCATAGTCTAAAAGCTGATCATGTATATCGTTATAAGGTTCATGGGCTTTCTTTATCTCAATTACAATTATGTCTGTGTACGGTTCTCTATCATTTAAAGAACTAAATAAGTTTTCTTTAAATAAACAGATATCTAGTCTTTTACGATTGTCCTCATCCTGAACTTTAAACAGCTTATTAGAATTCATTGTTAAATCTGATGCTATATAACGACTAAACGCCAACCTTTCGTCTATAACCCATAGGTTATGGTCTGCGTAGCTAACTTGGTCACTATCTTTTTTCATAGGGTAAATTAAGTTGTGTATATAGTTTTCAGCCTCGACCTTAAACTTACCATCCTGTTGTCTTAAAGCTATAAACTTATCAAGTTGTTCTAAAACTACTTTGCGTGAACAGATATAATGACATAGGTTTGACTTGGCCACATCAGACAAACTACTAAGATAGCCATCTATACGTTCTTTATAGTTTTCTTCTAGCTCACCATCTTTAAGTTTTCTTATAAATAAAGGAATTTCGTTGTCTAAGTTAGAGAGGGTTGTGTCTTCTAGCTCGGCATGTTTATCCCTTAGTTTTGACTCAACAAACGAAAGTGGAGCATCGTAAGGGATTGCCTGCAAAAATTGATCATCTAACTTTAAATAGTCATAATAGGGACGTTTTGAAAAGGCACTCCTTAAAGTTTCCTGCCTTAAACCCTCTAAATAACCTTTAAAAGGTTCCATAAACTCCCTTTGTTTTGCTTCAACCCCTTCTTGTATTTGATTCCAAGTAATATCGCCATCGTCGTCCTCTGAATCTTCCCAAGAATCACTAAGGTCTTTCCTTATTTTAAAGTCATTTCTTAGTTGCGTTACATTACGATCCAAAAATTCAGACAGCACAAAACACTGATACCAAAACTTCCCATCTTTTGTAACAATTTCATTGTTAATTTTTTTAATTGTTTCTCTGCGTACAACCCTACCTCCTGCACAATAGGCTGTATTATGTTTTCTTTTGAAATAATCTGTGTCTATTTTTATATTTACAACTCTGAAAGATACTTCTTTCAGCACAAAAACAGACTCTTTCGTTTGTATACCCTTTGCTTCTAAAACTTCTTGTTCCCCAGAGTCTACAACAACAATTTTTACATTTTTGTGTGCAAGTAAGTATGGTAAAAATTGTGCTTTTATTGAATTTGTTATATTTTCAAAACTTTTAGAGTAGCGTTTAATATAGGTGTCTTTGATATTTTTTAGGATCACTTTTGAGCCAGTTGACTCAATATCAACACAGCTTGATTCTAAATTAACAATAGAATCTTGGTTTGAATTTTTAAAAGTAAACCTAACCTTTTCTCTCGATCTACCCTTCTTATATACACTTTGAATCTCTACTTCAGTAAAAGGTTTTAACCAAAGAGTTCGACCAATGCCTTTATGATTCAGCTTATGCGTTTTGTTGATCGCTTTAAAGTTATCTTGATTGCTTTGTGTAAACCCTATACCGTTATCTTCAATAACAAACTCCTCTATCGGTGCTAATTTAGTTTTGGGTATACCTTTTAGTGGTTGCTCATTGTATGCACGCTGTACGGTAACTTTTACTGTTGGCTTAGAACAGTTTGCTTCTTGACATGCCTCAAGGCCATTCATAATAGCCTCATAGATAGGTATAAGAGGATCATCTTTTCTTGGGTCATAATCCAGAGTATCTAAATACCCTTCTAAAGAGAAATCCATATCTTTAATACTCATACCAACAACGACACCACCTAAACTACCACAAAATTCATTTTCAGTCACCACTCAGTTTATATACTAATTATGTCTTTAATTCTACTCCAAGTTTACCTTTTAAATCAATATGATAGTGTTTACATCTACTTTCAAATCTTTAATAGCTACTTTTAAGTCTTTCACTAGAATAGTGAACTTTTTACCTGCTAACTTACGGTATGATTCTGTAATTCTGTACCTTGTTATAGGTTTCCCATAAAAGACATGATTGACATCTGGCTCTACACAGCCCAGTAATGTCTTGAGGTTGTCAATAATATGCTGATCCTTTTCTGTAAGCCTACCATCACAACTTAACTCTTTTAGGTGTCTAATACCTTTAACACCATCGCTACTATCATTAACCTCTATTGACCCATATTTAGCTGCGCTTTCAATTAAATCTACTGTGTACTCTAAACTAAGCAGTGCTTTTCTGTTGTCAAGTTTTGTTCTATCTAACAACTCGCTAATATGCTTAACCATCTCTTTACGTTCTAAGGCTATTTTTCCCCTCTCCAATTCAATCTCTTTTCTTTCAGCTTCTAGTATAGTTTTGCGACGTTGCTCCGTCCATATTGCGTTCCCAGCAACTATCAAATAACATAAAATTAAAATCAAGACTCCTAACCCTTCATATCCAATATCACCTATTTGTGTCATCATTTGCTTTAAATTGTTCACACTGGCCGCAATGCCTATGAATAATAACTGCCAAATTAACACAAAACCACACATAATCTTTCCTGCAACATAATCTATACCCTTCCATTCTCCATGTATATCATTACACTTGTCCTGAACCCATTTAAGCATTTGTTATCTTACCCTTTAGTCTTAATCTAACAACTAAAGGTTTATACTATCATGTGTGAAAGCCTTGACCTAATGTGTGAGTGTTTTTACCTTGAGATGTGTCAAACTCTTGGATTAGCTCACAAGCTCGCTTGTTAACCCCTGTCACGACAGTGGCTGGTACAGCATACTTCTTACACGTGGCGTTAGGGGATAGTTACCTAGCTTTATTGATTACCCAGGTCATCTCCGTCATGACTTTGGGGATGGTAAAGGTGGCTATTAAACCCAAAATGCCTAAAGCAATAAGGGTTTCGGCTAGGGTAAATGCCTTATTTACGCTATACTTTTTGCGTGAGGCGTGAGGCGTGAGGCGTGAGGCGTGAGGCGTGAGGCGTGAGGCATTGCATGGCGATCCTTTCGTGGGTTGGGCGTGTAGGTAGTATCGTACCATACGCTCAAAACTTTAGGGTAGTGGGGCTGTCAACTCCACCAATAGGGTGAGGTTAGTCTAGCCCCATCCAATAGTTGTAAACCAAGTGCCTATTGGCGCCTCTATCAGGAACCAAAGCCCCTGCTTGATAGTTATCTCCATGCCTGCTGGGGTTTATAGTTACTTTTTGATTGCTCGGGTTAAACCATAGGCAGATAGTATCAGACGTGGTGGCTGTACCTCCTACATTAGGTTCAATATTGGGACCCGTTGCACCATTATAGTCTACAAAAAAATGAAAGCCTAGGAGTGCTGAGGGGTTAACGCCATAAACGCCATAGAGGCTCACCCACGCACCATTGGGTAGCACTAAAATACGTCTGGCATTACCAAAGGTATCGGTGTAACTCGTTACACAGTCGCCAGCAGGGCGACCTGCAGGGCAGTCTCGAATAACGTTGAGCTTTGTCGCCAAGTAGTCGCCCAACTGTGTGAGAGTCGTGGATGAATTCAGCGTCCCCTCTTGCCAGCCTGCATAAAGAGCATCGTGCAGGGCGGTAATGGTCTCTTTGCCTACTGCTTTCTTCTGCTGTTCGCCAACTTCGTGTATTACTTTGGGTACGGTAAAGGTAACAAGTAACCCCATTACAGCCAGCACAATAAGGGTTTCGGCTAGGGTAAATGCCTTATTTACGCTATACTTTTTGCGTGAGGCGTGAGGCGTGAGGCGTGAGGCTTGAGGCTTGAGGCTTGAGGCATTGCATGGCGATCCTTTCGTGGGTTGGGCGTGTAGGTAGTATCGTACCATACCCCCAAAACTTTAGGGGTGCAGGGCTTTAATCCCCACCACTTGCTTGAGTAACCCTATGGCTCACAAACCGACGCTAACTTGTCGTATGCCACACTTTAGCCTATACTAAGGCTGAAGCACGGAGTCACTTTAAAACCACCACCAACACCGAGGACAATCTCATGGCTAAAGTTCACCTGCCACTCATGCCCCACCTGTGTGCCTTACTTGCCTGCCTAACCCTTGTGTCGTGTTACCCACCTGCCCATGCCGACCTACTGTGGACGGAACTCTCTCCCCTAGCCGTTGCCCCCCCCACCGAGGTAACAACGGCCAGCGCACCCGCTACGGCAACCAAACAACCCCAGTATCACCACGCCGTTATCAACCCCGCTACTACCGTGCATTGGGTGGTGGTACCACCAGCTCAACAAGGGTGGGTTGTCGTCCCTTGGGCTAGCAAGCAAGGCCTTGCCAGTGTGGATGCCATTGCCGCCGAACTCCCCGCTGCTGCCATGGTGCTGAACGGTGGCTACTTTGACCCAGCCAACGGCGAAACCGCCTCCTCAGTCTGGACGTGGGACGAACGCCTGCTCTCGCCCGACGATAACGAACGCCTCATCGGCAATGAAGCCCTCAAGCCCTACTGGCAAGCCATTGTTAACCGTAGCCAGTGGCAGGTGTGGCATTGTGCCGTCACCCAACCCCTATGGCGATACGAAGTAGGCCAACCTATGATTGAAACCGTGGA
>JBIKUS010000122.1:0-5926 GCA_044347425.1 Vampirovibrionales bacterium | reverse complement strand
GTACCTTGTGCGGCTAAGCGTTTAAATTCGTCTTGCTGAGCAGTGGGCAAGGCTTGGTACACCGTGGTTGCCATGGTGTTAGCATTAGGTTCGGGGGCAGGGGCTGGTGGGGTAGAAGGTGTGCTTGGGGTGAGTGGGGGTTGGGTTAGGCCAAAGGCAGCAGGCCGATGGTTCGGCACAAAGGGCGATGAAGTCATGGTGGGCGTGGTCGCTCTGGTGGGTCTATCGTGGTGGGGGAGGCAAGGGTGTTAGTTGCATAAACGCTTAACCTCGCTTTTTGTTGCGGGTGATTGGGGAAGCAACGCCTCATACCCGTTGTCTTTTAACGGTCATATCAAGTAATCTTTAAAATCAAGCCGTAGAGCGGTAAGGTGGGGAGTAAAAACACCTAAAAAGAAAGAAAAATAAAAAATCGCCATTAAACGGAAACCCTGAAGACTTAAAACATAAACAACTTTTGTCTCTGCGACAAAGCATCCGCTATTTTAAGAGCATACTAGGTTACCCTCGATTCTCTCACTAATAGTAGCCTTTATTGAGACATTTAGCCTAGCAATAGTCTTAAGCCAACCTCTCGTTATGGGGCAGGCGGTGCGGCGGCAGGCACTTCGGCAGGAGGCACTTCCTCAGGGGCAAGCGGTGGCGTGGTGGGCGACTCACTCGGTGCATCGGGCAGGCGTTGGGTCACCACCTCAAGCCGAGAGCCTGTAATCAACAGCGATTTATTCTCTTTCTCGGGTTGGGTACTTAACACCGCCAACTTAGAGCGGGGCAGCAGGTGAATCACACTTTGGGCCACCATGGCATAGCGTTGCCCTGTTTGCGCCGAAGTCAGTGCGTCAAACTGCAAGGTGTAATCATGCTTGGCATCGTCAATCTCAACCACAATGGCACGGGTGCTGCTGTCTTTGGGGATGATGTTACCGTCGGGCAGTTGTACAGGTGCTACCAATTGAAAGTAATATTGGCTACCCAAGGCAATGGTGTCGCTACTAATGGCTTGGCTTGGGGTGAGGCTTAGCAGCGTATTGGCAGGCACGGGGATGCTCGGGTTGGCGTTTTCGGCCGTTTGCTTCTCTTGGTCTCGTATCAGCGCATGGTTGGTTTTAAGCGTGGCAAGGGTGTCGCTCATCCATCGGGCAGAGAGCGGCGCATCGGGGTTGAGGTGCGTGTGAGGCGGTTGCCCCAACAACTGTGCGCTCACCAGCCTAGCTACCCTCACCCGCTCGTAACGGGGTAAACCCTCAATGCCTGTTAAGGGGGCCAGCAGGGCAGCAATATTTGTATCGCTCATACTCGGCTTGGGGAAGAGGAGCTTAGCCAACGCAAGCCACGCATCCCGCTGGGTCGCCATCGTATCGGGGTAAAACTGGCCTGTATCGTCGGCCAAAAGCAAGTGTTGCCTACGTACGGCATCAATGGCCACATAATCGGGGTGGTTTAAGGGGACATCGGTAAACACGGCAAATACAGAATAAGGCAACTTAGGCAATTTAAACCACTCTACCAGCACGTGCGAGAGTTGCGCTCGGGTTAAGCCGTCAGTGACTAACGCCTGTGAGGCCTGAGTTTGTGGGGGGGCGGCCAACAACGGCTGAGTTTCGGCTAAAACAAATGGCAAACAAGTCATAAGATAGACAAGACAACTGGCAAGCAAAGTAAAACAACGTAGCATCATCATTAGCGCAACGTACCCAACGTGGTTGAAAGAATACCCAAATCTCGACCAATACCTAACAGGCCTTGCAGCACCTTCATCCAAGCACCTTCGCTGTTACCAGGTGCAAAGGCTTGTAAGCTCACCACGTTGGCCGTGGGTTGGTAAAGCAAAAAGCGTTTATCTAGCCTGCCTCTCGCTTTGCCGTTTTGGGCATAATACAGCAGCTCACATTCAAGCGGTAAGTTGCTGTTAGGCAAGGTGAGATGTTTAATGCCACGCACGTCTTCAAAGTTGAGTTTAAGGTCAAGTTGTACCACATGGCGTTGCGGGCGATCAGGGTCAAGGTTGAGCTTACGGGCAAACGGCCAGCGTTTAACAGCATCGGCGGCTTGCAGAGGAGCGCAAAAGCTCACGTCTTGGGGTTCAAGGTAAGTGACCCGCAGCTTCATAAAGTCGTAGTGAGGGCCACCAAAGCCGCCTGCTTCGGCCACTTCTCTGTGAAATGCCCCCAACAGCGTATTACTGTAAGCCAGATCGGCAGTGATGGGCGAGGCTGGTACCGTAGCGACCTTTTGCTGAGTAATGGCCCCCGTTAAAATGAAGGGTATGGCCGTAGTAGTGGGCAGCGTTGTGTTAGGTGGGGTAGCCTCGTCTGGGTTGGCAAGAGCGGGGTAGGCTAGCAGGCTAAGGGCTAAGCCCAGCGTTAAGTATAAGTGATTGAGTGGAAGCGTCATAAGTAAGCTCAAGTAAGGCAGAGAGTTGGGGGCAATCACCTCAACAGTGTAGCGTTAGCGTAGCCCTATGGCAAACAAAGGCTATAACCGAGACACCGCCAAGTTAAGGCGGTTCAATTCGCCCAGAACGTAATTAGCCCAAAACGGCTGATGGCCGTACTTAGCCCAAATACTTCGGCGCAAGGCCACGGCTTGCTCTGGCCACGCCGCCTTAACTTGGCTGGCCACAGGGTCGGCCAACAAAGCCTGTAACGCTGGTGACACCTCTGTCCCAATAAGCGCATTAAGCCATAACAGTTCTCGCCTAAAGCGAGTAAGGCCGTCGGTGGTGTTCTCTTGTCGCCACGCCATGGTTGGCCACGGCTGGTAAGGCCCCTGTTGCAACACCGCCTGTACACTAGGCACCAATTGCGATGCTGCAAACAATACATGCCCACTGCTACCAGCCTGTTGCACCACGGCCAAACTGGCTAACAATTGGTCATGTTCTAGTTTATGTAGCCCAATACCAGGGTAAAGTTGTACGCCCGTCCCCTCAAGCTGCCGATACATCGCCGTGACCTCGGCACGAAGAGCGGCGGGGTCGGGGGTATACGTCATGGGTACCAGCCAATCAATCCAGCCTTTACGTACCCAGGTCTCCCAATCTTGTTGTATGGCGGCCAGCCTGTTGTCTCGGGGTAGGGCAAACACCGCCGTTGAGAGAATAAGGTTGGGGTGGCGTTGCTTCAAAGTTTGGCTCACGGTAGCCACAAAGGCGTTCACTTGCTCCACCTTCCACTGTTGCCACGTGAGGGTTTGCAAAGGGGGCAAGCCTTGGGCTATACGTTCAGATTGTTGCGTGACCCTTTGCATGTATTTGGTTAAGGCAGCATCGTAGGCTTTAAGGGCAGCATCTACCGTGGCCTTGGGGGCATCGGGCAGCAGCTCGGGTGGGTTAGGCGGAGGGGGCAGTGGGTTCTCGTCATAAAAGCGTTGCAAGCTGGTAGGGTCAACCCCTGCTCGCCAGTTGGATTTTTGAAACGGCCAGCGGATGTAGTCAAGGTGGAGGCCGTCCACGGCGTAGCGGTCGGTGATTTCTTGCATCATGGCCAACAGGTAGGCTTGCGCCTTAGGGCTGGCGGGCGATAGCCAAAACTCGTCTTGGTGATAGCGTTGCCCATCATTGGGTGCGGGGGTAAATGCCAAGGCTTCGCCTTGCAAAGCAGGTAACGACAATACAGGCCCAGCATACGAGGTGGGCAGGTTAATCAGCGGGTTATGCCGCTTATTGCCCACCGCAAAACACCATACCCACGCATGGATGCGTAGCCCCAGTTGATGCCCTTCGGCGACAGCAACGGCAAGAGGATCCCAGCCAGCGAGTAGCGGGTTTTGCATCGGCAACACCTCGCTTTGCGGGTAAATGGGGAAGCCTGCGTTGACCGTCTCAATAAACACGTCTTGCAGGCCAAGGGCTTTGTATTGGCGTAGTAAGGCCGTCAGCCCTTCGGCAGAGCCTGCCTTCACCAGGGTGCCTCTGTCCAACCAAATGCCCCTGCCATGTTTTTGGGGTAAGGGAGGTATCACATGGGTCAGTGCCTCGTGGTAGAGGGCTTGGGCTTGCTTAAACGCCGCTTGGGTAGCTTCGGGCGTGGTGGCCAAGGGTTGTTGTAAGGCCACTTGTAGTTGTTGTTTTAAGGCGTCGGCCTGTTGCGCCAACTTGGTGGCTTGATAGGTGGGCGATTTCAACGCCGAGGTGGCAGGCTTCATGCCCATGCTTTGCAGGCGAAGCTCAAGCTGTTGCGAGACTTCGAGGTTTTGCCAAAAGGTATCAGCCAAGGCGCTGAGTTCGGTCAGTTGGCGTTTAACGGCTTGTTGGCGTTGCACTTCGGCCAGTTGTTGGGCTTGGGCTAACACGTTGGCCACCAATTGGCTACCATTGGGTAGGGTTTGCAGGCGTTGCCACGGGGTTAGGGCTTCGGTGGGGGTGTCTAAGGGGAGGGGTGTGGTATCGTCCACCACAACGAGGGCTTTGCCAGCCAGTACACTCACCCACACCTTGAGCATCGGCGGTTCGGGGGGAGGGGGTGGTGCCACCTCAAGGGTTAGGCTGGGCGTCAGCACATCCATCCCATACGGTGGGGGTGTCGGCTCGGGCGGAGGCGGGACAGGCAAGGCCAAACGCTTCAGGGTGAGCGTGGCAGGGTCGTTTGCTTTAGGGGTGTCACCCGCTTCGGCATAGTCTCGTTCAGTAAGGAGTACCCAGCCCTGTGTGCGTAGCCAGCTACGGGCGGGCTGGTTTTGCCAATGCGTCTCAAAGGCCGAAGCACTAATGACCAACGCCCACACGGGGGCAGGGACATCACTTGGGGCGAGTTTGGCGGTGAGTTGCGCCAAGGCTTGCGGCGTGGGCAAGGCGTTGGCATCGCCCGACACCACCACCCGAGGGATGGGGTAGGCCGTGTTCTCCTCGCCCAAGGGCGAGAGGGTAAACGTACTCATGCTTGGCTGAGGCGTTAAGGCCAACGGCAGGGGCGTGGTGTCGTTAGCGGCCACAGCTCCTGCCCATGGGCTAGCCAGCCCTAGGGCTAGGGCAAGGCATAATGCGCTGTAACTTAATGATAGCTTCATGGTGTGGGGGTGTTAGCTAAGTAGGGTGAGGTCAGTGGCACGAGAAGCATCCTAGGTGAGGGGGCTAGAGGAGTATAGCAAAAATAAAGCCCTTAGGTAAAACAGGGCAGATGATTGTAATAGGGCAATTGTTAGGCGTGTTTAGGTTTATGAATGAGTAGGTTATTAAGGGGGACGACACCCCACGCTGTAGCGATAAGGAACATACACATGAGTTATATAGGATCAAAATGGGCTAACCAAGAACAAGACAAACGCATTCAACAATGGCTAGCGGCTAAAGACCAAGCTGATCAAGCAAGGTTTACCCAACTAGAAGCAGACTTACAACAACTGAGTCAAAATCAGCAAATGCTTCTGCAAGCTGTTAAACTTGATACATTTACCCAACGCCAACCAACGCCAACCAACGCCAACCAACAGCAGCCTAAAGCTCTGTATCAAGCGACTCCTGCTTTTGGTATGCCTTGGGATGTTGCATCCGTTGCATCTGAAATTGCGAAACAATCTGCCGAAACGGGGTTAATTTCTGGATTAACACAAAGTAGTAAAGCCATATTAAGGGCAGCTATGCAAGATGACTCTACCCAGTTTGACCGCTTAAGCCAAACCACACCCTTTCAAACCATGCTCACTAAGCTTAACGTGGCAGTGCAGCCTTATATCAACGACCCTAAAACCTTTAATCGCTACTTGCAAGAAGCAGAAAGCGCATTAGACCCTCTTATTAACGACCCTAAACGATCCTTACTCGATAAAGCCTACGCCATGCACTATGCGAGCTTAATAGCCGCTTTGCGTGGTGATGAAGGCGTAGCTCACTATCATACTCAACGTGCCTCTAAACACATTACCGCCGACTTTATGCAAGATGTTGGCAATGCGTTTGATATGGACAGTGCCAACCCCCTTCAAGCAG
>JBIKUS010000202.1:0-5964 GCA_044347425.1 Vampirovibrionales bacterium | reverse complement strand
CTGTATCAGTGGATTACTGGGCGTACTTAATTTGTACGCATGGATACAATGAGTCCAAAAGTCGTTAAACTAGCACAAGAAGCCGGTGTACTACGTACAGAATACGCAGCACCACGCTATGGCGTCCACAGTGAGCCTGCCTTGGCAGATATTGCCAAGTTGGTAGAACTAGTGGTGGAAGATTGTGCTCGACAGGTAGATCATATTGCCTGGAGCGGTCGCGGCACACTTGGCTCTTTCCTAAGATCAAGGTACGACATAGAATGATTACTACCTATTTGTTATTGGTCTGGAGCTTGGTCACAGTGGAGCCTAATTTTAGACGTAGTATACAACATCATGAATGGCGTGTTGTATACGAGTTTCAAACTGAAAAAAGTTGTCAGGACGTTGGTAGAGCCATGGTCACAGACGAAACCAAATTTAAGTGTATACCAGTACGATGAGTAAACCAGAAGATAAAATAAAGACGTCAACACGACGACATAGAGATGACGCCGCAGTTAATCGTCAAGTTAAGATAGCAAAATCGCATGGTATGCCTGTAGAGGAACCACATAAGTTAGCCAAGCATCATGCTATGAACTGTGGTGACCCTAAATGTATAATGTGCAGTAATCCACGACGCACATTTCGAGAAATTACCCAACAAGAACGCAGATTATTTCAGGACCTAGATACTCCAAATGACAAGCACAGCAACGGATTACCGCCAAGGGAAGAAGTTTAGGCCTAGGCAGTTTGGTTGGGGATTTATAGTCAAACATCCAGTCAAAATCTCCCACTATAACTATAGACCATACTTCGATTTGACACTCAAAAACTATTTACATTACGTATTTTCTGTGTTACACTACCGAAGTAGTCACGCACCTGAGCCAATTCAGCGTAAATGGCGTAGGGCAGCTACACGTTTTGAACAGCAACACAGAAAGGTCTTATAATGTCAAAAACATGGATTTGGAGTGACCAGCACTTCGGACACGAGAAAACCTGTACCGTATTCAAGCGGGCAGATGGTACTCCGCTTAGGCCTTTTGTTTCGGCAGAAGAAATGAACGAGGCTATGATTGCTCGCAACAACGAAAGAGTTGGTCGAAACGACCGTGTCTACTACCTTGGTGATGTTGTTATAAATCGTAAGTTCCTTAGTATCCTTGACAGGCTCAACGGACGCAAAGTGCTGATCAAAGGTAATCACGACATCTTCAAAATTGATGATTACGCGGCTTACTTTGATGACATTCGTGCGTACCATGTGCTCAATGGCATGATCTTTAGTCATGTGCCTGTTCATCCAGCAAGTCTTGCTAGGTTTGGTTGTAATGTTCATGGGCATCTTCATGCCAATCGTGTACGCAGACCCAGTAAGATTGACCGACTTGGTATTAACCCTGAAATAGAATATGGAGATGAAATTGACCCTAATTATTACAACGTATCAGTTGAATGTACAGATTTTGCGCCCATTACTCTCGAAGATCTTTACGAGAGGATCCAAGCACAAGGCGGCCAAATTGGCTTTAGAAACGGCAACGGCGTTCAAGGAGTAGACTGATGGGCAAGTATGAACGTGACTGGGCCGAAGCTGCTGAACTAGCTGTGTGTAGTGGCCTCAATGGTAAAAATGTTGACACATATACTCGACGGGTGGTGGAGGCCATACAGCAATTTGAGCCCAACATCCGTCGAGCCGAATGGAAAGGTCGAGCCAATTATTCTCACGGTGGCGATATTATTCTTGAACTAGTATCGGGTTCAAAAAGGCATTTAGAACTGAAATTTAGTTCAGAATCTGGATCCGGAACCGCTAAAAATCTTGGAGCTAGAACCTTTAATAAAAAGGTAAACGATGCCATTCAAGGCTACAGAGAATATGATATGTCAAATGGGTATCATGCTCAAAGATACGCACTTATACAAAACCGTATCGGTAGAACTCTCAGGTCTGCTTATGATTATAAAAGTATTCTACGTGAGTTTAAGCTGACCGATCCTTTGGTATTAACTTTGGTAGCTGATATTACTGCTCCTGGGCAAGTTGCTTATGCCAAATACGCTGCCGACTTGTTGAATCAAAATTTGCCCCGAGTAAACCAGTTAGTCCAAACCATTTTACCAATTTCTGGCACTAGACCAGACAATGAAGATATGCTATACTGTGTTACTAAGAACTGGATGAAGCCTTCACAAACCACAGAGTTTTATGATTTTAAAGACATGGATACACAAGTAGTCAATATTAGATCATCGGGTAAAAGCATTTTGTTTTGTAACCAGCATGATCGCACTGTGTTGACATTTAGTGTTACATGGAAAAACATCTGTCAAGGTGGAGCTACTCCTTGTTTTAACGTGTTTTTTGGCAACGCACTGAGGTAATTATGTTTCCATATATCGGCGGTAAAGCACATCATGTTAAGTGGATGGATCAACTATTCCCCAACGACATTCAACGCTTTGTTGAAGTGTTTGGTGGTGCTGTTTGGGTTTCAGTAAAGAGCCAGCGTGTAGATAACAGCAAATATAGAGTCTACAACGACTTTAATCCTTTGTTGGCCAATGTGTTTGAGTGTTTCAGACTAGATCCAGAACGTGTTCTTGCCTTAATGGACAGTCGTAGCTGCGGTAATTTAGAACTCTACAAGCAGTACCAACGTGAGTTATTCCAAGACCTAGACTGGTCCACTGTGGAGTTAGGCAACTTTGAGTTGGCTGTACGTTACTTGTACTTACAGACACAGGTCTTTGCTGGTACTCCGTTAAGTGCCAACAATGTGGCTTATTTTACTGAGCAAAAGGCCAATGGTAAGTATCCTAGCAAATATAACACATTGAAAAAGAAATTGGCCAATCAAGAAATTTGTGATAGGCTAAAGAGTATCAGCCGGGTAGAAAATCTTGATTGTGTAGATCTTATTGTCAAACACGACAGCGCAGAAACATTCTTTTATGTAGATCCTCCATATTATAAAATGGAGTTTTATTACAGCAAAGACTTTCCACGTGAAAAGCATCAAGAACTAGCTAGAACTCTTGGCAACATACAAGGTAAGTTTGCGTTAAGTTACTATGACTTTGATGACCTTAGACAGTTTTATCCCGAAGATAGATTTTACTGGCATCGTCAACAAGTTTACCGCAGTGCTGCTACTCGCAGTGCCGGTAAAAAGAATTACAACACACACAGTAAGGGCACAGAAATTCTTATTATGAATTATGACCCAAAACCCTATGCTACCGAAAAAAAACGTCTGAATAGATATGCGGACCTTTTTGTAGACTAATAGACACGCCCCCTTAGCTCATGGTTAGTAGAGCAACGGTCTCATAAACCGCTGGTGCCAGGTGCGACCCCTGGAGGGGGCACCAATTAAATTTATGATACCATTTGAACTTTCAACACTAGCACATACTTGGTTTATTGACTTAGACGGCACTATACTTAAACATGAAGGACTATGGGAGGATGGATACGATAGTCTGCTGCCCGGCACATTAGAGTTTCTTGCCAGCATACCTGAACAGGATATAGTAATCTTTACCACAGCCAGAGAAGAATACTTTAGAGAAGCTACTATGGTCGAACTGGCTCGACTAGGCATCACTCGTCATGACCATATCATATTCAATTTGCCTGTTGGTGAGCGCATTGTGGTCAATGACATCAAACCAACAGGACTTAACACAGCCATAGCTTGGAATATCCCTAGAAATCAGGGGTTTCGGAATCCTTAGTGATAAGTAAGGGTATATACCCACGAGGATTCAATGTTACACTTGATTCGAGATTACGCAGATAGGTTTTGGAGTTTTCTGCTTGAAGATCCTGTTCGCCCCCAAATCCCCACTGAACAAAGAGTAGGCTCTAATAGAGCAATATTTGTCTTACACGAAGAAGAACGAGTAGATGCTATTACTTGTGTAAGCTACCAACAGCGTGTACCTGAGCGTGAAGCTGATCTATTTGTTCCTGGCGATCCTACTATTGCTGTATTTTATACCATATGGAGTTATAGACAAGGTGCCGGTCGTGAATTGATCTTAAACAGCGTAGATCGCATTTGTCAAGACCATCCTTATATAAAAAGATTTGTTACACTTAGTCCCAAAACAGACATGGCTAGAAAGTTTCATTTACGCAATGGTGCCAAGATATGTCAGGAAAATCAGGACACAATAAATTACGAATATTATCTTGACAATTTGCGATAATGATCATATAGTAAAAAAGGTTTCCAGGAGACAGCATGAAAAGAGTACTACAACAACGCGATGCTTATAGTTTACATTTAGAAATAGTACCAATTGGTGATTTCAATATGGTTAAATTTGAAACCCTATATGCCGAAGCCAAGATGCCCGATCAACCCTATACCAAAATGGAAATGTATCTAACTGATCGCGAATTAGAAAACCTTAATACCTATATAAGTAATTACATCGAGTATGGAGGATAGCATGATTACTGTAACAGAAGCTGCGTTCAATCAAATACGTCAAGTTCAAGTGGAAGAAAATACCACAAGTCCGCTGCGTGTATTTGTACAAGGTGGCGGATGTTCGGGGTTTCAATATGCGTTTACCTTTGAAGATGACCCACCTAGTTTTGATGATTTTGTCATAGAAGGTGATTCGGGTTGTCGTGTGTTAGTAGATGCCATGAGCATGAACCTACTTACTGGTTCAGAAATTGACTTCAAACGTGATCGCATGAGCAGTCAGTTTGTGATACGTAATCCTAATGTTACTAACACCTGCGGATGTGGTAGTTCATTTTCGGTATAACAAAATGAATGATTACAGTGATTTAGAAGTTACTCAAGAAGAATTAGAATACTGGCAGGTCTTGGTTAAACAGATTGAGTTTGCTAAGACACTGAAAAATAACAAGGAGAGCCAAGATGACATATTCAGCCAAAGTACTGGATCATTACGAGAATCCGCGTAACGTAGGGTCATTTGCTCGCGAAGTTAAAAGAGTAGGTACAGGCATGGTGGGAGCACCAGCCTGCGGTGATGTAATGAAGTTACAAATACAGGTCAACGAGGATGGCGTTATCACTGACGCAAAGTTTAAAACTTATGGGTGTGGATCAGCCATTGCCAGCAGTAGTCTTGTTACCGAATGGGTAAAAGGCAAGACTTTGGATCAAGCTGGAACCATACGCAATACTCACATAGCAGAAGAATTGGCCTTACCGCCAGTAAAAATACACTGTAGTATTTTAGCAGAAGATGCCATAAAAGCCGCTATTGCGGACTTTCGAAGTCGATATCAGGTGAACAACAATGAGTCAAATCAACAAAAAGATTGATCAAGAACTAGCTAAATTAAATACAGATCCGAATTTAGATTATAGATACAAGCCCGATGCTGATAGTGTCGACACTAAATTTGATATCAAAGATTTATTCGGTGACACAGATTTTATTACCTTGGGTATAGACGGCAGTGACACCATATTCTTACAAGACAGTACGTCGGGCCAATATCAAGGAATCTTTGGTACCGGCGGATTAGGGGTTAATCTAACACAGTACAATAACGCCAGCGGAGGCACCGCTTACTCACCGCCACCCTCTTATAGTACACATTCATTAAGCGGCTGGGGTTCATTAAGTCAAACAGTTAACATTACTAATAACGGCATTAATTTACCCGAGGATGGGGATATTCGAATAGGCAATCGAAGCATTAAACAGTTGCTAGAAACCATAGAACAGCGTCTAAGTATCTTGGTTCCCGATCCTAAAAAGTTACAACAATACGAAGCTCTTAAGCAAGCCTATGAACATTATCGTACATTAGAGGCATTGTGTATTGACCTAGACACCAAAGACTCAGTTTGACATCGCCTAAATAATACTGTATAATTAGCATGTCTAAACTCCTGAGCGAATCAAATGAACATAGAAATACTAGATGTTGACCGTGCTACCCGAGCAGCACAATGGTGTAAA
>JBIKUS010000121.1:0-6020 GCA_044347425.1 Vampirovibrionales bacterium | reverse complement strand
ACTGCCCGCATGTTGGCACACATTACCTATTTAAGCGAAGCCTCCTTAGCGCAAAAGTTTGGACGCACCATGCAGCAGGCCAACGCCCAGCTGAGCTACACCATAGCGGCCGAACATGAATTTGCGGTGGAGTCGTATTTGGGCTACCAAGGCAGGCGGTTTGTAGAGCGTTTTGATGCCAACACCTACCTCTACCTCACCAAAGCCATGGACTATTTCGACCTGACGCAAGGGGGGCAGCTCCCCCTAAGCAAGGCGTTGGCCAGTGTGCAAGCCAAGAGTTTAGTCCTCTCGTTTACCAGCGATTGGTTGTTCCCCCCAACAGAGGGGCAGGCGTTGGCACGGGCGTTACGGCAGGCAGGCAAAACCGTGGCTAACGTGGTGCTACCCAGCGAGGCTGGCCACGATGCCTTTTTACTGGAAGCCGACCGTATGGCTCCGCTAATAACGGGGTTTTTAGCCTAGGTGAAGCAAAAACACGCTTGAGCGTGACACGGCTTTAACACCCCCCTATTAGGGAATCCTAAAAGTTAAGAAGTAAAGAGAGTGGCTAGGGTTATCTTTTTTAGGTTTTTGTCTTAAAACCACTCCGTTTTTTGGCGATATGGGGCGCTGCCCCAAACCCCGCAGGAGGGACGCGTCCCTCCTGACCTCCCACCGTGTTGGGCTTGTCCCAAGACCTTTTATCTTTTCGGCTTTAAGATTTCTTTCAACATCGTTTAACTTTTAGGTTTTACTGACACACCCCCCTATCACCAAGTGGTGTTTACACGCCTTACAAGGTATACTTAACCTTCGTGTACCCCCCCCTATGGCAGAAAGACACCCACCCATGCGCTTTGCAATCCTCTGCGGCGGCGGCGGCACCCGCCTGTGGCCCGCCTCACGCGAACACCACCCCAAACAGTTTCTCCCCCTCGGTGCCAGCCAATCGCTGGTGTCGCAAACCGTGTTGCGCCTGCTGGCAGGCCAAGCCACCGCCAACCCCGCTACCGATATCCTCCTCATCAGCAACGCCCGTATTGCCCAAGCCCTCATAGCAGACCTTGCCCAAAACGGCCTCGGCTACCTTGCCCCCAACGTCATTGCCGAACCTGCCCGCCGAAATACCGCCCCTGCCATCGCCTTGGCCGCCTCGCTCCTGCTTTCCAGCCACGATGCCAGCGACGACGACATCCTCGTCGTCCTCCCCGCCGACCATCAAGTGGTGGACAGTCAGCAATTTGTCAGCGAACTGCAACTGGCCGCCACCCAAGCCAGAGAGCTGGGCGTGATTGTCACCCTCGGCATCCCCCCAACCCACCCCGAAACAGGCTTTGGCTATATTGAAGTAGACGAAGCCCATACCGACAAACCGTGGCTCCACGTGCGCCGCTTTGTAGAAAAACCCGATTTTGAAACCGCCGAACGCT
Organism: Vampirovibrionales bacterium; assembly: GCA_044347425.1. Classification (GTDB taxonomy): domain Bacteria; phylum Cyanobacteriota; class Vampirovibrionia; order Vampirovibrionales; family JAJTHC01; genus JBIKUS01. The sequence continues at coordinate 4,608 of JBIKUS010000121.1, read as the reverse complement.
ACGTGGCCAGCCAACGCTTTTTGTGGAATGCTGGCGTGTTCGTGGCCAGTATCGGCACGTTGCGCCAAGCCTTTACGCAACACCAACCCGCCATTGCCCAGTTGCTCACCCTCTCGGCTGATGAAGCCATGGCAAGCTTTGCCTCCCTGCCTGATATTTCGTTTGATTACGCCGTGATGGAGCAGGCCACCCACGTTAAAGTGGTGCCTTGCCGCACCGAATGGAGCGACGTGGGCAGTTGGGACAGCGTGTATGACCTCCTCCCCAAAGATCGCCATAGCAACGCCGTACAAACCCACACCCCCGCCGTACTGCACGACACGAATCACTGCTTGGTATGGCAAAGCGGTGCCACACCTGCCAGGCGGCTGGCCTTGCTAGGGCTAAGCGATTGCCTTGTGGTGGATACCCCTGATGCGACCCTCATCGCCAAACGAGGAGCCTCGCAACAGATTAAACAAACCGTGGCGGACCTTAAAGCCATGGGCTGCCCCACCCTGTTGCACCCGCAGCACACCACCACCTCGTGGGGGGCAAGCTCGCAAGTCACCCAAGCCACGCCTCAAGCACCCGCCCAACCCCAAGCTCACCTGTGGACGTTACAACCCTCGGCAGAGCCACTCACCCTTCGCCTCACCAGCCCCACCACGGTACAAGCTTGGTGGAGCTATGCCCCAAGCACCCAAACCACGGTGTTGTTTAACCAAAGCCCTGTCGCCAGTGGGCAACTCATCACGGTGGAAGCAGGGCAAGCCTGCACACTGTTTGTAGCCAGTGCCACCTTGCCTGTGCAGGTGGTGTGGTTGGGGCAACCCCCACAGGTACAGCAGTTGGCCAGCACGCTGCCCACCCCACAAGCACAAGCCGTGGGTAGCCGCTAAATGATGCCGACACTGCCCACCCCACCCCAATCGGTTTTGGTGGTGCCACCCCCTTTTGTGGGCGATGCTATTGTAAACACCCCCTTATTGGCCGCCCTTCGCCAAGCCTTACCCAACGCCACCATTGGCCACGCCGTTGCTGGCGGAGGCTACGAATTACTGAAGCACCTGCCCACCGTGGACCGCTGGCATGTGTGGCAACAATCCACCCCTAAAACATGGCGACAACTCTCGGCCTTTAACTATGATGCGGTGCTGTTGCTCCGTACCTCGTTTAGGGATGCGTGGCTGGCCAAACGGGCTGGCATCCCTGTGCGTATTGGTTATAGCAGGCAACGCTTTTTTCAGCAGTGGTACCGTAATGTAGGGGCGTGCCTTACCCATGTGGTGCCTCACCCCTTGCCTAACACCACGGTGCCACAAGCCGAGTTTGTGCGTGATGCTTTTCTCACCCCTTTGCTGCACCAAGCAGGGTTACTCGCCCCTCACGAGATGCTCCCCCCCAATACCACACCCCTTAGTTTAGCCTTTGACGAATCGGCCACTTCGTCCTTACTCAATAAACTACCTGGCTTTGTACAGTTGGCTTCGGCACCTGTGGCAGTGGTACACCTTGCAGCCGCCTCACAAAACAAGGGTATTGATGGAGCCGTCATACTCCCCGCCTTGGTGAGCTTGGCCAAACAGCACGGCTACCAACTGGTGATGAGTGGCCCCGCCAACATGCGCCAAACCTACGAAGCTTGGTGGGCAACCCCACTCGCTAGGGCTGGCATCCCCTGGGTTAATATGGCGGGTAACACCACCCTGCCCGAGTTGGCCGCACTGCTAGGCGAGGCCTCTTTACTGCTCTCGTTAGATTCGGCCACACTGCACATGGCGGCGGCCATGCAAACCCCTGCCATTGTGGGCATTTACGGAGCCACCAGCGCACAACAATGGGCGCCCTATTGGCCGCAGGCGTGTGGCCAACCCTCCCCTTTTGCTAACCACCCCGTTACCTTGGCTTTGCCCTGCCGAGCTGCGTGCTATACCAAGGCGTGTAGCCATAACCAATGCAGGGGTGATTTGACCAGCCATCACGTGCTACGCTCTGTAGAGATGGCCCTAGCCCAAAGCCAAGCCAGACACATCACCAAGGAATTGCAGCCATGCTAGTGTGGGTGTTGTTGGCGCACTTGGCCTTAACGTGGCTGATGGTGGGCGTTATTTGGATTGTGCAATTGGTGCAGTACCCCCTGTTTAGGCTGGTACCCCCCACGGGCTTACCCCCCTTTGCCCAAGCCCATGCCAGTGGCATAAGTTTGCTGGTAGCCCCCAGCATGGTGCTTGAAGTGGCCACGGGGCTGGCCTTACTGTGGCTTGTGCCAAAAGGGCTGGGGCTAACGTTTTGGTTGTGGCTTGGCTTGGTAATGCTTGCAGGCATTTGGTTGGCTACGGCGTTGCTCTCCGTACCGTGCCACCAACAGTTGGCGTTAGGGTATAATGCTGACCTCATTGAGCGATTAGTGGCCACCAATTGGGTACGCACCGTGTTATGGAGCTTGCGAGGCCTACTGGTGCTGGCCGTTGCGGTTAAGGTGTTGAGATAAAGCGAAACGCCCCTTGGCTTGCATCCGCCTGTGTGACTGTGCTACAAAAGAACTTAGCGTATTGATCAGGTAGCCCATGCTACTCCTAAGCACCCTTTTTCACTTGGAGACCCTCCCCCTTGCCTAATAAAAAATCTGCCATTAAACGTGTACAAATTGCCGAACGCAACCGCAAACGTAATACAGCTTTCAAAAGCTCTGCACGTACGGCCATTAAAAAAGCCGCAGCCGTGGCCAGCGTCGCCGAAGCTACCCCCGAAACCATCGCCGAAGCCTTCCGCAAGGCGCAAAGCCTGCTAGACAGAGCGGTGCTTAAAGGCATTTTGTCCAAAAACAAAGCCGCCCGAGATAAAGCTCGTTTGCACAAACGCCTTGTAACGGTGCAAGCCGCTAAAGCTTAAGCAACACCACCACTCCCTATTTTAACAAGACACGCCCCCGTGGGGCGTGTTTTTGTGTTGTTACAGTGTTGTAAACACGCTAGGCAGAAGTTATTATATGATATATATTATAAATATAAATTATTCCCATTGTGCTATCCTCTTCTACTAAAAGCAGGCATCATCCCCTATGTCTCAAATCAACCCATATACCAGCAACTTGTTGCAAGCCCTCTTATTCAGGACGTTTGCACCAGCAGCGCAACCCCCTCTCACCCCAGCACCAACGTCGGTTATCGCCAACAATGCCATCGCTCCCGATACCTTTACCCCCACGGCGCAAAAGCCCATCAACAACGTGCTGGTGATTGACGACTTTACCACCGACTTTGACCCTGGCCCTGGGGAGTTTAACCACGGCAATCAAGTTGAAGCCGCTTTGCTTAACCGCAACCCCAACCTCAACATTACCCGTGTCAATAGCACGTCTGACGGTAATATACTCGACGGTGTGAGAACCGCCACAGACGACTTGGTGGCCGCCGCCCGTGCTGGCCAACCCCTGCCTGATGCCATCAACATCTCTATCTACAGCTTTGGCGATGATGCCGACACGGTTGCCATACGAGAAAACCTACGCACTTTAGCACGTGCAGGTGTTAAAGTAGGCATTATTGCGGGTAAAGAGGTTGGCCCCGACGGTCGCCCCCAGCTAGGTGGCACACCTCGGCAAAATAACCTCGCTCCCTTCGGCGAGCCTGGTGTCCTCATCGCCGATGCCACAGGCGAACGCATCCCAGGGGCAACCCACACAGGCGTGGGTACCGAAACCTCGTTTGGCTTACCTGATGCTCTTGGGCAGCTCAGCACCCAAACGGCAACCACAGGCTTGCCACCCACCGCCACAACGGGTACACCCACGCTAGGCACACCACCCACGGGCGGCTTTAACCAATTACTCCAGCAGTTACGCTCTTCGCTTTTGGCAAGGCTGCAACAGCTTTTTGTGGCACCCCAAGCCCAAGTTGGCGCACAAAACGCCGTAGCCCCGTATTAAACGTACACGGTAATTTGCTTACCCACATGGGTTAGTGGTGGGGGCTGTAGGGTTTTGTTGTCCTGCTGAGAAACCTGCCCATCTACCACCTGCTGGTAGAGCTTGGTTAGGGCTTGCTGCTGTTGCTTGATGGTAGCCTGCTGTTGCCGCAGCACGGCGGTGTTCACCGTCACAATGTTCACCAAGCTCGACAGTATCACCGCATCAGGCGCAAGCAACGAAAACGGCGACAACGGATTCACCATATCCTTAAGGGCTTGCTGGTTTTGCTTCAGCGCATCGTCAATGTTCAGTTGCTGCTCGTGGGGTAACAGCCTGTTAGCCAACGGCTGTATACTTTGCGACAGCGATTGAGGGATGGCCTGTGGTTGTTGCCACAGGTGCCGCACCCGTTGCCATAAGGGCTGGCTGGGTGTTTGAGCAGCGGCGGGTTGCTTGCCTGCATCGCTATAGTGGGTGGTTGTGGCAAAGTTGGGGCTTAAAAACGAGAACAAGGCAACTTCAGACATGGCAGGGGTGCCTCGGGTTAATTAGGGGAGGTAGGCTGGCAAGACAACGCCACCGCTTGGCAAGTATTAGCTTTAAGCGTGTGCCTAAACTGGGGAGACTCACGCCACAGGTTTTGCCCAACCCTAGCACCAAATTCGGCTTGTAAGGTGGTCAGTAGGTGCTGGCGTAAACGGCCTTCGTCGCTTAGC
>JBIKUS010000120.1:0-6037 GCA_044347425.1 Vampirovibrionales bacterium | reverse complement strand
GAAGCTGCTATGACGATGACCCCACCTGTGGTGCTACCCCCTGCTTTGGCCATGACGTTGATGAGCCATGATATGGGTAGCGTCCTGCAAAGCCACGACTTTAAACTACCCTCAGCCGAAGCCCCTGTGCAAGCCATGGCCAGTAGCAAGCCTATGGTAAGCGTTTCGGCTCCTGCTTGGGCATTGTCGTTACCGTTGGCTCAACCAACAGCTACACCAGCCATGCCAGTAGGTGCTCCCACCACAGAGCCAGCAGCACCTAGCCTCATCGCTCTTGGTGCGATGCCTAACGCAATCGCCGATCCCGCCCCAGCTACCAAAGCGCAAGGTGAGCCTTTAGTTACCACGCCTACCGCTCAACCCGTTACGCCAACCACGCCGTCAGCAGTAGCTCCCACCTTAGAGACAGCAACCCCTAGCCCCATGGCTCTTGGTGCGATGCCTCACCCAACCGTTGCCCCTGCCCCAGCTACCAAAGCGCAAGGTGAGGCTATGGTTACCAAAGCCATGGCTCAACCTACCGCCACGCCAGCAACCACAGCTCCCACCACAGAGGCAGCAACCCCTAGCTCTATCGCCCTTGGTGCGATGCCTCACCCTACCGCTGCTCCTGCCCCAGCACCCCAAGCGCAAGATGAGGTTGTGGTTGCCAAAGCCATGGCTCAACCCACCGCCACGCCAGCCATACCAGCAGTAGCAGCTCCCACCGCAGAACCAGCAGCCCCTAGCCCCATCGCCCTTGGTGCGTTGCCTAACCCAACCGTTGCTCCCGCCACTCCAGCACCCCAAGCGCAAGGGGAGACTGTGGTTGCCACGCCTACCGCTACACCAGCTATGCCAACCGTAACGGCTCAACAGTCAGCGCAAACCATCGTTAGCCCTACCGCCCCTGTGGCTCAAGCTCAAGGCGAGGTTACCGCCGTTGCTCAACCTGCCAACCTTCCCCAAGGTGCCAAAGCCCCAGAAGCAACCGCTCCCCAAAGCTTACCCCACTTAGCCGAAGTAACCCCTGTTGAGACGGTGCAACCTAAAACCGCCCCCTTAAAGCCTGCCGCAAGCAACACAACCAGAGAAGCGACACCCACCACCACTGAAACCGTGAGCGATAGCCAGCCTATCCACCAACCCCAACCCTTGACCCTTGAAGCCGTTCAACCCACGGCCAGCCCCAGTAACGAGGGTGTGGTTACCGTGACCAGTGTCGCCTCGGTGATACCCGTGGCGACTAGTGCCAGCTCGGTGGCTTCGCCCAGCCCAGCCCCTAGCTCTACGCCGTTGGCAACCCTTTACACCCAACTCGCACCACCTGTGGCGCAAGCCGTACAAACGCAACAAGGGCAAGTTACCCTACAGCTTAACCCGTTTGATTTGGGCAGTGTGAGAGTACAGGTACAGCAAACCCCCCAAGGCGAACTAACCCTGCGCTTTGTGGTGCAAGAAGCTCACGCCTTAAATACACTACAAAGCCAAGAGGCCGACTTGCGTCAAAACTTGGCCGACCTAGGCCTAACCGTCAACCAAGTGCAATGGCGACAAGCCCCCGCCAGCATGGCTCACACGTTTGCCCACCAGCAAGCCGTGGCCATGGCCACCGATGTGACACCCACGCAAAACCAACAACAGCAAGGTCAAGCCCAATCGCAAAGCCAAAACCAAGGGCAACAGCAACCTAGCCCCCATCAACACCAGCACGAACCCAACCAAGCCCAAGGCTTTACCGCCAACACCTCAGCAGGGCAGCACGGCCAACAACAGCCCGCCCATCAGCAAACCAATGCACCCCAAGCCTTACCCTACGGACAAAGCAACCCAGCCATCCCCACCATCACAGAAGCTTCACCCACAGCCCCCGCCCCCCTACCCCACGGAGCGCACCGCATCAACCTACAAGCCTAGCTTTACCATTCAAAAAGAGAGATCAGAGAGGAGACCCCATCATGAGCATTACGCAAATACAGCAACAGCTTAACCAAATGAATAACAACACCAGCCAAGTCAACTTTGACAAAGGCCGAGGCAAGTTAGGCTCTAGCGATATTGGCAAAGACGGCTTTATGCAACTAATGATGACCCAGCTTAAACTACAAAACCCCTTGGAGCCTGTAGACAACACCCAGCAACTACTCCAACAAGCCTCGTTTACCCAAATAGAGGAGTTACAAAAACTCAACAGCACCCTAAGCCGTACCACCGCCCTTAACGAAGCTGCTGGCTTCGTCGGCAAAGAAGTCTCGTACAAAGTGGGCAACGGCCCAGACGTGCGTGGCCGTGTGGACAGTGCGACCTTTACCAACAACGCCTTGGTGCTTAACATAGGCGGCAAACAAGTGGATGCCACGCAAATTACCGCCCTTCACGCCGCCACAACACCGTAACCCTCACCCTTAGCAAACAACGATTCTTAACTTTAAGAGAGTAGAGATAGAGAGAGAAAGCGAGACACCACCATGACGCAAGGTTTATTTACGGCCGCTACCGGTATCAGAGTCAACCAAACCTCGTTAGATGTTATTTCAAACAACATTGCCAACGTCAACACCCTAGCCTTTAAGGGGAGCAAAGCCAACTTCTCCAATGCATTTTACCGCAGTATTTATGGCGGCGGCGCACCCACTAACCTACGTGGTGGTAGCAACCCCGTGTTGTTGGGTAATGGCGCACAACTCAGTGATATTACCCTTAACTTTAACCAAGGTGGTACACAATTTACTGGCCGTACTACTGATTTGATGATTAGTGGCCAAGGCTTCTTTAGCGTTGAGGAAATCAACCCCGCCACGGGCGAACAGGGCAACTACCTCACCCGTGCTGGCAACTTCTCGTTAGATGCGGCAGGTAATTTGGTCACCCCTAGCGGTAACAAGGTATTGGGGACATCGTCGTTGTTGGGTAACCCCCCAGCTACCTCAATGCCAATTAACGTGCCACAAACCTTTAAAGTAGCCAAGTTTTTTGATGCTAACAACGTGTTATTAGATACCGCCGTGGGCGATGTTGCCAGTACCAATGCCGATTTTGCTACCTACAACACGGCTAACGGTATTGGAGCAGCCTCTACCCAAACCGTAACGGTAACGCTTACCAACTTTACCATTGGCCCCACGGGTGCCATTACCGCCACCTACTCTAACGGCGACCGTATTACTGTACGCCCTAACCCTGATGCTACTAACGGCAAAACCGAACTCATTCACTTACCCGCCGAAGGGGGTACGTATGGTGGCGTGAATCCTACCACGGGTGCCGTGGGTAGCTTTGGCCAGTTAGGTGGTGCCAACGCTGTGTTTGAAGCACGCAACGGTGGTAACGCCATGGAAGGGATGCAGCTACAAATTGCCTCGGCGATTGTAACGAACCCTAACGGTTTGGTGCAAAACGGTAAAAACGGCTACCAACAAGGGCCTAACTCGGGGGCTATTACCTACAGTTTGCCAGGGCTAGGTAGCTTTGGCGAAGTACAAAGCGGCGTGTTAGAAAGCTCTAACGTAGACTTGGCACAGGAGTTTACCAACCTTGTGGTTGCCCAACGTGGCCTAGAGGCCAGCAGCCGTATGGTGCGCGCCCAAAGCGAAGTGTTGCAAAACATCATTCAAAGTTTATAAGGCAGTGGTTAACTTCTGGACGTGTTGACCAGAGGCTAACCTCTACACTCAAAAAAGGTATCGCTCGGTCTATGCGTAGGCCGAGCGTTTGCCATTAGAAGCCTCTGTATGAGCGTTTATGTGGGCGTTAGCTTTGTCTAAACGATAACGATATTCGTCATTTATTACCTATAAACTCCTCATATCTTGTATCATTTTTCCTTGCTACCACCTCACCTAACCACTCATGCAGAGGCTTCTTCAAAGCGTAGCCACAGCAAGAGAGCGACACCTAACACACCCACCCCTAAGCTCAGCACCTGCGACGCACTCAGGTTAACGGCCTCTAGCCACACCAACCTGTCACCCCTAATGGCCTCTAGCCCAAAGCGGAGAAGGCTATAGCCAATTAAAAACCAGCCCGTTACCCTACCGTGTGAGCCATGGCTCCACTGGTAACGGCGTTCTGCCCAAAGTAATAAAGTAAGTATGAGGATGGCTCCACCGCTTTCATACAGCGGGGCGGGGTGAACCCCCAACCCACTGGTGGGGTGCATATCAGGGTAGTGTATTGCCCAAGGTAGTTGGGTGACGGCTCCGTAACAACAGCCCGCTAATAAACAGCCCACTCGCCCCAAAGCCAAGCCTAACAACACGGCCGGCATAAAGGCATCGCTTAAAGCAAGCCATGGCCAACGGTAGGCTCTGGCAACCAGTGGCCACGCCAGCATCGCCCCTAACAAACCGCCGTACCACACAAGCCCGCCACGTTGCAGCAGCACCCACCACCACGCATGGCCTTGCCATTGGGGGAAAAACACCAAATACGTGAGCTTAGCCCCGAGCAACCCAGCGGCCGAGAGCCACAGCAACGCCTCAAGGGCGTGTGAGGGCGAGCAACCTAGCAGACGGGTAGCTCGGGCGATGCCTAACGCACCGCCCAACACAAAACCAAGGGCTACCATCAGGCCAAAGCCGTACAGGGTTAGCCCCCAAGGGCCATGCCAAAGTATGGGCTGCACAAGGCTAACGCCTAAACGCTAGCAGGTTGCTTGGCCAAGAGAGGCACCACACCTGGCAGGGTTTTACCTTCTAAAAACTCCAAGCTGGCACCACCGCCCGTAGACACATGGCTGTAGCTTTCGGCAGGCAAGTTAAAACGCTCAAGGGCAGCAAGGGTGTCGCCACCGCCTAATACGCTAATGGCACCGTTTGCCGTGGCTTTGGCAACTGCATCGGCAATGGCACGAGTCCCGTTGCTGAAGGCCTCAAACTCAAACACACCCACGGGGCCATTCCATAAAATAGTTTTGCTGTTAAGGATGACATCGCTCATGGCTTGGCGAGTGGCGGGACCAATGTCCATACCTTCCCAGCCGTTGGGCATGGCGGTGGCAGGTACGGTTTGCGTGTTGGCATCGGCACCAAACTTGTCGGCTACCACTAAATCTTGCGACAACACAAGGTTAACACCTTGGGCTTTGGCTTGCGCCATCAACTCAAGGGCGGTGTTCTTCAAGTCAGGCTCCACCAACGAATCACCCACGCTGTAGCCTTGGGCGAGCAAGAAGGTGTAGGCCATGGCGCCACCAATAATCAGGTTGTCTACTTTAGGTAGAAGGTTTTCAAGCACGCTCAACTTGCTAGAGACTTTGGCTCCGCCGATGATAGCCGTAAAGGGTTTGGCGGGGGCTTCCATCACTTGGGTCAAGGCTTCAAGCTCTTTTTGCATCAGCAAGCCAGCGGCCACTTTACCCACAAACTTGGTGATACCTTCAGTAGAGGCGTGCGCACGGTGAGCGGCACCAAAGGCATCGTTGACGTAGACATCAGCTAAGTTGGCAAGGGCTTGGGCAAGGGCGGGGTCGTTAGCTTCTTCGCCAGCTTCAAAACGTAGGTTTTCAAGCACAAGGATGCTAGCGGGTTGCAGGGCTTGGGCGAGGCCTTCCACTTCGGCACCTACCACGGCGGGAGCCATGATAACGGGCGTGTTGGGCAACAAAGCAGCCAAGGCCTTAGCCACAGGAGCGAGACTTTGGGCAGGGTCTACCTTACCTTTGGGGCGGCCTAAATGGCTGGCCACAATAATCTTAGCATTTTGGGCAAGCAGGGCTTGCAAGGTGGGCAAGGTGGCCTTAATGCGGGTGGTATCCATAATGGTACCATCGGCCGAAAGGGGGACGTTGTAGTCTACCCGAACAAAAACGGTTTGGTTGGCCAACGAGCCTAACGAGGCGAGGGTGTGCAGGGCGGTTTGGGGCATGGGAGAAACTCCTAGGTTAAGGGGACGATACTTTGCTTGCTACTATAGCGCAAACCAAGGCAACGGTCACCTGCCCATCACGCTAGCGATTGAGCAGGGCAATCGCATGAAGGCTTAAGAGGGATTTGCAAGCAGTTTGAGTAAGGTAGCATTGTCCCAACCTGCTTGTTTTTGACATCCACGCACACTCTTT
>JBIKUS010000119.1:0-6057 GCA_044347425.1 Vampirovibrionales bacterium | reverse complement strand
GTGTGGTACCACGCCGTACTTGCCTTACGCCAAGCGGCAGGGATGCCCCCGCCCCTGCTTAACCCTAGCCTTACCCATACGCTGACCCATGCCCTTAGCTTGGCCAATGTAACGGCGCTCCCCCCCCAAGAGGGCGTTAGCTTGAGCCTGACCCCTTGCCCCACAGGCTTTAAAGGGAGTTACACCCTCAACTACCCCGACACACCTGCCCTTAACGGCACCACAGGCCACTGGCAGGTAGGCAACGACCCCAACCTCCTTGTGGCCTCGCAAACCTTTGGCCACGTGGCCGAATTACCCGCCCTACAAGCCAAGGGCTACGCCTTGGGGGTTTCGGCAGAGAATACCCTCGGGCTACTAGACAATGGCGAGTTTACCCGCCCCTTACGCCACGCCAGTGAGCCCCATTTGCATAAGTTGCTTGATTTTATGGGCGATTTTAGGCTGACGGGGATCAACCCGCTTAACGTGGCCATGCAGGTGCAAGCTGTGGCGGCGGGGCATAGCACCCATATCGCTTTGGCACAGCACGCCGTGCAAACCCATGCCTTGCGCCCCTTGCCCTAAGGGGGCAAGCCGTGTAAAGTAACACCAGTACGGAGGAGGTCCGGGTGGTGAGGAAGCCGCCTTGAAAGCGGTGGCCCCTTGCGGGGTTGCAGGTTCGACTCCTGTCTCCTCCGTATGTTTAGTTAGGTGGTTGTAACAAAGCTAGCAAGGTGAGGTTGTGCCTTTGCCATTTTAGGTGTGCAATAGGGTGTAGCACTGCCCTATCGTATAAGTTGATAACCCTCACCCTGTCCTCTCTCCTAGAGGGAGAGGGTAAGAACACCTGCCCATGCCTCTCCCCCCACCTGCCCAACTTGGTACCGTCACCTTTGCCGAAGCCATCGACAAGGTGCGCTCTGCTATGGATATTGTGGAGGTGGTGAGTAAAGAAGTCGCCCTCAAACGCCGAGGCAAAGAACTCATCGGCCTTTGCCCCTTTCACAACGAGCGTACCCCCTCCTTCCACGTTAACCGAGAGAAGGGCATTTATAAGTGCTTTGGCTGTGGCGAAGGTGGCGATGCCCTTGCCTTTGTGATGAAAACCCAGCATAAAGCCTTTGCCGATGTGATTGAGGACTGGGCAGACACCCTTGGCCTCGTCATCGCTCGTGGCCACGGCGACCCCGCACACTACCAGCAACGCAAAACCCACGAAGCCCTGTTGCTTAGCCTGAACGAAGAGGCCAGCCGTTGGTTTAGTTCGCACTTGCAGGGGGCAGAGGGCGAACAAGCACGGGCGTACCTTGCACAACGAGGCGTTACGGCGGAGACGTTGGCCACCTTTAAACTCGGCCTATCAGGCGATGGGTGGGATAAGCTGACTAGCTACCTGCTGAGTGCCGAACCCCAAGTGCAAGCCGACCCCACCCTGTTGGAGCAAGCGGGGCTGGCCAGCCCACGCCAAGGGCAGGCAGGGGGCTATTACGACAGGTTTAGGGCTAGGTTGATGGTACCCATCCTCAATGGTAAGGGGCAGGTGGTGGCCTTTGGCGGGCGTGCGCTCAAACCCGACGACGAACCCAAGTACCTCAACTCGCCCGAGACGGTGCTGTACAACAAGAGCAACCTGCTGTTTGGCCTGCCCCAAGCCCGTGCCAGTATGCTCGCCCACAGCCGAGCCGTGATTATGGAAGGCTACTTTGACGTGATGGCTGCCCACCAAGCGGGGGTAACGCAAGCCGTGGCCACCTGCGGCACGGCCTTAACCCCTGCCCATGTGGCCTTGTTGCATCGCCTTGGGCTAAAAGAGGTGTGGCTGTGCTTTGATAGCGACAAGGCAGGCCAAGCCGCCGCCCTTAAAGCCTTAGACGTGCTAGAAACCCATTGGCCAGAGGGCTTGTGGCAGGTCAAAGTCCTCACCTTGCAAGGGGGTAAAGACCCCGCCGACTTTTTCGCCTCGTTTGAAGATGCCGCACAAGGGCAAGCCGCCTTTGAGGCCGCTGCCCACGCTTCGCCTGATGGCTGGCGGTATCGCCTGCATAAAGTGGTGGGAGAGACACCCCCCGACCCTACAACCGACTTGCCTGCCCACCTAGCGACAGTGGCGCAAGCCGTGCAACTGGTGGCTAAGGTACCCAGTGCCGTGGGTCGCCAAGCCCTCGCCACAGAGGCTGCCCAGCTTTTGGGCATTGCCCCCACCGCCTTTGAGCAAGACGTGGCAACCCTGTTGGCGCAACAAAGCCCCGCTCTCACCGCACCAACGCAGCCTTATGCTACAGCTCCCCTGCCGTTTCAGCCACGGGCGCACGCTTCTCAGCAACCTTTTCAGCGCAAGGGGGCAACTCCCTCCATTCAGGGGTCTTTACCACAACATAGGCAGGCACACCCTCCCCAAGCTCCTGCATCACTCGGCTTACCCCCCACCGCTAAGCACGCTTTAAAACCCAAAGCACGGCTGGCTCAACTCGAGATTTTAACCCTAGTGTTACTCGCTCCTTCCTTCTGCACGCATACCCCCCTTATGGGCTTACTAGGTTATGAGGCCTCTGCCCCTCGCCCCGAAGGCTTTGCCGCTTGGGCAGCCGACACCATAGGCGTGTTGTGCCGATTGGTCACCCGCTATTTTACGGTAGAGGATGACGCTGCCCCTTGGCAACTCAACCAGTTAAGCACCCTTGCTCAACTTGAAGATTGGCCTACTGCCGAACAACACACCTTAACCGATAGGCTATGGCGATTAGCCGACGATGCCCTGCGCTACAGCCTTTCTGCGGATCAGTTTCCCCTGTCGCCCCACACACCGCTAGACGAATTACCCGAACCCCTGAGCCGAATGTGGCAGGGTGCTTGGCAAGTTCTCGCCCGAGAAGAAGTGCTATCCACTTTACGTCAACAAAATAGCCATCTTGAATCTTTAGAGCGAAGCAGTCACAATAGGCAGGGAGCCTTGCATGAGGCCAGCCCTTCGGCTCAGCACGACGTTGAAGCCCTTCACCTCACAATACAGCAAAACCTGCCACCACCCACACACCCCCCTTTACCGCCAAGCGGGTGACACCCTCACCCCAACAGCGAGTAGCCCCGCACTCACTTTTGCCCTACTCGCCCCGTTATTCTTTGGTTACGAAAGACTCCCCCCACTATGAGCAAACGACGCTCTGGCAAGCAAGACGAGGCATTGCTAGATATGATTACCAAACAAGACCGCATGGGTCGAGATAACGCTCACCTTGACGACCTGTTGAGCGAAGCTGATGCCGATGTGTCAGACTTCCCATCGGTGTTTGAAGTTGACGTGGCCGCCCCCACCATTTCACTCCTTGACCCTGATGCCGCCGACGATAGCGACAGCGAGCTGGATTTGAGCGTTAGCACCAAAGGCATGGTGATAGACGACCCTGTGCGTATGTATCTACGCGAAATTGGGCGCATCCCCCTACTTAACGCCGAGCAAGAAATTGACCTTGCCCGTAAAATTGCCGAAGGTGGCGAAGGTGGCGCACGTGCCAAGCGTAAGCTGGTGCAAGCCAACTTACGTCTCGTCGTCAGCATCGCCAAAAAGTACGTTGGCCGAGGCATGTTGTTTTTAGATTTGATTCAGGAAGGCAACTTGGGCTTAATACGTGCTGCCGAAAAGTTTGACCACGAGCGTGGCTATAAGTTTTCTACCTATGCCACGTGGTGGATTAGGCAAGCCATTACCCGAGCCATTGCCGACCAAGCCCGTACCATCCGCATACCTGTGCATATGGTTGAGACGATTAACAAGCTGAAAAAAGTAACCCGCAAGCTGGCGCAAGACTTTAGCCGTAAGCCTACGGAAGAAGAATTGGCCGTGGCCATGAGCATCTCTGTGACCAAGTTGCGTGAGATTATTAAAATTGCCCAAGAGCCACTCTCGCTTGAAACGCCTATTGGTAAAGAAGAAGATTCTCGCCTAGGCGATTTTATTGAAGACCGAGACGCTGAAGCCCCCGCCCACAGCGTGGCGCATGAGCTGTTGCGTGAAGATTTGACGGAAGTGCTGAGTGGGTTGTCTCCCCGTGAGCGTGACGTGTTGCGCCTACGTTTTGGGCTAGACGATGGCCGCCAGCGCACCCTGGAAGAAGTGGGGCAGCTCTTTGGCGTCACCCGTGAGCGCATCCGCCAGATTGAGGCGAAAGCCTTACGTAAGTTACGCCACCCCAACCGCAGCCGTCGGCTACGGGAATATATTGATTAAACTGTGAATAATGCAACTAGCTCATGGTACTTTAGCTTATCAGCCTAAGGTCTCCTTTGGTGATATAAGAATCAGTAAAAACATAGGCGTAGACAGTACCTTATCTTTAGATGATATTGTCTACCAACTCCTTTTGGCTTTTAACCCCAAAGGAATTCGCTGTGCTGAAAGAGCACCTGATGACAGGTACACCTCAAGCCATCAGCAAGCACTCATTCGTATTACCCCCTCAAAGGATTCTGGCTCTATACAAGAGCAACAAGAGTTGGTTGCCTATTGTAATCAAGATGTCCGCTGTTTAGGCTGGAACTTTACCTATGTACCATCAGGCAAGTAACTTAGGTTGAAGCCAAGCCATGTTTGCGATGCAATAAGAGACATCATCTTTGTTAATGGCTGTCCCCCCGAAGGGTAAACCCCGTGGCCTTGCTCAACCGCTCCTATAACCGTACACCGTATCAGGCTCGGCCTGTCTCCATTATTCGGGGCTTTACCGAAACCTCGCCAGGCTCTGTGTTAGTCTGCTTTGGTAAGACTCGTGTACTGGTTACCGCAAGTATTGACGACCGTGTGCCTAGGCACCTTGTTGGCCAAGACGGCCACGGTTGGCTCACCGCCGAATACGCCATGTTGCCAGGAGCCACAGGCACCCGCAACCAACGTGAACGCCAAAAACTGGGCGGACGCACCCAAGAGATTCAACGGCTGATTGGCCGTAGTTTGCGCTCGGCCATTGATTTAACCCGCCTTGGCCAGCACACCATAACCATTGATGCCGACGTGCTACAAGCCGACGGCGGCACCCGAGTGGCCGCCATTACGGGGGCTTACGTCGCTGTGGCCGATGCCCTACGCACCCTTGAAGAAAACCACGTGGCGAGTGCTAAAAAGCAAGCTTGGGTGTCGCCCATCATCTCCCCCATTGCAGCGGTAAGCGTTGGTATGGTCAACGGCCACGTGATGGTTGACCTTGACTACGCCGAAGACTCACAAGCCGATGTGGATGCCAACGTGGTGATGAACGCCAACGGCGACTTTGTGGAGGTGCAATTCACCAGCGAAGGCGCACCCTTTAGCCGTTTGCAGCTAGATGCCATGCTGGATGCTGCCACGCCCTGCTTGCATGACCTGTTGGCCTTGCAACAAGCTGCCCTTAAACAAGCTCTGCCCGCTCAAGGGGATGTGCTTGCCCCCCTGTTGGCCGCTGCGGTTTAGGTAAGCCTTATGTCTCAGCCCACGCCTACCACTGCTACCACTGAAGCCTCGCCCGCCCCAAAGCGGGTGCAACCCTTGCAACGAGTGAAAGGTACGGTTGACCTGTTAGGCGAGGAGCTTAGGCAGTTTGCTCACGTTGAAACCCTGCTCACTCAAGCCCTATTGGCCGAAGGTTACCAAGCCCTTCGCCCCCCTTTGCTTGAATACACCGACTTGTTTGCCCGAGGCGTGGGCGAAGATACCGACATTGTGGGCAAAGAGATGTTTACCTTCACCCGTGGCGACCGTCAGCTAACCCTACGCCCCGAAGGTACGGCGGGTGTGGTGCGTGCCTATATTGAGAATGGGATGCACCGCTGGCCTAAACCTGTCAAAGTGTTTTACTTGGGCCCTATGTTCAGGTATGAGCGTCCCCAAAAAGGGCGACAACGGCAGTTTCATCAGCTTGGGGTAGAGGTGCTGGGTACTGACGACCCCGCTGCCGATGCTGGTGTGATGTTAACAGCCTGGAACTTGCTCCACACCTTAGGCGTGCAGGGCGTACAGCTCCACGTCAACAATGTCGGCACCCCCGAGGACAGACAACGCTTTAAGGCCGATTTTAAAGCCCTCCTCGCTGATGACTTGGCCGTGTT
>JBIKUS010000028.1:0-20407 GCA_044347425.1 Vampirovibrionales bacterium | reverse complement strand
TGCTCGGCCTGTGCTAGGGTGGTGGCGGTTAGCACACGCAAGGGTTGGGGTTGCGTCAAGGCCGCCTCCTCCGCTTGAGCCTCGGGGTGCCACTGGTGGGGGTGATAGTTGTTGAGGTAGGAGGCGATAGCATCGCCCGTCACCTTGTCTCGCTCTACAATGAGGACACAGGGTTGTGTGTTTGGGGGCAGCTTAGCCAGCGGTGTGTCTTGCGGCTGAGGCACGGCCAACCCTGCCACGGGCAAGTGCGCCTTGGGCGCGCCTTGTTGGCCAAGGGATGTTTGCTGGCTGGTGGTTGCGTTTACGGCCATGCTTGGGCATCTGCCTCGTTTGCAGTCTCAAAGGGTAGGTGTAGCCACGCCATGGTGCCTTCGTTCAGTTGGCTGGTTAGCCCCATGCTACCACGGTGCCGCTCCATACTCACGTACGCTTGCGACAACCCTAAGCCCGTCCCCCCCGACCCTTTGGTGGTGAAAAAGGGCTCAAAGGCACGCTCAAGGCAGGCGGGTGTCATACCCACGCCGTTGTCGGTTAAGGTAACCCGCAACTTGTTTTGGGTAGCATCGCTTGGGTGACGCACCACGTGGTAGTTAAAGGCCAGTTGTAAGGGGCGATTGGGGCTTTCGGCCTGTACAGCATTACGCAGCAACTGGTACAGCACCTGCTCTACCTTCACCTTATCAATCTCAAGCAATAAGGGCGATTTTTGGGCGGGCAGCTTAATAGCTTCTGGTGGTAGTTGTGCCAACAGCGTGGGTTGCCATTGGGTAAGTAAGCCGCTGATGAAGCTTTGCCATTCCACCAGTTCAAGCTCAAGCCTGCCAGGGCGGCTATAGGTCAGTAACTCGTCTACCAGCGTGCTGGCTTGTTGTGTGGCCGCTTGTACCCTGTCCATCTCAGCTAGAGTGCGTGCTAACCCTTGGTTTACCTGTGCCAGCCATAGGCGGTTGCTATCGGTCAGGTGTTGGTGGTCGGCCTCGTGCAGCAACTTCTCAACACTTAAACTGCACAAGCTGGCCGACATATGTATGGCAATCAGCGGATTATTCAACTCCAAGGCCACGCCTGCCGTTAGCTTACCCATGGCGGCCATTTTCTTGGCTTGGTACAACTCCTCTTTTAAGGCTTCGCCAGCAGCTTTTTCTTTTAAAATATCGGTAATATCACTAAAAATGAGTACCCACATATCGCCTAAATAAGGCAAATGCTGTTGGCGAAGGCTGTAACCTAAGGTGCGTGGCTCTGGCCATTGGGGCAGTACCAAGGTCACTTCTTGCCGTAATTGGTCGCCTGTGGCGGCGGCGTTGGCAAACACTTGGGCAAGGGGCTTTAGCCCTTGTGGCCATGTGGCCAAATGACGAAGTTGCTTGTGGGCTTGGCTCACACTGCCCAGCCCCAGTAACTCGCTGGCCTTGTCGTTGATGATAGCAAGGTTGATGTTGCTGTCACATAAAATCATAGCGGTGGGTAGCCACTGCAAGGCACTGTTAAGTAGTGGCAACGCCCCAACAGACGTTTGCCCTAAGGCCAAGTTGCTCCCTTGTTGGCTAGGGGCTTTGGCCTTAGTCGTCGCTTCGGCTTTGGGCTTGTTGGGTAATGGGTTACGTGGAGGCATGAGCTTCCCCTTTTACAACGGTTGGCAAGGCATCGGCAGGCAGCCAAGCCTCAAGGCTTTGGCGAGCCGAGGTGGGATAGCGTTGGCCTAACACCCACCACCCTGCTTGGTGCGGTGTTGCACACGGCACAGGCGTAAAGGCACCTTGCCCCTGGGGCAACGCTTGCCCTGTGCGCTCTTGGTACTGCTTACTGCTTAGGCGTTGCCAACCCATGGCCACAGGCCCCGCTATGGCACGCACCCCAAACCGATGCACAGGCAAGCCTAGCTGTTTGGCCATGGCCTGCTTAAGTAAGCGTTGCCAAGCCACAGGCAGTTGCGTCACGGCTTGCCACGGCAATAGCATAGGGCATTGGTTAATCAGGCTTAGGTGAGCCGTAGTCGCCGTGGCGTTTGCAGTCATAAAAAACTCCTTGGGTAGGCCCGCTAAGGCAGGGGTGGGCGACAGTTGCCACGCCAGCCCATGGCCTTGCCGTTGCTTTACTACGCTACCCATCGGCAGGGTAAGCTCGTGGCTAAACCCACTTGTTACATTGGTTACCTTTAAGGGCGACGTTTGCGGGGTAAGGGCAAGGCCAGCCAGCATGGCAAACGAGGGCGGGGTAAGCTCTGCCACATAGCTACGGCACAGGGTGGAGGCTAGGGCAAGCTGAGCCGTTTGCACCGTGGGGCTAGCCACCCCCAACAGCGGAGAGTGCATCACGGTGGTATGGGGCAAGCCCAAGGGTAAGGCGTGTGCTTGACCGTGGCGTGGCAAGAGTATAGCCGTTTGGGGGCGAGGGGGGGCAAAAGCAAGCAAGGCTCCGCCACTGGTTGCCTGTGGGCGGGTAGCAGGGGGGAAGGCCAGTGCGAAGGCCGCCTTAGCCAAGGGCGATGGTGGGGCGTGCTGTTGCGTCATCATGACGTTAACCCGCACCCACTTGCATCAGGGCTTGGGTAATGCGGTCAAAGGGTTCGGCAAGGTTGAGGCTAAGCCCCACTTGCGCCAAGGGGGTTAGCACTGTTGCCCACTCCGTGGCGGGAACTTCGGGCAAGCCACTCACCCGCAGGGGGGGCTGTTGGTCGTGCAGTTGCAGTAAGGCCTCGGTGGGGGTAGCGGGGCGGTAGCTAAAGGCTTGTGCTAAGGGGGGGACTTGCGTTGTTTTTAGCCGAAGGTAGGGCTTATCCAGCGTCCAACTCTCGCCAAGCAGGCGTTCGTCTTGTAGGAGTAGCAGGGCGTAGGGCAGGGTCACCTGTGCCAGTAATGGCTCCAGCAATAACGCCCGCCGCACATACGGTGCCAACGACTCGCCGTAAAGAATGTGCTGTAACTTGGTGGGCTTCAGGGGTTCGGTGTAGTGAAACGCTAAGGGCAGCCCCGCCGCATCCACCACTAACAACCCAGCCACAAAACACCCAGGTTGCGGAGACCAGACATCAAAGTAAGCCAGTTGCACCGTACAGGGGGCTTGGCTCGCCTCAGGCATGAGTATGGGTATGGGCGGGCCAGGAGCCACAGCCAAGGCCGTTGTGTTAGTGGGTGGGGCTGATGTCATGGGCGTTGTGTCCTTGTCGCTCTTGCCCTCTAGTAAAGGGAGCTATGACCCTCACCCTGCCCTCTCCCAGAGGGAGAGGGTATGAGGTGTGTTACACTTGGTTGTGCAGGCGTTTACGCAACCTGACAATGGCTTGGGCGTGCAGTTGGCACACACGGCTTTCGGAGACGTTAATAATGTCGCCAATCTCTTTAAGGGTGAGGTTTTCGTGGTAGTACAGGGCTACCAGTAGCTTTTCACGCTCGGGGAGGACGTTTATGGCTTCGGCCAGTTTTTGGGCAAGTTCGGTGCCTTCAAGCGTGCCTTCTGGGCTGGTGGTTAGCTTATCCTCCACCGTATCTAACAGCGAGAGGCGTTGCCCTTCGCCATCGCCATGCCCCACCGTATCATCTAACGAGAGGACGAGGTTGCTGGCTTCGGCTTGCATGGCCTTAAGGCGTTGCTTGGTGATACCAAGGGCGGTGGCCAACTCATCATCGGTTGGGCTGCGGCCAAGGCTTCGCTCCATGTTGATGCTGAGTTCAAACAAATCTTTGCTGCGCTTGCGTACACTACGGGGTACCCAGTCTTGTTGGCGCAACAGGTCAATAATACAGCCCCGTATACGAGTCATGGCGTAGGTTTCAAACTTAAGGCCACGCTCTAGCTCAAAACGGTCAATGGCTTCCATTAGACCAATGGTGCCGTAACTGATCAAATCTTCTACCCCTACGCTACTGGGCAACGAGACGGGCAAGCGGTTGACGACGTACTTAACCAAATGTAGGTAGGCCATAATGAGCCTGTCACGCAACAGCGTGTTTTTAGGCTCTTTTTTGTACTGCCCCCACAGGTTGGCAAGGGCTTGGTTTTGTTCAAGGCTACGCTTTTGGTTGGGGCCAGCAATTAGGGCTTGGCTGCTTTGGTCAAGCCTTGGGGCTTTAACGCTGGGTTCGCTGACACCTAGGGTGAGCTTAGCCGCTGGCAAGGCCACTTGCGCCGTAGACGAAACAACGGGCGAGGCTTGTGTGTTGGCTGGCGACTTAGGTGACGACATGGGCAAGCTCGGCGAGGGTAGGTGTGTGTCAAACGGGTAGGGTATGAACTCTGTAGTGTTAGTATGACGTAGCTCAGGGTAAAATCCCTGCTGTAAATGGTGTAACCTTGACGTAAGGCTAAGGTATAATGGGAGAAGGGCTTGTGCTACACTTGTGCCGTTATGGTTTGCCTGTAAGGCGTGTTCGTGATGCCAGCCCCCTCTTCATCTGCCCCCCCTGTAACAACGCCGCCCAAGCACGTGGTGGTGGTGGGTAGTGGCCCAGGTGGCTACGTGGCGGCTATACGCCTCGCCCAACTGGGGCAACAAGTCACCCTGGTAGAGCGTGACACCCTTGGCGGTACCTGCCTTAACTGGGGTTGCATCCCCTCAAAGGCCTTGCTCCACGTGGGGCATCACGTGCAACAGCTACGCAGTGGGCAGTTGTCCACCTTAGGCATCGAGGCTCCACCCCCCTCTTTAAATTATGCCCAAACCCAACGCTGGAAAAACCAAACGGTTACTACGTTACGCCAAGGCATTATTCAGTTGCTGGGCAAGCATGGCGTGACCCAACTACAGGGGCAAGCCCGTTTTGTGGATGCCCACACCCTGCACATCACCCCCACCACAGGTGACACGCCTCCCGTGGAGCTGACCCCTGATGAGGTGATACTCGCCACAGGAGCGTCACCCATCCGCCTCCCCTTTTTACCCGAGCAAGCCCCGTGGTTGCTGGATTCGCAAGGGCTATTGGAACTTGAGACCCTCCCCGATGCGCTACTGGTGGTGGGGGCTGGCGTGATTGGCCTTGAAATGGCCACGCTGATGGCGCAATTGGGCGTTAAGGTAACCGTGATTGAGGCACAACCTACCCTGCTTAACGGGTGGGACGATGCCATGAAGCCTCCCCTGTGCCAAAGCCTTGAGGCCTTGGGCGTGGAGCTTCACCTTGGGGCGAGCCTGCACCACGTGCAACCCCACAACGATGCTTGGGTAGAGGCTACATGGCAAACGGCGGGAAGTTCCACCCCAAGCACGCACCGCTTTAATAAGGTGTTGGTGGCTGTGGGGCGCGCACCCAACACGCAAGGCCTCGGCCTTGAGGCAGCAGGTATTGCCCTGACCCCGCAAGGCACGCTGGCGGTGGATGCTTGCTTCCAAACCTCGCAACCGCACGTGTGGGCCATTGGCGACTGTATTGCAGGCCCCCAACTGGCACACCGAGCCAGTAAAGAGGCCTTACACGTGGCCGAAGCCATTGCCACCAACCAGCCTCAACCCGCCGACTGGCTGGCCATGCCCAGCGTGATTTACACTACCCCCGAGCTGGCCACGGTGGGGCTAACCCCCGCCCAAGCCAAAGCCGAAGGCATCGCTGTGGCGGTGGGTAAGTTTAGCTGGTTGGCCAGCGGTATGGCGCATGCCCAACAGGCCACCACGGGCTGGGTGCAACTGGTGGCGCACGCCCAAAGCGATGTGTTGCTAGGGGCGCAAGCCGTGGGCGAGCAGGCCAGTACCCTCATTGCCGAAATTGCCCTCGCTCTTGAGCTTGGGGCGACTGCCGCCGATGTGGCCTTAACCGTTCACCCGCACCCCTCCCGCTCAGAAGCGTGGATGGAAGCCGCCGAGGCCGTGCATCAGCAGGCCATACACGTGTATCAACCTGGCAAACGCCTTGCTGCCGTGGTAGCCACCAACGCCCGTTAAACCCTTTTATCTGGAGTTTCCTCATGACAACCACCCACCTTGCCCCTAGCACCGCCAACGTGTTTGCCCAAGCCGACCCCGCCAGTTACACGGCACTCCTCGCCTTGGTGCGACAACTCTCGCTTAAGCACGGCCACTTTGTGCTGGCCAGTGGCCAAACCAGCACCGTCTACCTTGATATGCGCCTCACCCTGATGCACCCCGAGGGCGCACGCCTTGCTGGCCGAGTCATCGCTCAAGCCCTGCACCAGCTTAGCCCCAACCCCAACGCCGTGGGCGGTATGGCCGTGGGCGCCGTCCCCTTGGTAAGCAGTACCCTGTGTGCTTGGGCGAACCAAGGCCATAGCCAACCGCTAGCGGGCTTTTTTGTACGCAAACAAGCCAAAGCCCACGGCAGGCAGCAAGCCATTGAAGGCAACCTTCAGCCCTACCACACCGTGGCTCTGCTAGAGGATGTGGCCACGACGGGTGGGTCGACATTACAGGCCTTGGCCACGTTGAGACAGGCTCACCCTGCATTAAAAGTACCTTATGTGATTACCTTGGTCGACAGACAGGCGGGAGCTACCGAAGCCTTTGCCGCCGAGGGTGTCGCCATGCTGTCTCTGTTTACCATGGCGCAATTGCTGGAAGCATAAGCCATGTCGACTCACCTCACCCTCCTCGCCCTTAACACCGAGCCGTTGCAACACGCCCAAGCGGTGTTCGCCCCTTTGCTCGCCACGTTCTCACCCTCGCCGTGGGAGAACCTGTCCCCGCTTGTGGCCGAGGGTGTAGCCACCGTGCTGGCCTGCCAAACTACTTGTACACTCACGCCAGAGCAAGCGCAAGCCCTTAAGCCCCGCCTGTTGCAAGCCGTGGCTCATTTGCCTGTGGACGTGGCCTTGCTCTCTCCGCTGCAACAACGCCGCCCCGCCTTGGTGCTAAGCGATATGGACAGCACCCTGCTCAACGCCGAATGTATTGACGAATTGGCGGATGTTCTCAGCCTAAAGCCCCAAGTGGCCGCCATTACAGAGCGTGCCATGCAAGGCGAGCTGGACTTTGCCCAAGCTCTGCAACAACGGGTAGCTCTGCTCAAGGGATTGAACGCTGAGCAAGCTTTAGCGCAGTTGTGGCCAGCCCGCTTGCCGTTGATGGCGGGGGCGCACGCCCTGATGCACGGCCTAGGCGAGCGGGGGGTCTACCGTGCCGTGGTATCGGGCGGGTTTACGTTGTTCACGCAACCCGTAGCCGAGGCCTTAGGGCTGGAGGCTCACATTGCCAACACCCTCGCTCTTGACGAGGCGGGCTGCCTCACAGGTGAACTACTCCCTCCCATTATTGATGCCCAAGCCAAGGTGACCACGCTTAACAGGTTGGCGCAACAACAAAGCATCACCCTTAAACAATGCCTCACCCTAGGCGATGGTGCCAACGACGTACCCATGCTGCAAGCCGCTGGGGTAAGCGTGGCTATTAAAGGTAAGCCCGTGGCGCAACAGGTAGCCACCCTTGCCCTTAACCATACGCCTCTTAACGCTTTGCTACTGCTTTGGCCGTAACCCCTACACCTATTATTGATATATAACCTACCACTTATGAAAGAACCCTTGCCAAAGGTGCGCTTGTAAGCTAAACTGAGTTGCTATTGATTTTGCTTATGGCTTTCTTTCAGCGTTTACTAATGATTGCCTTTTTCTCCCGCTTTTGTGTGTTTAACCTCTGATAGTTTTTACAAGCTACCTTGCCTGCTTCTTGAGGGGTGTCATGCCTTCTTCTCCGCAACAACCCCAACAAAGCCAGTTTTACAACGTGGTGTGTGGTGGCACATGGCTCAACCGTGGCCAATTTAACGATGCTGTCGCTCAAAGTAAAACCGACAACCGCCTCTATACCGAGACGGTCGACATCCTATTACGCCAAAACATTGTACAGCAAGAGCGCACCGCCGAAGTTTCTGCCACAGTAAAGCAGGTGAATTTGGGGCTGACCGATTTGCTCCCTGCGGCTTTACGCCCTGCCCTGCAAGGGGTCTTAACGTGGTTGGCAGGCCAACTACCCTTTACTCGCCCCTTGGTGACGACCCTCGCCCCTGAAGTGAAGCTGCCCGTGTTACCCACGGCTAAGCCACCCTCAGAGTCAAACTCGGCTATGGCTCAACTACTGGCCTACTTTTTTGGTATGACCAAAGAAGCCAAACCCAGCAAACCTACCCTAGACGATAAAGCCGCCGAAGACCGAGAACAACAAGAACTCAGAGAACACGCCCAAGCCGCTATTTTTAGCACCAGCAAGGTGCAAACAGCAGGAGGCTCCATGATGGGTGGCGGTGGTGCTAACCAGCGTTAGGGGTTGACCATGGCTTGCGCTTCGGCCATTTTAGCTGCCACAATCAGCCGTTGTAACAACAAGCGTTGCTGTTGCGGTTGTGGGTTACTGGCTAAAAACACCTGAGCATAACTTTGCGCTTGGTTGTAGCGTTTTAAATTAAAATGAGCAATCGCCATGTAATAGGACATGCTTGCCGCTTGTTCGGGCATGAGCTGCTCAACCTGTTGATAGTGGGCCAGTGATGCCTCCCACTGTTGTAGCTGAAACAAAGCGTTAGCCTTACCCAAATGCCCGTAGGCCAGCGTGGGTTGTTGCTTGACTACGGTATCAAACTGTTTTACGGCTTGCTTCCAGTTGCGTTGTTTTAGGTAGAGGTTACCCAAATTAAGGCGAGCGTTTAAATAGGTAGCTTTTTGCTTTAATGCCGTGCGTAGCAAGGCTTCAGCTTCGGCCAATTGGTCGTTATTACTCAAGAGCAAGGCCAAGTTGTTGTAAGCAGGTAAAAACGTAGCATCGGCAACCAGAGCCTGCCTGTACAGGGCTTCCGCTTGGGCGGGGTTGCCTTGGTCGTCATATACGTTGGCTAGGCCAAACAGCAGCATGGCGTTTTGGGGGTGTTGTGCTAATAGTTCGCCATACCATTTTTGGGCTTGTGGCCACTGCCCCTGCACATGGGCAAGGCGAGCCAGCTTTAGGGTCACTTCGTCAATATGGGGCTGGCGAGCGTGCAGTAGCTCGTAGTAGCGTTGGGCTTCGGCGTAAAGGGTAGGTTTTAAATCAACCCGTTGTGTGGCATCGCCCAATTCTTCAAGGGTGGCGGCTAAGTTAAACACCACCAGCGTGTTGGTGGGGTTAGTGTCGTAGGCTTGCCTTAAATGCCTGTAGGCTTGGGCGTACTGCTTGTTTTGTAAGGCGTGTACGCCTCGGTTCATCATCAATAAATCAGCGTTTTGCAGTTGGTTTTGGTGTTGTGTTAAGTGTGTTGCTAGCCTTGCGCTACTTAATGCGGCTGAACTACCCCAAGCGGGTAGCGTAGCTGAACCGAGCAGGCTAGCGAGTAAAGCCGCCACTAAGGCATAGCTAAACGATACAGACGACGAAAACCCCTTAAACGTGGGACAACAGACCATAACAAAACAACTCCGCTGAGGCATTGTGAACAATAAGTTACTTTATATATAAAAAATATCTCATTGTTAAAATTGCGTTGTTTTTATAACTTTTTTGGAGTTTGTTACAAAGCCTTACAAAACTTAGTTGAATAGAGAGTGTTTGGTACAGATGTAGCTACGAGGAGCTTAGACTCGCAGCGACAGGAGTTTAGACAGAACTAAATAACTGAGCGAGAATCGTAGCGACAAAGTAGATGCGCTGTACCGAATTCTCTCTATTCAACTAAAAAGGGGAGCCTACCCTTGGTAGACCCCCCTTGGTGCAATGATAGGGTGAGCTTAAATGCGATTAACTTGCATACTCACATGCTGCATCGTGCTTGAAAACTCAGCCGTCACACTGGTTTGCTCCTCGGCGGCGGCAGAGACAGAGGCAATGGCCGCCGTCATTCCACTCACGGAGGTGTTAATATCGCCTAAGCTATTGACCACAACGCTAGCCACCTGTTGCATACGGGCAATCTGGCCGTTAATTTGCCCAGTAGCCTCTTTGGTTTGTAGGGCTAAAGTCTTTACCTCGTTGGCTACTACGGCAAAGCCTTTACCTGCTTCGCCCGCCCGTGCTGATTCTATGGTGGCGTTGAGGGCTAGCAGGTTAATTTGGTCGGCAATGCCGCTAATAATGCTCACAATTTTACCCATATCCGCCGAAGCTTCGCCTAGCTCCCTCGCCGATGAATCGCTGGCTTCAACACGGCGTTGCGCTTCGTTGACACCCGTTTGCACATCGGCCATGTTTTGGGCAATTTCGGCAATAGAGGCATTGAGTTCCTCTGTGGCGGCGGCGGCCGTTTGTAGGCTGTGTTTGGCTTCTTCTTTAGCTTGGTAGGTTGTGGTGATATCTGTGGCGAACTTGACCACTTTCACCACCTCGCCCTTGTCGTTAAAAATGGGATTGTAGGTGGCTTGTATCCACACTTCTCTACCCCCTTTACCCATGCGCCTAAAGATGCCTCCATTAAACTCGCCCCGTTTGAGTGAGTCCCAAAAGTGCTTGTAAGCGGTTGTGTTTTGTTCGGCAGGGTCTACAAACAAGCGGTGATGCTGACCTTGAATCTCTGATAGGCTATAGCCCACGGTTTTAGTAAAATTGTCATTAGCCGTCAGTATTTTGCCGTCGGGCGTAAACTCAATCACCGCCATGGATCGGTCGAGACTCGCCAGAGTATCTCTAACTTGCAGAGCCTCGTGTTTTTGTTTAGTAACATCTGCAGCAAATTTAACCACCCTCACTACGTTGCCCTTGTCGTCAAACACGGGGTTGTAGCTGGCTTGTATCCACACTTCTTTACCGTGTTTGCCCAAGCGTTTGTATTCGCCTTGGTCAAACTGGCCTTGCGCTAAGCGTTGCCAAAATTGGCTATAAGCAGGGGTGTTGGCTTCCGCGGGGTCTACAAATAGGCGGTGGTGTTGGCCTTGAATTTCGGCCAGCGTATAACCCACAGTTTTTAAAAAATTGTCGTTGGCGTTTAAAATAATACCCTCTGGGGTAAACTCAATCACCGCCTGCGATTTGTTAATTGCATCCACCCAACCTTTAAGGTCGGCTTGTTGGGTTTTGTCGTTTTTGGTTAGTAACATAAAGGCCATGAGGGGGCATCCTTTAAAACACAGGTAAGTACACGAAACCTTAATTGAGGAGTTGAGTCATTTTACCAATCAGACCCTCTCGCTGCTGGCCACTAATCATACCCTTACCCCCAGTTAAAAACTGCAGGTTGGCCACTTGTTGGCTGTCAATTTCGTTCATACGGGTAAGGTAAAAGGGGTTAACAATACCGCTCACAAACATATCGGTACGCTCTTTGGCCATGGTGTTAACTTTGCGCCCTTGCACTACCAAGTGGCCATTAGGTAGCACTTGCACTACTTGGCAAGTAATGTTGTCGCGCAGCAGCGATATACGGTTAACAGTGGCTTGGTTTTGTTGCTGTTGTTCGTTGTCTAGCCCATTTAGGCTGGGCAGGCGTAACACGTCTTGCGTGCTGCTTTTAAACGCCCCGCCAAAGGGGAGTTTATCCACCAAAACCCCCACCACCCCGTTAAGCACTTGGCTGCCTGTTTCGTCTACGCTACGGCGAGATTGGTTGTTAATGTTGGACTGCATCTGCTGCTGGGCTTGTTCGTTAATACGTATGGTCACACTGTCGCCCACACTACGGGCGAGGGGTGCGCTAAACAACGAGTGCGGTATGGCCTGCGGCGGAGCCATGTGTGCCGCCCGTGCATAAAATAACGATTCTGCATGAGCAACACCTAGCCCAAAGGCTAGCCCTAGCCAAAGCATCAGTATGGCTAACAACGCCCCTAATTGCCTGTGTACCCAAGGGTGGCAGGCCGTGGCCAAGGCTACTTTTGGCGTAGATGCTTGGTAAAAGTGTTGGTGTTGCATAACGGAACCCTCAAAGGTTGCGTAAAGGTAGGCGACTTACTCAAAAGAGCCTTGTTGCCTTATCTCATAGAAGCTATCTTTAGCCTAACCTGTGGTTAGGTGGGTTGCATCCATCGTTAGGTGGGGGCGTTATCGTTGGTCATCATTCCCAATAAAAAAGAGGCGATAGACGCCTCTAAAAACCACTTCGTTAATCGTGCCAATCAATCTGCGAGAGGTCAAAAAACGCTCTCACACAGGGTAGTATACGGTATTGGATAGGGCTTTACTACTGATAACAAGCTAGTAAAAACTGGCCAGTAGGTTAAAGTCATTTAGCCACTTGGCTAGGCGAGTGGCAGTCGTTTTTAAGCGTGCTGTTGCACAATCTCATCCATCAGGGTTTTCACCTCGGCAAGCGTATTGACTTGGGTGAGCGCACCCCTAAAACGGCTAGCCCCCGCAAAGCCCTTAACGTACCATGGCAGTTGGCCACGCATCTCTCGTACCCCTACGCGTTCGCCCTTATAGGCTGCCATGGCTTCGGTATGCCTGTAGCCCATGGCCAGCCTGTCGGTCATGCTGGGTTCGGGTAGGCGTTCGCCCGTTTGTACAAAGTGATGCAACAGGGCAATGCGCCACGGTTCGCCTTGGCAACCTCGGCCTATCATCACGCCATCCACCCCGTAGCGGCTAAACACGGTGGCCACATCGTCATACGTGGTAATATCGCCATTGCCAATAATGGGGATGTTGACAGCCGCCTTCAGCTCGCCAAAGGCCTCCCACACGACCCCAGGTTTATAACCTTGCGCCCGTGTGCGTGCGTGCAGGGTGAGCATGGCCACGCCAGCATCTTGTGCCATTTGGGCAAAAGCCACGTAATTCTTGCTGTTATCGTCCCACCCCAGCCTGCACTTAACCGTAACAGGCACGTTTACGGCCTTCACCAAGCTACTCAACAACAGGTGAGCATGGTCGAGGTCTTTCATCAGGGCGCAACCTTCAAAGTTGCCCGTTATCTTTTTAACAGGGCAACCCATGTTTAAATCAAGCGTTGTGGGTTGGTGTTTTTTCAGGATGCCCTCGGCGGCTTCGAGCAACACCTCCAACCTGCTGGCAGCCAACTGATAGGCGATAGGCGGGTCGTTCAGGCTTTTATCTAGTATGTTGGCATCCCACGCCTTGCTGTACACCAACCCGTTAGAGCTGATCATCTCCGTACAAATCAGCGAATGGGGTGCTTGCTCTCGCACCAAACCTCTAAACACAATATCAGTCACGCCTGCCATAGGGGCTAGCACCACTCGGCTGTGTATGGCCACAGGGGGCGCATTGGCAGCGGCCAACACCAACGGCGTTTGCGTGTAAGCGGGCAGAGATAGGGTGGGGTTGGCAATACTCATGGCATTACTTTACGCAAGACACAGCCCTAAGCCAAGGCTCGGCCGCACTGCTTACAGGCAAGATAATTTAAGGGGGCTTGTGATAAGTGCATGGACTTAGTACAATACAAATTTCTTAAATATTTCTCATAACTTTTCTCAACGTACTTTTTATTTATAGGATGACTTTTCATGCAAGTAACCCCTTTTTATGCAGGTAATGGCTTGGCTCAACCAGTACGGCGTACTGTCCTAGCTACCCAGTTCAACCCCTCATCTTTTGGACATAATTACGAAAAAGACAAACAAGTTACAGGCGCATTGCAAACTATAGCAGGAGTTACTATGGCTGCTAGCCTAGTTGCCGCTGCTGGTGCTGTTGTTGTTGGTGCAAACCACCTTCTTAACAGTGAGACATCCCCACCAGAATCCTCACAATCACAACCCAAGTAAGCTACTTAATTAAAGCCCCTAAGCCAAGGCTCGACCGCACTGTTTAAAGGCTTCGGCTTGTTGGTTAGGCACAAGGGCGTAGCGTTGGTAATCTCGCACAAATTGCAGAGCTTCAGCCTCGCGCTGCACGGCGTGTTGCAAGGCTAGGATGCTCTCAAGGTCAAGATCGCCCATGGCATCAGGGTTAAGTTCGCCAGCGTTATTTTCCCACTGGGTTTGAAAGAGCCGTTGGGCAAGGTCGCTATACCCCTCAAGCCCGTGCTTATACGCCAACCAATGGTATAACTGGTAAGCCACCAACCCAATGGAAAGATGCTTTTTAGGCAACACCCACACCCCGTTACGCTGTATTAGTTGCGTCATTTGGGCGGGGGTCAAGGTGTCGCTATAAATCAGCTTGCCAA
Source organism: Vampirovibrionales bacterium (assembly GCA_044347425.1). Classification (GTDB taxonomy): domain Bacteria; phylum Cyanobacteriota; class Vampirovibrionia; order Vampirovibrionales; family JAJTHC01; genus JBIKUS01. Next base: position 6,434 of record JBIKUS010000028.1, on the reverse strand, counting down.
GCCCTTCGGCCAGCAGGTTAAACCGCCACGTCTCGGGCGAAGGGGGTATAAAGCCAGGTTGGTAACCCAACTGCTTGAGTATGGCACTGGCGGCAATTACCCCGTTGGCAAAGCAATACACGGGCGTGCCTTGTTGGCTAATCCAGCTTAATAAAGCGGGTAGGTTGTGGCCATAGGTGCGTAGTAACAAGCTCGCCCGTAGCGCAAGGGAGTGCTGGTGTTGTTGGCGTTGCGCCGTGGCCGTGTACCCATCAGGCGTGGGAGCGGTGAGGGCGGGGGGGCAAAGGGTAGGGCTGGTGTGTTGTGCCATGGGTCGGGTGGTCTCTCTGTTCTCTCGCGTAGGCTTGGTGCTGGTCGTGATGTGGTCACGTGCTAAAGGCATAAAGACAGTTTTAAGCCCCCCTTGTGCTAGGCCTGCCCTCTCTTTTTTAAGGGGAGGGCGAGGGTGACGTTTTTATTAGGGTGTATCACTTATGTTACAAACTAGCATTGAATAACAATTAAACCATTTTATTTGTTTTTATTATTATGACTTTTATGAGACGATGCGATTTAACCTACGTTTATCCACAAGCTACCCCCCTTGTTTTGGCAACCGTTTGCCAACAACAGGGTAACTGGGCTGCCTTGGGCTAAACCCAACAACCGTGTTTAACACACAAGGATGCTTTACCCTACTTTACCCCCCGCTTGCCCTTGGCCTTGCCTTGGCTTGCTTTTAACACAGGTATACAGAGAGAAACCTTTGCCCACTCGTTGTTGGGCAATAAGGGTTGGTTTGCGCCAACCCCGTACTTACTTACTATTACTTATTTGGAGCGTTATGGATTATGATTGCAATTGGTGGTGGACTTAACCCTAATTTATTACAGACACTGGGTGCAGACAATTTTACTTCTACACAATTACAGAGTATGGGAGATGTTGTACCTGGCTTATTGGATGGTATCAATATACCTAACTTAAATGGTGGTAATGAGGTTATTGAAGCTATGACAGGATTCAGTGACCCTTTGCAGCTTATTGAATCATTTGCTGGCTCAGGTATTCAGGATGCTTTGGGTTCAATGTCTGGTTTTGGTGGCATCGCTTCAAGTGTCATGGATGTATTTAACGGTGGCGGGGTCAAGAGTCTTATCTCTTCAGGGCTTCAAATGGCAGCAACTGCCTTCGGTGGTCCTATAGGTGGTGCTGTCTTTAGTTTCGCAAAGCCTTTACTCTCTAAAATACCAGTATTAGGTGGATTGTTCGGTTAAAAGACTAAATTGATTCTGAGGTAATAAGGCTACTTTAGTCTCAGGTTATTTTACCTAATAACCTACACTACCGACAAATCACCGACCAGTTCCACTCTAGCAAGGGAGGGCAAAGCCAAGTGCAGTTGCGCCACGCTTTGCCCCAGCACAGGGTGGCACCATGCGGGGTTCACCTCGAGTAGTGGTACCAGCACAAATGCCCTCTCCGCAAGTCGTGGGTGAGGCAACACCAACTCGGGCGTGTCTACCACAAGCTCATCATAGGCCAGTACATCAATATCTACCGTGCGGTTTTGCGGCAAGCTCGCCTCGGGGCAGCGTTCTCGGCCAAGGGCGGCTTCTACCGCTTGGCAATGGGCAAGCACCTGTTGCGGCAACAGCGTTGTGTCACACACCAGCACCATGTTATAAAACCATGGCGCACCCTCGGCCATGCCCACGGGTTCGGTTTGGTATACCGCACTCATGTCACTTAAGGTCAAGTCCGTGTTATTCAGCACTCCCTTCAATGCAGAGCGTAACGTGGCTAGCCTGTCGCCTAGGTTACTACCAAGGGCTAAGTAGACGGTGGGCATCTTACTGTAACCGCAACAACGCACTCTCTCCGTGAGCTGTCAATCCCTCTAGCCCCGCTAGTTGCGTGGTCAGCTTGGCCAGCGTTGGGTTGGGTTGCTCCACGCTAATATGGTTTTGCAAGCGCAAAAACGCCAACGGCGACAGCGCACTGGCAAAACGAGCCGAACGACCCGTGGGCAAGGTATGGTTAGGCCCAGCAGCATAATCGCCATAGGCAACGGTGTTGTGTGTGCCGTTAAACAGCGTGCCGTAATGCTTAAGCTTGGGTTGCAACGCCTCGGGGTTGGCCACGGCTAGGTGCAAATGTTCGGGGGCAAGGCGATTGGCCAACTGACACGCCATGTCCCAATCCTCAACCACGAGTATGGCCGAATGGGGCAAGCTCTCTTGCGAGACAAAGGCGGGCAAGCCCCAGGCGTTAATTTGCTTGGGTAGGAGTGCCTGTACCTGCTTGGCCAAGGCCTCGCTGGTGGTAATGAGTATGGCGCAAGCATCGGGGTCATGCTCGGCTTGGGCTAACAAGTCAGCACTCACCCACTCGGCGGGAGCCGTCTCATCGGCTAGGATGACCACTTCGCTGGGGCCCGCCAACATATCTATCCCCACGTGCGTACCTGCCAACAGACGTTTGGCCTCTGTCACGTAACGGTTGCCTGGCCCACAAATCATGGCCACGGGCTTAACGCTGGCAGTGCCTAAGGCTAAAGCAGCAATGGCTTGCGCCCCGCCCAAGCTATAAAACGTAGTGGCTCCTGCCCGTTGGGCAGCGTAAAGCAGTTCGGGCGTGGGCTTGGGGCAACATAGTGCGATATGAGGCACCCCCGCCGCTTTGGCCGTGAGTGCCGTCATTAAAGCGGTAGACACCAGCGGATACCGCCCCCCAGGCACATAGCAGCCCACGCTCTGCACGGGTTGTAGCCTAAAGCCCACATGGTAGCCGTGATGCTCATAGCCTGATTGCGTGGGCAGGGTGGCCATAACGTGTTGGGCAAAGGTCTCAATGTTACTTGCCGCCGCATCAATGATAGCACGTGTCGGTTCTGGCACTTGGGCAATTTGGCGTTCCCACTCGCCATGGGGCAAGGCAATGGGTTGGTTGTGGGGTAGCTTATCGCCAAAGGTGTCGGCCAGCTCCCGTAGGGCTTCGTCACCCCGTTTGGCCACTTGAGTGATGATATCCTCAATGGCCTCACACGCATGGGTACGCTCTCGGGCGTGGGCAGCATCAGCGGGGAGCCACCCACTCTGGCTGGTATGCTGTGTGACCCACTGGCCAGCAGCTTGGTTACCTAGGGCAACAGGTAATTTAATGGGGGTAGCGGGAGACATCATAACCAAACAGCCCTAACAAAGCTTTAAACTAAGACGGGGGTAGCCTGCGCCGAAGCGTTCAGCACCACGTGGCTAGCGGCAGCCACGGCAGCACCCGCCTCGCAGGTGTGGCCCAGTTTAAGCAAGGTCATTTCAAGGGCGGCAAGCGTCATCAACACGTCACGCTCATCGACATAACCTAAGTGGCCAATACGCACAATCTTGCCCTTAAGGTCGGCTTGGCCGTCGGCAATCGTCACCCTAAAGTCTTTTTTCAACCCTTTGCGGATGGCTTCGGTGCTAATCCCTTCGGGGGGTAAAATACTGGTGACACTGGGGCTGGCGTCGGCATCGTTGGCCACAAGGGGTTGCAGGCCAATGGCTCGCACGCCAGCACGCACCATGGCTTTTAGGCGGGCATGGCGGCTGTTCATGCCCTCAACGCCTTCGGCCAGCAACCTATCCAACGAGACATCTAAGGCCATAAACAAGGGCGTGGCTGGCGTGTAGGCCGTGGTGTCTTGGTCTTGCGCTTTTTTGTTGCGCTTAAAGTTAAAGTAAAAGCCTGGGTTTTGGCACTTGGCATGGGCCTCCCACGCTTTAGGGCCCACGGCCAGCATGGCCAACCCTGGGGGAATCATAAAGCCTTTTTGGCTACCACTAATGGCCAAATCGGCTCCCCAGTCATCCATGGCGAAGGGGGCAGCGGTGAGGCCTGTCACGGTGTCCACAATAGAGAGTGCGCCATGTTCACGAATCACTTGCAACATGGCCTTCACATCGTTCAACGCCCCTGTGGAGGTTTCGCTGTGGATGATGCTGACGGCTTTAATTTGCTTGGTGGTGTCGGCTTTCAGGGCATCGGCTAGGCTTTCAACGGTGTTGACTTGGCCAGCGGGTACGCTCAGGGTTTGCACGTTTAGGCCGAGGCTTTTGGCCATATCGCCCCAACGTGCGCTAAATACGCCACAGCTCACCACTAACACGGTGTCGCCAGCGTTAAGGGTGTTGCTCATGGCGGCTTCTACCGCACCCGTGCCGCTGCTGGTGTAAATCAGCACATCACTTTGGGTTTTAAAAATCTGTTTGACTCGGGGGAAGATGTTACCCAATACGGCTTTAAACTCGGGCGAGCGGTGACCAATGGGGGGTAGGGCAAGGGCGGCCAATACATCGGCGGGTAGGGGCGTAGGGCCAGGTATCATCAGGTGGCTAAGGGTGGGCAAAGGCGTGGGCATGGGCGGGGGCTTCCGTAGGGTACAAAACAGGCAACAGCGATACATCTAGTGTAGCACCAACACCCACCAAGGCAAAGGCTGCTAGCCATGCACGCATTTAAAGTGTATACTCGTAGCCAAACAACTGGTTTACGGAGACTGAACTCACCCATGCTAACCACTTACGTACTAATTAAACAAGTACCCGACCAAGGCAGTAAGGCAGGGGTCAACCCCGACGGTACCATTGACCGTGCCAGAGCCAAGCGGATGCTGAACCCCTTTGATCGTTTTGCCCTACAAGCCGCCCTTACCATTAAGGCGCAAACAGGCGGCACCGTCACCGCCATCACCATGGGCCCCCCACCCGCCGAAGAGATTTTACTTGAAGCCATTGAACACGGTGCCGACAAAGGCGTGCTGCTCAGCGACCGTCGCCTTGCCGCCAGCGATTCATGGGCAACCAGCTACGCCCTTAGCAAGGTGATTCAATACCTCGGCATCCCCGATTTGGTATTTTGTGGCCTGCAAACCACCGATGGCGACACAGGGCAAGTGGGCCCCGAAATTGCCGAAATCCTTAACCTAGTACAAATCAGCTACTGCGAAGACTTTAACCTCTTGCCCGTCTCGCCTTCGCCCACTACCGCTAAAGACTACCGCTTAAAAGCCCGCCGCATCATGGAAGGGGGCTACGGCTGGCTTGAAGCTGACCTACCCGCCTTGGTGACCGTGGCCAACAGTTACACACCGCTAGCTTACAAAAGCCTTCGTGGGGCGCAAAAAGTGCAGCACCTCCAACGTTCCCCAGAGGACAAAGCCAAGGTGATTAGCGTCGTCACCCTAGACACCATTGAAGCCGACCCCTTACGTTGTGGCTTGCGTGGGTCGCCCACCATCGTCGGCAAAACCTGGAAGATTGCCGACATTGGCGGCAGTTGCGACGTGAAACAAGGGGCTTCTGTTGAGGCCATGGTTGCCCAAGTAATTGAAGCCACACAGGCAACGTCGTTATTATCGGCGGTGTAAGCAGCCATTAAATAACCCGCTTCCTCACAATGAGAGAGAAAGCGGGTTACTCGTTCTTTATCAAGTGTTGTTTGTTAAGCCAGATGATGACTTAGCACTTAGTTTGATTACTTGCTGCTGTTTCACGGTGAACCTGACGTGCTTGGGGTCGTGCTTGGTTGCGAACTTTGCCCCATTTGCTTAGCTCCGTAGCTGTTGCCTTTTTGCGTACCCATTTGAGAGGGCGTGGGGCTTTGGTTTTGAGCGTAGCCTTGGTAACCAGTCCTTTGCCCCGTGCTAGGCTGCGAAGCGTTTTGGGCGTAGCCTTGGTAGCCAGCCCCTTGCCCTGTGGTGGGTTGCGCTTTGGGCTGTGCTAAGCCTTGGCTACCTTGGTTTTGCTGATGAGTCATGTTGGGTTGCCCACCTTGTTGTTGCCCAGCATTGGCTGGTAAGTTGATAGTGGCTATGGCAACAACAGTAAAAGCAAGTAACAACGCATTAAAATGTTTCATGGGTTAAGTACCTTTTTTGTTTAATCTAGGGGATAATGACTAACTCTTTAGAACAGACGAAACGAGAGAGGGCTTAGTCTAGTTTTTTTGAAATAATGTCAATGCTATTGTTGTGTTAGTAACCTGTATTTAATAAAGTATTAGGAGTTAGCGTCCTTTTTCTTCATTAAACTTAGGGCATCATTTTAACGCTTTTAGGCAAATGGTTTAAAGGTACTCATACCCTGCTAGGGGTCATTGTTTTACATCAAAAGTTAGAGAGTGTTATTTAATAATGCTTGGCATTATATTCCATGCTTCTCTATCTGCTGCTGGATGAAAAACAAGGTGTTGTAACAGACGCATGGTGGCTTCAACCATGTGACTCGCTCTTGAAAAAGCAATACTCTTTCGGTTAAACCTAGCAACCCAGTGACGATTGACGCAATTATAGCTAACCTTAAAGAGTTTGAAACACTTTTGTAAGTGCTTGTGAGATGTGAAGTAAGGGTTCATTCAATGCCCTAATTCGTGATTTTAACCATGACCAAGACTGTTCAATAGGGTTGTAGTCG
>JBIKUS010000027.1:0-20474 GCA_044347425.1 Vampirovibrionales bacterium | reverse complement strand
AACAAGTCGTAAATTGAAGTCACTTCAAAAACAATCTGCTAAGGTTCTTGCCTGCTTTCAATCACCCACCACAAGCTATGCGGCTCTCAAACCCACACTTTAAAGTATCGTCGGTATATCTTACCTAATTCTGTATGATGGTAATTAGTTAAAGTTGGTTCAATGTCATCATTACTAATAGGTTGCCAGCTATGGCTAGAGGGGTGTTTCGCAGTCAAGCCTGTGGAGCTGTTAGATATTTCATAAGCTCCATGCCCTAACTTACCTTTTAATAAACATTCAAAATTATTTGGCATTTTATCGAGAGGCAAATAAAGCTTTTCTTTTTTTGTTTCTAATAATACGGCCATAGTATCTGGTGCAATTTTTACAATGGCATATTCTTTACCATCACCTGCCAAGAACACGAGGTCTTTTCTTGAGGTTTTCAAGCTGTCATTTTCAATATTTTCAAGAGGAATTGTTGTTTTTTTGTTTGTGTATGGATTTCTCAAATGGAGTGTATCATCAATTGGTATAATTTCAGAATAATATTCACCATCGTAAAGTGCATCAAGGTTTAATTCGTCTAGTTTGTAAAATCTACGTGACAATTCGCATTCCTGTGATACTTCTTCTAATTCAAAAACTGGTGGATTTAGTTCTGAAAAAACAGATTTTATATTATATTCTTTCCCCCCAATCTCTATTGACTTAGGATCATTGGCTTCAACATGTTTTGACACTTGTATCATTTTGTTTAATTTACAAATAGTTTCTCTATCTTGTTGAGAAAGTATTTGTGATGACAGTGCACTCGATAAAGTTTCTGAATTGACAATTGGCGTTTTGATATTTCGAGAAATCTTAGCCTCATAATTAAGTTCGTTTAAAATGTTATCTGTTCTATCCTTAAAGTTTGTAGGCTTATAAGGGTACTGTCTACTAAAGATAGGGCTTTCATAATTATCTCGAGTAACTGCTTTTAACTGGTCAACCAAGCCAGTATTTACAACTTCTTCTATGTTGGTAAAAAGAACGTCTGCTGATTTTATCCTCCTCTCATGAGTTACTATTCTAGGGGTTTCGTTGCTTGTTAGCAAGTCTTGATATCTAGTATAAACACTCGCTTCTGACTCCAAGGGATGTGTTAGTAGATATATTATTTCTGTGGAATAGCCAGCGTCTTTGAACTTTTTGAGATGCTCCTTAAAGCTACCAAGGGGTTTTGCATATGAATAAACAACACTTTTAGATTCTTTTATAGCGTCGTTATGTAACAAATCTCTTAGCTGATGAGCTAAATCTGATGTGGCTTGAAAAGTTGACTCTTCGTTTAATGATAACGGATTATAATCGGGATGATATTTCCTAAGTTCATCAACTTCTGTTTTCAAACAAGAATTATTAAATGCTGAATTAATATAGGTCGTCTTCCCACTGCCAATCATTCCTATTATTGCTGTATATTTAGGTTTTCTGGATGAAGGAACTGGATCAAGATATGTTGGCTTAACTCTTTCTAAATATATTTTTTGAATGTCTGGTTTGTTTGCTATCGGCTGGTACGTAGTAACGTGAGAGATTGCTGGTGAGATGGTAGTTGTCACAGAAATAAACTTTCCCTTTGGTTTATCAACGATTGAACAGTTAAAGGAATAAAGATACCTGAAAAATAAGAATGCTATCTTCCATTTCTTTACGCACAAGGCAAGGGTAATAGGCAAAGGCACGGGGTTCTCGCCTGAGTATTCGGCATCAAACCTTGGCCATAACCTACACGCTGACCCATTGGGTTTACTGCCTTTAAGCAGTTGCTTGGGTTTATCACACGGTAGCTTTTGCCCGTCTCGGGTGAGGAGTACGGCCTGTATCGCTTGTGTTTCGCCTTGGGCGTTGGTGTCATGGCTAAACAAGGCGGGGTGTTGCTTACCGCTTTTGCTGGTATAAATGCCATAACCCAACGCTTTTGGCCAAGTAAGCAGGCCAAGCCGTGCCAGTGTAATGCCCCTGCCCACAAGGTAACGCTCTGCTGGTGTGCCGTCTATGGGAGTATAGCCCTGCCATTGGGGGATGGGGTGGGCTGGCTCGTCATGGGGTAGCAGAGGGCTGGGCGGTGTGGGTTGCCACTGGCCTTGCCAGTCGTCCACCACGCCTAGCTCGCTGGCCAGTAGGGCTAAGGCATCCGTAAAGCCTAGGCTTTGGTTAGCCATAATAAAGCCTATCAAATCCCCACTATCGCCCGTGGCAGAATCGCACCACACGCCTAGCTTGTTGGGTTTTAGGCTAATGGCAAAGCTCCCTTGGCCTTTGCCTTTACGGCTACGGTTGCCGTGTACGTCGCCTGCTACAATGCGCTTGGCAGTTTTGTGGCCATTGGGTAGCAGACTTTCCACTAGGCTAATGACCCGCTGGGGCTGGGTCTGTATGGCCTGTTTAACATCGTCTAGGTTAATTCGTGGCATGGGGTAGCCTCCTGTTTTGCAATGCAGTGGCTAGCCCCTCGGGGGTGAGGGGGCGGTTTGTAGTGGTCATGGTGTTAGCCCCTTACGCCTTGGTGTACTAACACGAGAGGGGAGGCGTTAAGCCTACCCCTCCCCTGAATACGGGCTTGCAACAGGCATAACACCTTAGCCCAAGGGCTATAAAGTGTTAATAGTTGTTGAGACTTTTTAAATAAGTATATTTTTGTATTAGTTTTATAGTATTCTAATACTGGCTGTATACTCTGTAGTTTACTAGCTTGGCTATCAGCAATTCGCCGTTGCTGGTAGCTTTTTAATTGGGCGGTCATTTATTTGTTGTCTCCATTGGGTTTAGGGTACAGGGTATTGGTAAAGGTTTTGCCTTCAAGCCATGCGTCAAGGGCGGCCAGAGAGTAACGTATGGCACGGCCTAAACGTATGAAAGGTGGGTAGTTGTCCCCGCCCTTCATTCTTCCTTGGGCAAGAAAAGAGCGGGATACGTTGAGGTAGTGAGCGGCCTCCTGTTCGGTGAGTAATTGACTTAATAAAGGGGGTGTTGGCATAGCAGAGCTAAGCCTCCTATCGGCTATGAGGGAGCGGTTGTATCTCACTCAGGGTGTACTAACATCGTTAATAAAGTGGCTTAACAAATTGAATTAAGTCTAGCTATGATGATGAGTTAAGTCAAGGTGTTTATGAACAAAAGATTTACGGAGAGGCCTCTAGGAGGCCGTACAGCATTGCATAAAGTTACTTTTGATTATAGGTTTAGTGCAAAGTTATATTGTGCTTGTTGGCCACCACAGCCCCCTTAGCAAGGCTTCTCTTTTTGATTTTCTGTACATAGGTATAGGCAGAGCAAAAAACAGGCTTGTTAAAATCACTTGTATTTACTAGGTTTTTTGTTGCTACCTTAAGCCAAGGGCAATAAGCGATATCGAAAATACGGGCTTTTTGGATACCTTGGCTGGCCGTGATTTGAGGGGTAAACTTGTAAGGTAAGCCATTGCTTAGTGGTATGCAGATAAGTTTAAATACTTAGTCTATACTATTGCTCTTTATATTAAGCTATCTTAACAATAGCCAAGCCCTATAGCCCCCACCCCGTAGGTAACACCCCATGAGCAACCGCCCCAAGCCGAAAAGTAAGCCCCTTGGCCACACAGGGTTAGGTACAAGCCAGCCCCCAAGTCACCTAGGGCAAGTTGGCCACGCCTTTTTTACCGATACCCTTGCCAAGCTAGAAGCCCAAAGGGTGTTAGCCCCTGCCGATTATACCGCCCTTGAGCTACTGGCCGAAACCTACGAAACCTATAGAGGCCACTTACAGGCAACGCAACAACACGGCCAATACATTACCGATGATAAAGGCACAAGCAAGCTAGCCCCTTGGTACAAGGCCATGACTGAAACCCGAAAAGAGATGCGCCTGCTATTGGTTGAAATGGGCATGACTCCAGCCAGTATAGGCAAGGTAGCTACCAAGCCCACTAAACCCCTAGCTACTGAAAGCCCCTTGGCTAAGATATATGCCCTAAAAAACAAAGCCTAGGGCAAGTGAAAAATCTCCCAACTTGGCCGTGCGTTTTTTTGTGACCCTGCACAAGTTCCGCTCATAAGGCTATAGAGATTGAAGCCCCCCCTACCCCTTAGGGTGAGGGTGAGGGTGAGGCGATGCCTTGCCAAGGGTTTTGCAACACATAACCATTGGCTTGCTGTATGGTGTTGGGTAGCTGGTGTTGTTGTAAATGCTTAACCCCCACCGATATGCGATATTCGCACAAGCGTTCAAGGCCAACTACCTTAGCTTTACTAGGCGGCGTAACCAAAATAACCCGTTTGGCGGGGTACAAGTGCTTGAGCGTCTCAACGGCGGGTATCAAGTCGCTGTCGGCTGATAACAGTAAGCAGGTATCAAACGCATCTTGTACGGCAAGTTCTAACAGTTTGCAGGCAATACGTACATCGGTTTCTTTTTCTTCGTGAGTGATAAGGGGCAATACACACGGCTGGTTGGGATTTGTAGATTGTTGGCATAGCTGGCGTAAGGTTTTATGTTTTTTCTTAAACGTGCCAAGTATTACCTCAACCCCAACGCTTTTAAGGGCGTTAATATAAGTAAGGTGGCGTTGTGTTGTATTAGGGGCAAACGTATTACGATGCTTGGCCAAGGCCGAAAAAAAGATGACTTGCTCAAGGCTACCTGTTAAGTGTGGGGGTAGCTGTGACAGGTAATAGCGTAGCAAGGCAGGGTAGTTAAGCCATTGCAGGCAGGTTTTTCTCTGCTGTTGATGGTTGTGGATAGGGTGATAGAAGTTAAAGCCGTCAATGAGGGCAACGACACGTTGCATAGGGGTGAGCCAAGCCAACAAATGATAAAGGGCTGGGGAACGCAAGCGCACCCAGCCCGAGCCAACCGTTTCCAGTGGCGATTTGTACTTTTAGTATGGCATAGGTAGGCGATGCTTTGCAAGTGGGGTGGCGATTTTTAAGGCTTACCCTTGCCCCGTTTGGGTTTAGCCTTACCTGCCAGCCCCTTAGCCAGCGGAGCCGTGAGGGCTTGGTAGCGTTCAAACAAAAACGTCACCCGCTCAAGCTCGGTTTTAAAGGTGAGGCGGGTATAGCAAGCATCCACCGCTTTATCTAGCGTTTGATGGGCTTTGAGCAGGGGGGAGGGCATGGTGTTGGGGTCGTACAAATCAGCCAGCGTGTTGCCTTGGGCTAGGTAGGGTTGGCGAACGTCCAGCACGGTTTGGGCAGCGGCTTCAACCTTGGCAACGGCAGCGGGGCTAGGGTCGTGTGGCCACGGGAAGTTGTTGTACACGATTGATTCACTATATTGGTAGTCACTTTTCATACGACCAGTAACTACACGCATCCAAGCCATGTGCATAAGACTTTGTAAAACACCATAGTGATATATGTTAGCATCATCAATAAAAAGCATTGTGTTTAATGGGATGTAGTCGGAATTGAAAAAACTTAAAGGTACATAGAAACGGCGTTCAGAAGAAACTTTTGGCACGACCACAAACGTAGATTCTGGTTTTCTAATTTCACCAAATAACATCGGGGACAAAGCGGCTTTTAATGTTGCTTTTCTTGGACGAGAGAGCCTGTATTCTTTACAGCTTTTGATTTTTTCAAGAATGAAATTATGTTGCCTGTATTGAAAAGGGTCAACATCTTTAAGCCATAAACAGTACCTTAGCTCTCCTGCAAAATATTTTTGTGAGGAGAGCGTTGGTTTGAAAAATTGTTTTAATTCAGGGCTGATTTCATTATATGTTTGAGCATCAATCAATAAGTGACCATCATCTAAAGGGGTGGAGCCATAGTCTAATTTTAAACTATTAAACAAAGGTTGTGGCCTAGGTATTATTACAAAATTGTCGGCTGGTATAAGATAGGGACTAATGTTATGAGCAGGCACCGCTAAAGGTTCACCATCGACTTCTTGATAGTTAAAAATAACAGGTTGGGCTACAGGCTGGTGACCAAAGCCAATTATCACGCAATGCACAGCTGCTTTACCTCGTGCCTCGTTCACCCATTTAAAGGTGCGGTGGGCAAAATGCAGGGTGATACCTTGGTTAAACAGATAAGGCCATAAAATGCCCACTTGTTCGCCTTGGGTAATGCTATTAGTGCTAACAAAGGCCGTTTTTACCGTCGTACCGTGGGTATAAGCAGTGGCTTTAGCATACCAACACGTTACATAATCAAGGTTTTTAGCCCCTTTTAATGTGGTAAAAGTAATATCCATATCTTCGGTTTGTTCATAAGAACGTTCTTTTTTCCCTACAAAAGGCGGGTTGCCTAGCAGGTAGCTGAGGCGTTCTCGGGGTATCACGTCGTCCCACGCCATGCGTAGGGCGTTGCCTTGCATAATGTGAGGTTCGGTGGTTAGGGGTAAGCGCACCGTGTGCAGGCCAGTTTGTTGGCTAAGGCGCATGTTAAGTTGGTGGTCGGTCAACCACAAGGCCACCCGTGCAATTTGTACGGGGAACTCCTCAATCTCGATACCATAGCATTGGTCTACGTTCACTTGGCTTTGCAGGGCAGCGTCAAAGCGTTGTTGTTGGCTTTGGTTAAGGGCGGCAATCACGTGGTGTTCAAGCTCTCGTAGCTCTCGGTAGGCAATCACCAAAAAGTTGCCACACCCACAAGCGGGGTCAAACAGGGTGGTCTCCCGTAACTTCGCCTGAAATGCCTTGAGCTTGCTGGTGCGTTGGGTGCTTTTGTCTGCTAGCAGTTTGGCCAATTCGGCCTTGTAGTCGGCTAAAAATAGGCCGTCAATCAGCTTTAAAATGTTTTTCTCGCTGGTGTAGTGCGCCCCAAGCCGTCGCCGTTCGGTGGGGTTCATGGCTGATTGAAACATGCTACCAAAAATGGCGGGGCTAACTTTAGCCCAGTCAATTTTGGCACAATCAAGCAACAACTGGCGTGTGGTACTGTTAAAATGAGCTGGTCTAATATTTTCGGTAAACATGCTACCGTTAACGTAGCAAAAGCGGTTGAGGTCTTCGTCTGTGGCTTGTTGGCGTTGGGTTTCGGGAGTGTCTAACACAGCAAACAGGCTTTGTAAAAAACCGCCAAGGTCGCTACCGTCGGGCTTGGTTTTTTCGTCAACGCACCACCTGAAATGGTCTTTCTCAAAAATGCCTGTGTCTTCGGCAAATAAGATAAACATTAGGCGTACCATCAGTAGCTTTAGCTGGTGGTCGGTGTAGCCTTGCTCTTTCAGGGCATCGTGCAGTATGCCCAGCTTTTCGGCGGCTTCAACGGTAATGGGGTCGCCGTCGGGGTATTTTTTGGTGGGTTCGTAGCCCGCAAACACACTTAGCTTTTCGATGTGTTGAGGTAGCTCGGCTAGGGTAAAGTGGGTTTCGGCGGCGTGGTCGTCTAAGTCGTACAGTACAAAGCGGGCAAAGTCGCTCACTATCACAAAACGAGGGGTCTCTTTGTTGGGTAGCCCCTCAACGTACTTAAAGGCTTGCACGCTGGCTTTGCTCAGGTCTTGCCCAAGGCTTTTATGTTCGGCCAATAGCATTTGTGGCCAAAACAGGTCAATGCGTCCTGTAGAATCGTTCAGGCGTTTCACTCGCTCTTCAAAGCTGGCAAACTTTCGGCGGTTAATGCCAAATATCTGCAAAAACTCGTTCCAAAAGGTTTGGGCTTCGGCACGTTCGCTGGCTACGCCTTGCCAGTCGTGGGCAAAGCTGGTGGCTCGTTGCCGTATTTCGTTAAGCGATAGGGTGGTGGCCACGTGTCGGAGGCTTCCTCTGTATACAACCGTTCGTAGTGTAGCATGGTCGTTTAGGCGGTGGTAGTGCCATGCTAAACTGGTGTTGCCAGCCCAAACCCTCCAACCTAAGGGAGCGATACTCCACTATGAGCCAACAAAGCCCCGTCTACAGTAGGAACTTACAATGAGTAACAACAGACAACAAACCCTTTGGGAATTACACAAAGAAAATTCGCTTTTTCTCAATAAGTTACTTGTGGGTATCCCTGCAACTTCAATCCCATTACTATTTACTGCCATCAATGATGCAAAAGATAGGTTAAGTCACTGGATTTTGTTAGTTACATTGATCATTGTGGGCTTTACCTTGTTTCTACTGATACATTCTTTCTTTGTGTCAGAGAAAGCTATTGAAGCAGTCGATCAAAATAAATACAAAAAAGCAAACATTCTCAATAAAAGAACAAAACGATACAATTTTGTATCAATGATAATGCTTTGTGTTAGCTTCTGTCTTATAGTGATATTGTTTGTAATGCAAGGCTACAGAAAGGAAATCGATAACATGACTGCCAAAGATGGTAAGCGCACATTCAATACCGACGGATTGTCATTGCCACCAAGTTTTGTTAAGAATCCAACACCTCCTTCTAAAGTAAACGTAACTAATGGAATAACAATCCCTACCTCTATTTTAAATCCAAAGCCAACGCCCAACCCTAGTCCACCCACTGAGTCCTCTAGTAATCAATCATCTCAAAAATAGACTGATTAAATTGCATGGGGGCTTGTCTACAGGGGCTAAAACGGCTGAGGGGAAGGCTAGGCAACAGGCTAGTGTGTTTAAGCACGGCGAGTACACCAAGGCCAGTAAGCAGAGAAGCAGAGAGGTTAGGGAGTTAATGCGCCACTGCAAGCGTTCGTTAGAGGATTGGAGGCTTTAGCAACTTTAGCAGGGCTAGGGTAGGGGCTTGCCCCTGAAAATTGGCGTTACACCGTTGCTTTAGCAACTTTAGCAGGTTTAGCGTTAGCATCCGCCTGAAAGTGAAAATAACCCCAAGGCTACACCAAGGGTGAGGAGGATAGGCAAGGCTCACTTAGGGGGTGAGATTTGACGATTTGCACTTACGGCTAAAACGTTAAAAAGTGCGAGGGGTGAAAAACCTTGAATTGACTGGTGGGCGATACAAGATTCGAACTTGTGACCCCTGCCGTGTGAAGGCAGTGCTCTACCACTGAGCCAATCGCCCAGCCAACTAGGTGAGTATGGTTGTAACACAGCCCCCTTGCCAAGGCAAGCCAAACTTGCCTTGGCGGTGTTTAAGGTTTAAACTGTTAATACTGGTTTTGTATTGTTTGGTTTGTGGCAAGTGCTTAACTTGCACACTAGGTAGGCTGGCTATGCTGTTTTCTCTCATTACATGGATGGATCTCATTTGTTGTACGTGTATCGCCGTCTTTGGAGCTTCCTTGCTCCATCTATGGTCTTGTATTGACTGAAGACTATTGCCAAAGGTACTGGTTTTACCTAAGCTTTAGCCTACTGATCCTCTACTGCTAAGTGGCTATTAAGCTTAATGGGTATCCCTAACTCTCAACCCTTACGGGCTACGGTGCTTGCTAGCCCTTCGCAACTGAATCGATGGGTCAATCAGCAACTCAACACTTTGCTCTCGTTGGTGTTAAGGCAAGCAAGCCTTACTGAGTGGATGTCGCACTTACCTGCCTTTGAGGGTTTGGTACAGGTGGCGCAACATCCCAACCTTACCCCACAACGCCAAGCTGTGTTGGGGTGGTGTGTAGCTGAGTATTTAACTCACCCTCTACCCTATGATGCCCTAGCGTCTTTGCCTGTAGCTGAGCTAATGTATCGCCTTGCCCAAGCTGTAGCTGCTACAGACGTTCGGCTGGCCAGCTGGTGTGAAAACATCGCTACTCAGTGCCAAGCGCACCCCAGCACCCAAGTGTGGTGGCAACGCCATCATTTAGCCAGCCTTGCTACGGCTAACCTTAAAGCGCAAGCCATCACGGCTCTAAGCGAGGCCTCGCCGTCTCTTAGCCCCGAGGTGGCTGTGGCGTGGCTCACTTGGTTGGCTCACCCTAAACGCAACCTAGCAGAGTTATTAGCCCAGCAAGCCGAATGTATCACGCCCACTTTGCCAATAAGCCAACAATGGCGTGGCAGGGTTGCTCTGGCTTGTGCTTACCAACAGCGCAAACAACACGAGCAGGCCAAGGCCTGTTTTACCCAAGCCGCACACCAGCTTGACCTTTCACAAGTCAGCCAACCCGACTGTGAGGCAGTGACCCAATTGGCTTCTGCCCTAGGGCTGTATAAACTAGCCAAACCCTTACAAGGCTTGGCGCAGGGGTTGCAAAACAACGTTACCTTATCACTTAGCACGCTACAACAAGAAGCTTGGGCGCAAGTCTTACTTAGGTGCAACCTATTGGCCGAGGCCGAACCTTGGGTGGAAAGTCTCAACAAAAAGAACCCTAAGCAGCCTCTTTACCGTGAATGGCTTAACACTCTTCGTACCCAAAAACCATGGCTCGCTGAGCTGACACAGTTGCACGCTGGGGTTGCTTTGGCTTACGTACTGCACCAACTTGAGGGGACGCCAACCACGGTGTTGGATGTTGGCAGTGGGGGAGGCGACCATGCGAAACGCTTTGCCGAAGCGGGCCATAAGGTAACTTGTGTTGATTTGGGGCGATCGGTGTGTTTTGATGCCGCCCACGAGGCACAAACCAACTTGCCCCACGGCGTAGAGCTGCTAACGGGCGATTATACGGCCCTTCAACTCCCGCAGCAGTATGGCGTGGTGTGGGCAAGCCATGTGTTAGAGCATCAGCCCGACCCGCACAGCTTCCTCAAAAAACTGGCGCAAGATTGTAAGCCTGACGGCTGGTTGGCGATTACCGTACCGCCAGCGAGTTCTGTGTTGGCTGGGGGACATGTGTCGTTGTGGTATCCGCCGTTGCTGTTGTACCATTTGGTGTTGGCGGGTGTGGATTGTCGTGAGGCTGAGGTGATGAGTTACGGCTACAACCATTCCGTGGTGGTGCGTAACACGGCGATAACAGCTTTGCCTCAGTTGGCTATGGATGCGGGCGATATTACCCGCCTAGCCCCTTGGCTCCCCGAAGGTATTAAGGAGCGTATGGATATGCGCTTCGGTTAGCTTACCTGCTTCAGCCATGGCCATGGTTTAACCTTTGGCGTATAGTGGCAAGGTAGTGTTAGGTCGTCTACTATCATGCTTGCTTTACTTCGCTTAGTTCAACCCCTTACCCAAGTGCTACTGCTGTTAATGGCCTTGGCGTTTGCGTTGAGTTTGGCCTACGGCCTCCATCGCTTAGGGCTAAGCTGGTGGGCTATTGCTCTCAGTAGTGCTATGGCCAGTTTGGCGGCACAGGCTGCTTTGCAAGGTATCGTCAGCCAAGCCTTGCGTCGCATCCCCCTCTTAAGCATGATAGGTAGTCTGTTGCCCTCTGCCCCCCGCCGAGGTGTGGTAGCCACGACAAACGCTAAGCCTGCACTCTCGCAAGCGCACGCCTTGGCCAAGCTTAAGGCCGAATTGGCCGTAGCGACCGATACCAATCACCAATTACAGGCCAAAATTGCCAGCCTAGAAGTCGCCCTTCAAAAAGCCTTGTCTCGTTAAGGCCTGTGTTACAGAAAGACACCCCTCGCCTTGAAGGCTCCGCACCATAGCCCCACGCCCTTACTCTGTTGCCTTGGCGATACGTGGACATATGCCCCCGAAGGCCATGCCGTGCTGGAGACACTCCTGGGGTTGCTGGCCCCGCAAGGCATGGGGTTGGTGATAACGCCCTATACCTTGGTAGCGCATGAAGCTGCCCCTTATTTAACCCAGTTGGCGAGCCAGTTAACCCACGCCCCCAGCCAGCCAAGCGCACAGTTAGATGGCTGGTTGACCCAAGCCCTTGCCACACCCGCCCACGGCCAATGGGACGAACTTACCCTCGCCCCTTCCCCCCAAGCAGCAGACGACCTCTCGCCTGTGGTGGTGGGGTTGTTGAACGTCGCTTTACCTCGGTTGGTGGCTTCGGGGGGGTATGCGTGGGTGGTGTGGGTGCAGCCACCTGCCGCCATGGCGCAACAGTGGCCTACCCAGCAAGGGGCGAGCTTGCTCCTGTTGCCCACTGCCGACCCGCCTGCCCAAGTACAGCCTTATGAGTCCTGGTTTTCGACCCAAGGGGCGGGGGTGCTGGCCTGTCAGCCCGCTGTGGGCGTGGTAGCGCACGACTGGCTACCGTGGCAATGGCTGGGTGCCTTGCCTCAACAGGGGTTGGCGCAAGCCTTGGCCGCTTATTTGCGCCGATGGCATTGCCCGTGGCCGTTGTTTCATCGCTCGTGCTAAGTGTATTGTAAGGTTTGCCTAAGGGTCGCTTTTTTATCAGTTTTTGGAGGGCTAGAGCTTTCGTTTGTTGGCGATTTTTTCTTTTTTTAGGTGCTTTTAGATCCCACCACACTGCTATAGGGTTTGGTAGGTTGGTATCTTCTACTGTAAACTAAACGTGGTATCAACTTTAGTAGGAGTTATCGCCATGCGCTATACACCCTTCCCTCGTCCCAAGCTCAGCTCATCAGCCCAGCCTACAGGCCCCGACCTCAGCGTGGTTGGTCTCGGCACCATGACGTGGGGCAAGCAAAACACCGAAGCCGAAGCCCACGCCCAACTGGACTATGCCCTAGCCCACGGTGTTAATGTGATTGATGCTGCCGAAATCTACCCCGTACCCATGGAGCGGGAAACGCAAGGGCTCACAGAGCAATACATTGGCACGTGGCTGGCCAGCCGCAAGTGCCGAGATAAGGTCTTTTTAGCGACCAAAGTAGCGGGCAAAAGCGAGCGTATTAACTGGCTGCGGGGCGGTGAGCCTCACCAGTTGGATGCCAAAAACATTGTGGCTGCTTGCGATGCCAGCCTGCAACGCCTGCAAACCGACACCATCGACCTGTATCAACTGCACTGGCCCGACCGTAACGCCAACTGCTTTGGCCAACGAGGCTACCAGCCCCAACCCGATACCAGCGATGCCGACTATCTGCCCGAGGCGTTGGAGGCTTTGCATGGTTTGGTGTTGGCGGGTAAGGTGCGCCATATTGGCCTAAGCAACGAAACCCCTTGGGGGCTGATGACCGCCTTGCACTTATGTAAGCAACATGGCTGGACGCTGCCCGTTACCGTGCAGAACCCCTACAACTTGCTCAACCGCCAGCTAGAGGTGGGCTTGGCCGAGGTGCTGCACCGTGAGGGGGTGGGCTTGTTGCCGTATTCGCCCTTGGCCTTTGGCTTGCTCAGCGGTAAATACCAAAACGGAGCCACGCCTCCGCCAGCGTCTCGGTTGGCGTTGTTCCCGCATTACTTTTTGCGCTACCAGTCGCCACAGGCGTTGCAGGCCACCGAGGCGTATGTGGCTTTGGCTCGGGAGGTGGGGCTGTCGCCCACGACGTTGGCCTTGGCCTTTGTGAATAGCAGGCCGTACACCAGCAGTAACCTGATTGGGGCGACCACGATGGAGCAACTGGCCGAAAACATCGCATCGGCGACGGTGGTGCTGGGCGACGACGTACTGGCCGCCATTGAGGCCATACACAACGCCACCCCCGACCCTTGCCCTTAGGGTTATTTGTTAATTAGTCCTTTAAGCTGTTCTAGCAGTCGGATGGTGGCTTCGGAGCTGTCGATGTTATCAACAGGGCCAGAATCTTTCACAAAGCCCGTGGCTTCCATACTAAGGCAGTGCGTATAGGCCATGCGGTAGATAGCGTCTCTTGTTTCTTCGGACATTTGGGGCATTTTAGCCAGTAACGAGAGGCTATTAAGGTTAGCTGCACGGTTTTTATGTACAATTTCTCCGTGCCTAGCTAGCCCGTATTGCCGAGAACAGAATAGGGCTGCGACAGTAGGTAGAGCTAAAAAAGCTATTTTTGAGAGTAAGAGAGTCACTGCTGTAATGATTGGGGAGCCTAAAGCATCAGGTTTGTAAGTACTGATTGAAACCCCGAATAAAGTGTGGGCTTCAAAACCGTGGGCAAAATAACTCAAAAAAACTATAAAAAGCATAACCGCAAGAATGCTAAGGATGCCATAGCTAGCAATCATCCATCCAAGCCAAATTTTGCTTTCCCGCTTGAAATCTTTTGAGAGGTTGCTAAAATCAACCGCTAAGGTTGCATCTTTACCTTCTTTCGCTTGCTTTTTCAAGGTCTCTATAAAGTTTGTATATTCATTAACAAGGACTTTTAAATCGGCAATTTCTTTTTGATGGTTTTCATGGGCTTCAATGAGAGCTTTAATTTCTTTGGGTAACTCTGAATCACTTGAACTGGGCTTCCCTTCGAAGTCACCTTGGGGTATTTCGTTTTTAAGCTTTTCAGCTTTTTCAAAATAATCTTTTGCTTTGCTTCGATCTTCCTCAACATAAATACCATGTTTATACAATTTGCCTAGGGTTTCGAGAGCTAGCAGATCGCCAAGGTCAGCGGCTTGTTGAAAGAGTTCAATACCTCGCTTGAGGTCTTTGTCAACCTCCTCATCCTGTAAATAGCAAGTGCCAAGGTTAAACATGGCTGGGGCATTACCTAAGTCAGCAGCTTGTTGAAAGAGTTCGATACCTCGCTTGAGGTCTTTATCTACCCCATCGCCATTTCGATAGCAATTGCCTAGGTTGTTCATCGCACCAGCATGGCCTAAGTCAGTCGCTTGTTGAAGTAGTTTTGCTCCTTGCTTGAGGTCTTTATCCACCCCATCACCATTTCGATAGCAACTGCCTAGGTTACTGATGGCAGGGGGATGATTTTTTTTGGCGGCTTGCTCATAAAGTTTTACGGCATTTTTTTTGTCTTCATTAACCCCTTTATGAAGCTGAAAGCAGTGACCCATGAAAGTGGTTGAGGGTAAATGCTGTTGGTCAAAACCATCTTTTAAAAGAGTGAAACCATGTTTCGGGTCTTTAGGTTTACCAATTCCGTCGAGATAAGCCCATGCTAAACTACACCTAGCATCTAAGTTACCTGCACTAGAGGCTTGCTCTAAGGCTAGTAGTAAAGCCTCCAGTATTTTTTGGGGTTGGCGTGGTGTGGCATAGGTACACACACTATGGGTAAAGAGTAAACCATAAGTTTCACCCTTTAAGGCGGCTTTACGCCACCAGTGCAGGGCTTGGTCGGGGTTGGGGGTAAAGCTCTCATCTTTATAACGGCCAAAATAAGTGGCTACGCCTAAGGCAACGTAAAGGTTGGTTTCGCCTTGTTCGGCTCGGTGTTGTAGTTCGGCAAAGGTGGTGGGTACGGTAAACGCCATGGGGTGCCTTTCGCTGTGGGCAGTTTAGCCCTCAGTGTACACGGTCGGCGTTGCCTAAGGCAAGCGTCGGCGGTTAATGGCGGTTACAGTTTAAACGCATGAGGCAACAAGTCGGCCAGTCGCCATTGCTGGTAGCCACCCTCGGGTTTGGGGGTCAGCACCCACGCCGTCGGGGGACAAAACTCGGCCAACGCCTGCCGACACGACCCACACGGCGTAATGCCATGCCCCGCCGTTTGCGCTGCCCACACCGCCACGGCCACAAACTGCCGTTCGCCCTCCGTCACCGCCTTATGCAGAGCGGTTTGTTCGGCGCACACGGTTAGCCCGTAGTTGGCAATCTCCACGTTACAGCCTCGCCACACGTTGCCCTTCGCATCTAGCAAGGCCGCCCCCACCGCAAACTGGCTATACGGCGAATAACTCAACCCCGCCGCTGTTTGTGCCTCCGCCAGCAAGGCCCCGGCCACGTGTGTGGGTAGGGCGGCTTCGTTGAGGTCACTCACGGGTAATTGGCGAGCATGGTACATGGTTACGCCGCCTTAGGAGGGGTGGTGGGCAGGTGCCACGGTTGGTGTGGTTTTTGTGTAACCGTTGGCTGTGCCAACACCTTATTAAGGTAGGCAATGGCGGCTTTCACTTGCGGGTCGTAGCCCAACAACGTAACGGTATCGGCGGCTTCCAGTTGTTCGGGGGTGAGGGGTGGCGGTTGCCAACGCACCTCTTGGTGAGGAGCCACGCCTTTTTGGTTAATGTCTTGCCCTTGCGGGGTCAGGTAGTGGGCAATGGTCACATTCAGTCCGCTGTCAAACCTAGGCAGAGGCACCACTTTTTGCACCAGCCCCTTGCCAAAGGTTTGCGTCCCAATCAGGTAAGCTCGCTTGTGGTCTTTTAGGCTGGCGGTCACAATCTCGCTAGCCGAGGCTGTGCCCCCATCAATCAGCACCACCATCGGCTTGGCGTAGACCATGGTGGGCTGGGCAAAGTATTGTAAGGTTTCTTCGGCGGTGCGGCCATGCACGCTTACAATCAGTTGGTTGGGCATAAAGAGGTTGGCCACATC
The DNA here is from genome assembly GCA_044347425.1 of Vampirovibrionales bacterium. Taxonomy (GTDB): domain Bacteria; phylum Cyanobacteriota; class Vampirovibrionia; order Vampirovibrionales; family JAJTHC01; genus JBIKUS01. Next base: position 4,382 of record JBIKUS010000027.1, on the reverse strand, counting down.
CACCGCATTGCTAAACAGCCCACCGTAATTGCCTCGTAAATCTAAAATCAGGGCTTTTGACGAGGCGTGCTTTTTGAGTGCCTCCTCAAGCTCGGTGGTGGCGTGGGTGCTAATAAACGAGTTAAGCCGTATAAAGGCAATATGCGGAGCTTGGGCCAAGGGGCGCACCACGACGCTTTCAATGGGTATGGCCTGCCGACGCAAGGTCACGTCAAAGGGCTTGGCAGTCGTGTCTCGTTGCAGGGTCAGGGTGACGTGCGTCCCCTTGGGGCCACGTATGGCATCGGCACAGGCATCAATGCTTAGCCCCGCCGTGGGTTGATGATTGATAGCCGTTACCCAATCGCCTGCTTTAATACCTGCCCGTTGTGCGGGGGTGTTTTCAAGCGGAGCCACCACGCTAAGACGGCCTTGCTTGAGCGTGATTTGCAGCCCCACGCCAAACAGCTCGGCATCAATGGAGCTGGCTTGGTCGCCGTAGGCTTTAGCGTCTAAAAAGCGGGTGTAGTCGTCGTTAAGGGTTGCTAGCATGGTGTCAATGGCCACTTTGGCATCGTCAGCATCGTGCAGCAGGCCTTTGTAGCGGTATCGCCATTGCTGCCAAGCTTGGCCGTTATAGGTGTCGTCTAAATAATCAGACTCAATTACGTGCCAAGCCTCGTCATACAGGCGTTGCGCTTCGATGGCTTGTTGCAGCTGTGCCGTGCTGAGCGTAAGGCTCGCCTTGCCCGTGACCCCTTCCGTAGCGATGGTTTTGGTTAAGACGGGGGCTGCTTGTGTTGCTGATGTGGGTAGCCACTGGCCAAACCACGATCCTGCCCACGCACTAGATCGTTGCATGGCTTGGTTAAGCTCGCAACCCGTCAATACCAAAGGCATCAGCAAAGCAAACAAGCAGATCGCAAGGCTAAAAGCTTTTGAAAACAGAGGTCGTTTAGTCGTCGTTAGCATCGCTTGGGGTGGCTGCAGTGGCCGAAGGGGCTGTGGTGCTAGCAGCCGCTTGGTAAAACGAAGCCGCCAGCGAGGGGGACGTTTCATGTGACGCTTCGGGGCGAGGCGAGGCGTAAGAGGAAGAAGGCGTAAAGCGATTACCTTGCCCCATGCCACTACTGCTAGGGTTGGAGAGAACAAACAGGTCAATAATTTCGGAGAGTTCGTTGGCTTTGCCTAGGTAGAGGCGGTTGTCGGCTTCTAGTTTGCGGATGACGGCCTTCAGCTCTTCGATTTTGCGGATGTTGACCCGTTGGGCTTCCATCATGCTGCTTTGCTCGTTTTGAGCTTCGGTCAGCACTTCTTCCATGGAGATGCCCATGGCTTCCATGGTGAGGCGGATGATTTGTGCGCCTGTTTGCTTGGTGACACCTTCGGGCAGGTCGCTTACCAACCGAATCAACGTTTGCACGTTGCTGTTAGAGGTGAGGTTGGGTGCTGCACCTTGCACTTGTGCGCTTTGCGACGAGGACGAGGCTGCCCAAGGCATTTGTGCGCCAGTGTCTGGGGCTACGGTCTCAGCGTTGGGTTGAGATAAGTCACTGTACTGTTGATAGTTTGACATGGAAAACTCCCACAAAGCAAAGGGCAAAACTAAAACGGCTTAAATAACCCGTGGTTGCGATAGACAACAAACCAAAACCTAGAAGGGTGAGGGCAACCATCACGCAGTTCTATTGTGATGAAAAACGAGACTTTTGTCTAGTAGGCTAAAGATGAGCCAGTAAGTTAACCAAAAGAGGCGGAGCTGGCCATAGCCTGTTGTATACGGGCTATGAGTTGCGTGGTGGACCAACCCGCCACGGTGGGTAAAAAGTGCAGTTGCGCCCCTATACCTAATAACGCCTTCGCCTCAGGGAGGGTGTCGGTGGTGTAGTCGCCACCTTTGGCGTAGTGGGCAGGGGCAAGGCTTACCAATAACGCCTCAGGCGAAGGGTCGTCAAATAAGACCACGGCATCCACACAAGCCAACGCACCCAACAAAGCGGCTCGTTGCGCCTGTGGTACCACGGGGCGCAATGGCCCTTTTAGCCGAGACACGCTAGCATCGGTATTGATGGCCACCAGCAGGGCATCGCCTAAGGCACGGGCTTGTTGTAAGTAGGTGACGTGGCCAGTATGTAGCAGGTCAAAACAGCCATTGGTTACCACCAGTTGCTTCCCCGCTTGGGCAAGCCCTTTTGCCCACACCACCGCTTGCGGAGCTGTGAGCAACGGGGCCTGCCAAGGCGATAACTCTGTTAAAGGAGCAACATCTACCATTAGCTTGATGGCCTAACCAGCCTTTGGGGCAGCGGGTGCTGCTTTGGGGGCGGGTGCTTGCGCTTCGGGTTGACCCGTAGCACCTGCTTTTTCGGGGGCTTGGGGCTTCATGGGTTGGTAGTTGGGTTTAATTTCAATGGCCGAGGCTTCTTTGCGTTCTTCGAGCCAGTTGGTGATAAATTTGGCACGTTTTTGCTGGGCGAGTTGCTCGCTAATGGTGGGCTTGGCTTCGTCAAAACTTATTTGGTGAGCTTCTTTTTTCTCATGCACTTGCACAATGTGGTAGCCAAACGACGATTTGACCAACTCGGGGCGGAGGGTACCTGGGGGCGTGGCCACAAGGGCTTGCCAGTAGCCAGGGTCAGACATGTTTTTGCTCATAAAGCCAATATCGCCAGCTTTTTGGGCAGCCATTTCATCGTCGTTTTGGGCTTTGGCAAGGGCTTCAAACTGGGTGGGGTCGGCTTTGATTTTGGCCAGCAGGGCATCGGCTTGTTGGCGTTTGGCAGCCATGGCCTGCTCTACTTTGGCATCCAGCTCTTTAGCGGTGAGTTTGGGCGAGGCTTTTTGAAGCTCGTTACGCAATTCAGGCTCAATGGCTTTAACTAAAATATGGCTTGAGCGGATGGTGAGCGGCACTTGGAATTGAGCAGCGTTGTCGTTGTAGTAGGCTTTGGCTTCGTCATCAGTCACGGCCACTTTACCTCCCGACAGCTCATCGGTCAGTTTGTTCACCAACAACTGCTGCTTGAGCGAATCTTTAAAATCCTCAATGCTCATGCCTTGGTCGGCCAGTAGTTTGTTGAGGGGCCCTGCGCCACCTACCAGCTTTTGCTGCTTGCTGATGGCTTGCAGTAGGTCGTCATTGCTAACAGCCACGCCCAATTTGTCGGCCTCTTGCTCTAACAACGAGAGCATGACCAGTTGCTGCACGCTCATTTGCTTTAGCACTTCGTCCACCACGGGGTTGTCGCCCATGTTGGCAGCGGTGTCAACCTTCATCAGTTTGGCGTAAAAGCCCCGTATTTTGTCGTACTCGTTTTGGGTAATGGTTTCGCCATTGACCACGGCCACGGTTTCGCCGCCTTTGGTGCTGCCAGCAAGGCCTTGTTCTTGGGGGCCACAGGCCGTAAGCGACAGGGTGCTAACCGAAAGAGCTGCCACTAAGGCCAACAAGTACAAGCGTTGCACAGGCAACTGAGACAAAGTTAAACGAGACATAGGGGCATCCTTAAAGGTGATTACACAAAAAACAGAATGAGTAGTTGCCGTATCATACACTATAAGTACAACTTAAGGCAAAACTTAAACAAGGCTTTTGATTTATACACTGACCACGGGGCTAGCTACGGCGGCACCTTGTTGGCGTTGTGCCTTAAGCTGTTTAATCATTTCTGGCACCACGTGGTAAATGTCGCCCACAATGCCGTGGGTGGCAAACTTAAAAATGGGGGCATCGGGGTTTTTGTTAATGGCGATAATGGTATCGCTTTTGCTCATGCCCACACGGTGCTGAATAGCCCCTGCAATGCCACAGGCAATATACAATTTTGGCCGAACGGTTTTGCCCGTTTGCCCCACTTGGTACTTGTAAGGCATCCACCCCAAATCAACGGCTTTACGGCTTGCGCCCAGCACAGCGTTGTTAAAGCAGTCGGTAAGCTCTTGCAATAGGGTAAAGCCTTCGGGGCCACCAAGGCCAAAACCGCCTGCCACAATCACATCGGCCTCGGTAATATCAATGCCTTGGGTGACTTCGGTCACTACTTCAAGCACCCTAATACGCAAATCTTCGGGGGTAAAATCGGTGGCCATGGTAATGACTTTAGCTTGCCTGTTGGGGTCGGGCTTTAGCGGGGCAAATACCCCAGGCCGAGCCGTGGCCATTTGCGGGTTATTCCACGGGCCTAAAATACGAGCCTTGAGACTTTCGCCAAAACTGGGGCGTACGGCGTACAAACAGCCGTTGTAGAGACCTACTTTAGCAGGGTCAAGCGTGCTGGTATGGTCGTAAGGGCCAATATCCATCTCAATCACATCAGCAGTAAGCCCCGTTTTAAAGTAGGCCGCAATACGAGGAGCCAAATCTCGCCCTTGCGTGGTTGACCCTTGCAAAATGATATGGGGAG
>JBIKUS010000026.1:0-20592 GCA_044347425.1 Vampirovibrionales bacterium | reverse complement strand
TAGCACGTTGGGCATAGCAAAGGTGTTTTGCAGCATGGTGGCAAAAGCCGAGTTGTTTAAATCAACCGTTTGCCCACGTTGGTTAGGGGCTTGGGGTGGTAAAGCACTCGCAAAATTTCTAAACGAAGTTTGGCCGTGATCGATAGCATTCATCTTAAGTGAACTCCCTCATTAAAGTTTTAGGTTTTTAGGTTAATCGCATAATAAACAGGTGACATATCAAATAAAAACAATGGTATGGTTGTGATTGTGTTAAGCTGTTACATTTGTTACGAAGCTTTTTGGGGGGATGCTATTTGCACGCTGGCCGTGTGGCCGTTACACTAAGCTCACACTATGCCCTGTTGGCACCCACCCGTGTCGCCCTACCACTCACCCTAAAGTAGCCATACCTTATGTTACAACTGCAAAACGTCAGTAAAGCCTTTACCAGTAACCCCCTACTTACCAACGTGACCCTTGAGATTAAACCCGCCAGCCGTATTGGCCTTGTGGGGCGCAACGGGGCGGGTAAATCTACCTTGCTTAAGCTGCTGATGGGCCAAATTGAACCTGACGAGGGCAACATTACCTATCCGTCCCACGTTAAGGTTAATTACCTATCCCAAGAGCCTAACCTCAACCCCCACAACACGCTAGAGCAAGAAATGCGGAGCGTGTTCGCCCATATTGACCAGCTCAACGCCCGAGAGTCTGACCTGTTGGCACAGATGGCCTCGCCTGACCTTTCTGCCCAAGAGCTGACCCGCTTGGTAGACCAACTGGGCGACGTGCAGCAAGCCTTAGCCAATGCCGATACCGACACGCTGGATGCGAGGATTACCCGAATTTTGCAGGGGCTAGGCTTTGCCGATAGCGATGCGCAACGCATGACCACCGAGTTTAGCGGTGGCTGGCAGATGCGTATTAACCTAGCCAAGGTACTGCTTGAAGGTGCCGACATTTTACTATTGGACGAACCGACCAACCACTTAGACATGGAAACTTGCGAATGGTTAGAGCAGTTTTTGGTGGGCTTTACGGGCGGCATTGTGTTGGTATCGCACGATAGGCAGTTTTTAGATGCCGTGACCAATACCATTGCCGAGGTTGACCGTGGCACCGTGGTGCTATGGCCTGGCAACTATACGGCTTACCTCGCCCAAAAAGCCGAAAAGCTTGAGCGTGACACCGCTGCCTATGATCGCCAACAAAAACAGTTGGACAAACAACAAGCCTTTGTCGACCGCTTTAGAGCCAGTGCCACCCGAAGCACGCAAGCCAAAAGCCGAGAGCGTCAGTTAGATAAAATTGTACGGCTTGAGCCACCCACCGAAGATAACCGCCTGATGCGCCTGCAATTCCCCGTAAAGCAGGCCAGTGGGATTGAGGTGATGACCATTAAAGACCTCGCCAAGGGCTATACCAACAAACCTTTGTTTGCCCACGTGGATGCTGTGGTGGAACGTGGCCAACGCATCTTTTTATTGGGGGCGAACGGTGCGGGTAAAACGACGATGCTCCGTTTGTTGTTGGGGCTTGAACCCCCCGACCAAGGCACGGTGACGCTAGGACACAACGTGGAACTGGGCTATTTTTCGCAACAACAGCTTGAGACGCTCAACCCTGATCAGTCGCCACTGGAGACGATGCGGGACGAATGCCCTAAGCTGAACGATACCGAGTTACGTAACTTGCTGGGGCGGTTTTTGCTACGGGGCGATGACGTGTTTAAGCCCGTAGGTGTACTCAGCGGTGGCGAAAAAAGCAAGCTGGCCTTGGCTAAGCTGATGATGAGTGGCACCAATACGCTCATCCTTGACGAACCGACCAACCACATGGATTTGCCTGCTAAAGAGGTCATTACCGAAGCCCTTGCCGCCTACGAAGGCACCTTCTTGTGTATTTCGCACGACCGTACCTTTATTGATGCGCTGGCCACGCAACTGTGGGAGTTGGTGGATGGCCACTTGATTGTGTACGAAGGCAACTACGCTTTTTATAAGCAGCACCGAGTGGCTCGCCGAGAGTTGGCCAAACAGCTTGAGGCCAAACGCCAAGCCAAGCGAGACAAAGCCGCGCAAGCGGTTGCTTCGCCTGTGGCCACGCCTAAGGGGATGGAGGTATCGCCTGCCAAAGCCAGCCTTAAGCATCTGCAAAAGCTAGAGAAGCAAGTGCTGTCGCTTGAAACCGAGGTAGCAACCCTTCAAACCCGTATGGCGGAGCCTACCTTACAAAGCGACTACGCCCAACTGGCGGAACTCACGCAACAGCTTACCCAAAAACAGGCACAACTGGCCGAAGCGACCCAAGCGTGGGAGGCTGTGGCTGAAGCCTGTAATGTGTAACCTACACCATAGGTGCTAGTTATAAAACGGTGCTACCTTAGCTAGCTTGCCCTGTGCTACACTTGGGCTAATGCGCCATTTTACGGCCTTTGCCCCCCTGCCGAAAGCGAGAGACCATGACCGTGACCGACCCCTCTGCACAAGCTGCCCCACCTTCTACCATGGTGCCAGTCACCTCGTTACGCCTTGGCCAGTTAAGCGTACCTACTCAGCATTGCTTTACCATGGTTGCCCCCCTTCTTGGTTTTGAGGCTGAAACCCGCTTTGCCATTATTGAGCATGAGGCCGATTCGCCCTTTCACTGGTTGCAATCGCTCACCTCGCCACAGTTGACCTTTATTTTAACGGTGCCAGCTCTGTTTAACCTTGAGTATAGTTTTACCATCCCGCCACAGGCGCAGGGCCTGCTACAGGTAGACCAAGCCGAAAACCTATGGGTCTACACGCTGGTGACCGTCCCCAATGATAACCCTCAGGGGATGACGACCAATCTTGTGGCTCCGCTGTTGTTTAACCCTAAAAATGGTTTGGGTATGCAGTTGGTGCTAGACAATGCCCCCAAGCATTACACCACCCGAGTACCCTTACTTGCGGATGCCGAAGCGCAACCCACTGCTGGCGAGGCGTAACCACCATGCTGGTACTCAGCCGTAAAATTGGCGAAAAAATTGTGATTGACCACCAAACCGTACTGACGGTGCTGGATTGCCGTGGTGATACCATTAAGTTGGGTATTGATGCCCCTCGGCATATTACCATCCATCGGCTTGAGGTGTACGAGGATATTATGCGGAGCAACCAACAGGCTTCATCGTCACTGGTATCGCCCCCACCTATGGGCTATGCAAACGATGCGACTAGCCAAGCCATGCAAGCTGCTCGGCGGTATGTTAAACCCAAGCCTCACCAAGGGTAAGGCTCATGTTGGCCACACAAGATGCGCACCCTTCGCCCACGTTAGGGCAAGAGGTTGAACAGGCCATAAACACCTACCTCACCTACCTCAGCGTGGTGCGAGACCTGTCGCCCCATAGCCTGCGGGCTTATAAGCACGACCTTAATGCCTATGCCCAGTGGGTGCAGCAACAACTTGCCCACTCGCCCCAACAGTGGCCGACGGTGCAGGCATATATGGCCAGTTTGGCGGCTTCGTCGTTATCTGCAGCGTCGTTGGCACGGGCCACCTCGGCGTTGCGTAAGTTGGGGCAGTTTGCCCAACGAGAGGGCTTGCTACCCACGGCACAGTTGCGTTTTAGGCTACACGCCCCCAAGGCCAGCCAACGCCTACCTCACTTTTTACAGCCCCACCAAGTGGCGCAACTGGCCGATGCTTTGGCCGCAGCCGTTACGGTAGCTCAAGCCGAATCGCCCCAAGCGGCGGCCTTGGCCGTGCGCAACCAAGTTGCCTTTGCCCTGTTGGCCACATCGGGCTTACGAGTGGCGGAGCTGGTGGCGTTGAATTGGGGCGATTGTGACATGAACTCTGGCCAACTGACCCTGATGGGTAAGGGGAGTAAGCAACGCCTCGCTTTTATGGCCACCAGTACCCATAAGTTGCTTGAGCTTTGGCAGGTGCATTGGCCACACTTGGCGGTGCAAGCTCCCTTAGTACGCCCCAAGGGTAAAGCTAAGGCCACAACACCCCCACCAGTTGAACCCCAAGGGCAACAGCCCCTGCTGCTTAACGCCAAAGGCGGACGGTTGACGACTCGTAGTGTGCATAGGCTACTGGCCGAGTTGGGAACATTTGTTGGGTTGGCTCAGCCGTTGCACCCGCACGTGTTACGCCACACCTATGCTACCCAGTTGCTGAACCATGGCGTAGAGTTGCGCTACGTGCAGGAGCTAATGGGACACGCCAGCTTGCGAAGCACGCAAATCTACACGCATGTCTCTGTGGATAGGTTGCGGTCGGCGTATTTAAAGGCGCACCCAATGGCCACTGAGGGGCGTTAAACCTGAACAGACACGGCTTTGCTGAGTGCGGCGACTTGTTTTTTAAGCTCTTTAAGCTCTTGTGCCATGCTTTTTAGGCGGCTGGTATAAATGAGGTTTTCTAACACCTGCTTGCGGGGCATGGCGGGGATGCCCCCCACGATGCTGTTAGGCTCAATGTCTCGCATAACGCCGCTTTTGGCCATGGCAATGGCACCTTCGCCAATTTTGAGGTGATCGGCTACGCCTGTTTGCCCTGCCAGCACGACACCATCGCCCACAACGCAACTACCCGACAAGCCCACTTGCGACACGATGAGGCAATGCTTGCCAACACGGTTATTGTGGCCTATTTGGGTTAGGTTGTCGATTTTAGTGCCTTGGGCAATGCGAGTTTCGGCAAGGGTGCCACGGTCAATGCAGGTGTTGGCTCCCACTTCTACGTCATCTTCAAGCACTACGGTGCCTAGGCTGTTAATACGGTGTTGGGCTTGCACCTCGTGGCACACCTCGGCGGCGGGGGCATCATCTTCGTGGCGGCTGGGCTGGGCGGTAACGTAACTAAACCCATCAGAGCCAATAACGGCGTTGGGCTGCACAATCACACGTTTGCCCAAGCGTACACGGTCGCCTAGGCGTACGCCAGCGTGAAGGGTACAATGGTCGTCTAGTTCGGCGTAAGCTCCTACGCTCACGTGGGCGTGTAGGGTGCAATGGTCGGCAATGGTGGTGTGCGCCCCCACCACGACGTAGGGGCCTAGCGTGGCTGTAGGCGCAATTTGTGCCGTGGGGTGTACCACAGCGGTCTCGTCAATGCCTTGTTCAATAAAGGTGGGTTGGTTATACACGTGGGTTAGGTGAGCTAGGGCAAAGCGTAGGCGAGGCACCAGCAACAAGCCCCAGCGTTTGGCGGTTAACGCCTCTTGCCAAGCTTCGGGAAGGTTGGCTAGTTCGCCCAGTTGGTTGACTTGTAGCACGGCTGCCCCAGCTTGGTTGGGGTTGAGCGTAGCCAGGGCTTGCAGGCTTGGCGCATAAAGCAAACAAGGCTTGGTTTGTGGCGGGTGATGAGGCGTAACAAGGGCTTGCGGTGCCAACTGCCCATTGCCAAGGGTGGAGGCACCTTCGATGGCTTGGGCAAGCTCGTAAAGGGTAGGGTTAGGTGACATTAGGCGGGGGCATCCTCTCAAACAAACAGCAGAAGCAGTTTAGCACGCACAACAAAACTACCCTAGCCTTGCCCCATCAACACGTCTTTTAGCTTGCTAAAAAAGGAGTTGTGCGATTGATCATCAGTTTTGGCGGAATGGGGCTTGAGCTTGGCCTCTTCGAGGTCTCGGAGCTGTTGCAGCAGGGCTTTTTCTTGTTGGCTGAGCTTTTTTGGCACTTGTACATCTAACACCACGTGCAGCACGCCCCTGTAATTGGGGTTTTGCAGGTGGGGTATGCCTTCGCTTTGTAGGGTAAGCGTGTGGTGGTTTTGCGTACCAGCGGGGATGCTGACCTGTTTGCTACCCTTAAGCAGAGGAATCTCAAGCTGACCACCTAGGGCGAGTAGGGCGTAGGGTACGGGGATTTTACCCATGAGGTTGTAGCCGTCACGCTCAAAAAAGTCGTGCGTTTCTACCGCCATCACAATAAACAAGTCGCCAGCGGGGCCGCCTAAAATGCCAGCATCGCCTTCGCCCGTCATACGTAGACGTGTGCCACTGTCGACACCAGCAGGGACGGTAACCGATAGTTTCTTGGTGGTTTCTACTCGGCGTTGGCCGTGGCAGGTGCCACAGGGTTCGGCTATCACTTGCCCCGTACCGTTACAGTTGGGGCAGGTCACCACTTGGGCAAATTGGCCAAAGGGCGTGTTAACGGCTTGGCGCATCTGCCCCACACCGCCACAAGTTTGGCAGGTGCTTAGGCCTGTGCCAGGTTTGGCTCCGCTGCCGCTACAGGTGCCACAGGTGGTTAGGTGCGTGATAGAGATCTCTTTGGTGCAGCCGAAGGCGGCCTCCATAAAGGTGAGTTTGAGGTTCATGCGTAAGTCGTCGCCACGCATGGGGCCAACGCCTCGGCGGCCACGTGCGCCTCCGCCAAAAAAGGCCGAGAAAATATCGCCTAAGTCGGCAAAATCGCTCATAAACTCCCAGCTTCGGGGGTCGGCGTAGCCAGCACCACCGCCACTGCTTTTTAAGCCATCGTGGCCGTAAGTGTCATACACCTGGCGTTTGTTAGCGTCTGAGAGGACGGCATAGGCTTCGCCCAGCTCTTTAAAGTGTTCTTCGGCGTTGGGGTCGCTGCTGGTGTCGGGGTGCAGCTCTTTAGCACGCTTGCGGAAGGCTTTTTTAATTTGCGTCTCGTCGGCGTTGCGGGGTACGCCCAGTACGTCGTAGTAGTCTCGTTGGGATTGTGTCATTACCATGGGTTTCTTATCAAAGCTTGTTGTGGGAGTGGGAGGGACGACTGAAAGCGAGTCTTAGGCGGTGGTATCAACCGTATGCGGGGCGGGTGCGTCGGCTTCAGCGTCGGCAGTTTGGGGGGAGGTGGCCACAACCACTAAGGCGGGGCGTAGCACTTTGTCGTGGTAATGGTAGCCCGCTTGTTGTTCCATTACAATGTGGCCTTCGGGGGCATCGGCGGTGGGGTGGCTGGCTACGGCTTCGTGCAGGTTGGCATCAAAGGCTTGGCCTTGGGTCGCCATACGGCTTAAGCCCAACGAGTTGAGGGCAGCGTCGAGCTGGTGTTGAATCAGCCCAATGCTTTTTAGCAGGATGGCAGGCTCCATGGTGTCGTTTAAGGCCGAAGTGGCACGGTTAATGTTATCAAGCACGGGTAGCAGGGTTTGCAGGGTGGGTTCGGCACCGTATTTGAGCCATTGGTCACGCTCGGCCTGCCTACGCTTACGCACGTTATCAAAATCGGCCGAAAGCCTGATAAATTGGTTGTACAAGTCGGCATATTTGGCTTCGCTGGCTTGTAGGGCTTGGCTTAATTCGGCGATAGGGTCGGCGGGGGTGGTTGCCTCTGCCTCGGGCGAGGGGGTCTCGGCTTCAGCCGTTGGGGCTTCGGCTTGGGGTGATGTGGTGTGCAAGTCAAAGGGGTTGGGTGTGTCGGTCATGGGGGTGGGGTTCCGTTAGCTAAAGGCGTTAAGGTTATTGCCCAAGGGGGCGAGCGTGGCTACCATCGCAAAAGGGAGGGTTAGCGGTATATTTACATTGGCACAGGGCTACCGTTTCGGGTTGGCCGTCTACGCTAATCAATTTGGGGCGTAAGGTGGTACCTTTGTGCGCCCCATCGCAAAAGGGAGCAGTGGCCGTTAGGCCACAGGCACACCACGCATGTTTACCCACGGGTAAGGTGACAACGGCGGGGTTAAGCCCTTGGCAGCGGGGTAGGTTGGGTTGAGTCGTAGACATGGGGTGAGGTCACTCTTAGTAGCATCGCACAATATGACACTTTAAGGGTAACAAAGGCACGGCCACTCCCCAACAAACACTCATAAAATCTTTATATTACACCCCGTAGTCAACAGTGGGGGCGGGGTTAGGCTCATGCTTTACAAACGGTACTTAATAAGCTAAGCTGATAACCCAAATCGCTTCTGCATTCACTTACACCGCTTGACCTCTCTCTTTTATCTGTTCTGCTAGCTTACTTTTTGCTTTACACCACAAGGACACACTTTTGTATGATGCCTTTGCTGTTGACACCCCCAGTGGTAACAACGCCTAACGAAACCGTTAGTTTGCCCACCCTTACCCTTGCCGCTTTTAACAGGCAACGCCATGGCGATGCTTTTTATGAGCTAAACCAACGCTGGATTAACACCCTGTTTGCCCTTGAACCCGCCGATGTGGCTCAATTGCGTTCGCCCGAAACCAGCTTATTGGCCGATGGCGGTTGGCTGTGGATGGCCGAACGCCACGAAGGTGCGGCTTATACGGTGGTTGGCTCGTTGGGGATGAAGCCCTTTAAGGCTGACCTGCCTGTAGTGCATCCCTTTGCTAACGCCAAGGTGTTTGTGTTGATTAAACTGGCCGTTGACCCCCATTGCCAAGGGCTAGGTATTGCCAAACGCTTGATGGCCGAAGCTGAGGCCACGGCCAGAGCGCAAGGTGCTGCTTACCTCTACCTTGAAACGTCTGACCGTTTGCAAGCGGCTACTACCTTGTACCAACGCTTGGGCTATACCCACCTGTCGCCTGCTTTGCGCCCCCCCACGCCGTATGCCCGTTGCAACGTGTGGATGACGAAGCCTCTGACCGCTGAAGCTGAACAGGCTTTGCATAAGGCTGGCTAATCGACTACAATCATCTGGTTTGTTTTGGATGTGCTTGTGCCATGTTGCCTTCTTTAAAACCTACCATTGTTTGGCTGGGTGACACCCCTTGCTCGCCCGAGGTCGAGACCCATTTCCTCAACCATGTGGGGAGTATCTTTCGGTTTAAGGATGCTGAGGAGCTTGCACGACAGTGGGGCCGCTTAGGTGGCTCACCCCTGCCTATTGATGGTCTGCTGTGTGGGATTCATCACCCCCTCACCCCTGAAACCCTCGGTTTGCTGAAAGGCTTACGAGTCGTATCGAGCTATGGGGCAGGGCAAGACCACCTGCCCCTTGAATGGCTGGCGCAACAGGGTATTGCCGTATTTAACACCCCTGGTTTACTGACCGAAGCTACGGCTGATGTGGCGTGGATGTTGCTATTGATGGTGAGCCGTGGAGCTAAGGCAGCCATGGCCAGTGCCGCTAGCGGAGGCTTTACGGGGTGGCATCCGCACGCTTATGTGGCCCCAGGGTTGCAAGGGGCGACGTTAGGCTTGGTGGGCTGTGGCCGTATTGGCCAAGCCGTGGCCGTAAGGGCTAAAGCCACGGGGGGGCTGCGTACCCTCTACTGGCAACGCCACCGCCTACCGCAAGCGTTAGAAGAGGAGCTGGCCCTTACTTTTGTGCCTAGCTTAGATGAGCTGTTGCCACAGTGTCATGCCGTATCGCTTCATTGTCCGCTAACGGAGGAGACGAGGCACTTGCTGAACGCTCAACGCTTGGCCGCCATGCCAGCGGGGAGCTTTCTCATCAACACCGCCCGAGGAGCCGTGGTTGACGAAGCCGCCTTGTGTGAGGCACTGGCTTCGGGACACTTGGCAGGGGCGGGGTTAGACGTGTACGAGCAGGAACCTGCTATCCCCCAAGCGTTGTTGGCGCACCCCAACGTGGTGTGTTTGCCCCATATAGGTAGTGCAACGGTGGTTACACGGCAAGCCATGGGTGATGCTGCCCTCAATCATTTATTATTAGGGCTTGATCTACCTGCTTAACAACACCTCGCAACACAGGTACGGAACACGACAGGTTCAGTGCTTTGTATCGAATTGTCGAGCTTAGGGTTAATGGTGTTGTTGGCTGATGCGAGGGGTGGTCTCCCCTCGCGCTCCCCCACAGAGGGGGCTTTTGCCCCCTACTGCTTACCCCCAAAGGCGAAGCTCGTTCCTGCCGCTCGGGACTCAAACTCGCCTACGGCTCGATTCGTCATGACCGAGCTGGTTTTTGGATTTTAGCATTTTAGTTAGGAAACATTCTTTAAATTGAGGTTGAGGGGGAAGGGTGGCGACACGGGTTGCCCGTCGGCGGTGAGGCCCCATTGGGTGGTGCTGTCCACAACGCAATCGTCAAAGTTGGCGTAATCCAGCGTGGCTCCGCTAAAGTTGCAGCCACTTAAAATGGCTCCCACAAAGTCGGCATCGGTGAGGTTGGCGTTGGCAAACGTGCTGCCCGTTAGGTCGGCATCGGTAAAGCTGGCTTGGCGTGCATCCACACCAGTAAAGTCGCACTGGTGCGCTTCGGCACCTTGTAGCACCGTTTGAAACAGCGTGCAGCCTTCAAAGCTGGCTTCGGCCAGTTGGGTGTGGGCTAGCATGGCTCCGCTAAGGTCGGCACCGTCTAGCAGGGTAAAAATGAGTTTAGCTTCCGTGAGGTTGGTGCTGGCAAGGTGGGTACGAAGCAGGTTGCACTGGCTGAGGTTAATACCCCCTAGGGCTAGGCCGTGTAGGTCAAGTTCGCTCAGTTCAAGCACGCTAAAGGCGGTTTGTTGGCGGTAGTGGTTAAACAAGGCCACGGCGTTGGGGCCAGCAAGCATGGCATAGAGTTGCTCGGGCGAAAGCTCTTGAGGGGGCTGCCCTTGGGCAGAGGTGGCACTGTTTAAAAGCATGGGTGTCTCTGTAAAAGGTAAGGGTTTTAAAGGGGATACGATGCCTTGTAGTATGCCTAAAGCACACAAGGCAAGCAATGGCTTGACCACTCCCCTGCCTAAGGGCTAGGCTTAGGCCATGCCTGCTTCACTCACCCTTCGCCCCGCCACCCCTGCCGACATCCCACACGCCTATGCCTTGCTTGAGGCTTTGTACCAGCATGAGCAACTACCTGTGGCTTTTGCACTAACCCCCCAGCAGCTGGAGCAAGCTTGGTTTGGCTTGCCTGTGTTGGGCTACGCTTGGCTGGCCACGCTGCCCACCGAGCTAACCCCTGTGGGATTGTTACATTACAGCGTGCGGCTAGCGACCTTTACAGGCCAAGCGGTGCTACACATTGAAGATTTAATGGTTACCCCTGCCTACCAAGGGCAAGGCATTGGCCGTGCGCTACTAGGGCAAGCTTATACCGTGGCCAAGGGCTTAGGGGCTATTCGCATCACCTTAGAGCTTAATGAGACCAACACCCTAGCCGAGGCTTTTTACCGAAAACAGGGTTTTGCCCCTTCTCTATCCTCTGCTTATAGTATATGGTCTTGCCCACTACCCAACGCTCTCCTCTGTTAAACCTACAAATTGTAACAAGGGGCTTTAGTTAAGCCCTTACCACGCCGATGAGCTTACCATGACCGCACCCCTTGCCCACCTTTAGGATTGGCTCGCATGGAAACTACCTCCTCTACACATCCGCTAGACCACTTGATGGAACAGCTACACCACCTGCCCATGTGGATGAAACAATTGGTGTTTGTACGGATGCGTGCCGACCTTGAACCCGTGATGTCGCGCGAAACCCTTGAGACGCTCCAAGCCAACGACTGTTTACAGATGATGGTGCCTCAGCTAAGCCGTAAGGGTAGCCATGAGCTATTGGCCGAACAGTCCCGTTTGCCCCAACAGCTTAAGCAGTTGTTGCAGGTAACGCAAAGCCATAGTAACGTGGCCAGCATTTGTGTCACTCACCAGTGGACGCTTGAGCAATGTTGCGCCAACCTGTTATTGGCCTATAAGTTTGACTTGCTGATGCCCTGTGCCAACGTTAAAGTGGATGCCACCATCCGCTATTTAGGTAACGAGACCCGTATAGGCGAATACTTGGTACAAATTGGCCGCTTAAGTTGGGATCAGTTAGACCAAGCATTGCGTACGCTAAACTACATACAAGACGTGTTGGGCGAACGCACCGCTTTTGGCGAAGTGGCCATTAACCTTGGTTTTGTGACTCGGCAAGAGTGCGAGGCTATCTTGTTTTTAAAAGAAGAGAGCAAAAAAGCTTTTGATATTGCCGCTTTTTACCAAGCGAAACAAGCCGTGGCTCACCCGCCTGCTGTGGCACCTGTGCCGCTAGCTCCTGTCAGCTACGAGCTTCAGCCCGAGGTTAACGGCCCTTTGCCTCAAACAGCCTACTACCCCGCTGAGCCTTTACCTGCCCCCCACGCTGACATGACTTTTGCAATGACTGTTGCACCACCTGCTGCTCCTGCCCCTGTTGCGCCACCTGTTGCACCGTCGCCTGCCCCAGTGGCTCAAGGGTATGGCTTTAATGGCTCACCCATGCTCTCTATGGGTAACTCCTTAGTACCCCAAGGGGCTTTGCCCATGCCTCACCTTAGTTCGCCTGCCCAGGCTTCTTTGGCACCGCCACCACTGCCCCATCTTAGCTCGCCTGCACAATCTTCTTTAGCACCGCCGCCTATACCACAGGCGACACCACCTGCTTATCAAGCTGTGTCTGCCCAGTGGCAACAGCAACCACTGCCTACCTCAATGGCTAATGGTACCAAGCAAGCTGTAGGCTCTGCCAACGGGCAACAGGCCTTGGTGATTGATTTAAGCCAAAATGGTAAAGGCACACCCCAAGCCAATGGTGCTAACCCACCCGCTAAGAAGGGCTTGTTTGGCCTCAAATTTTAAGGTGCGTGGCCGCTGAGTAATTCGGCGGTGATGTAGAGAGGGCGTTGCTTGACCTCAAGGTAGATTTTACCTACATATTCGCCCAGTAAGCCAATAGCCATAAGGTGCGCCCCGCCCAGTAGGGTAATCACCACCATCAGCGAGGGATAGCCCCGCACGGGTTCGCCAAAGAGTAGGGCTTTGAGGACAATCCATCCCCCAAAGGTGCAACCCAACAAGGCGATGCCCACCCCCAATAGGCTGGCCAAGCGCAAGGGCAATGCCGAAAACGAGGTAATACCATCCAGCGCAAGGCCAAACAGCTTGAGTAAGCCCCATTTGCTTTGCCCTGCCACACGTGCGTCTCTGTCATAGGTAAGTTTGGCCGTTTTAAAGCCTACCCAAGCAAATAAGCCCTTCATAAAGCGGTTGGCTTCGGGTAGGGCGTTAAGGGCAGTAATACAGGCACGGCTTAACAGCCTAAAATCGCCCGTATCAGTGGGGATGGGTACGGCACTAATGGCACCTAGCACTCGGTAAAACAGGTGTGCGCTGGCACGCTTAAGCCACGTTTCGCCTGCACGGTCCCGACGTTGCATCACCACCATGTCAAACCCTTGTTGTGCCTTGGCCAACATAATGGGTAGCAGTTCGGGCGGGTCCTGCAGGTCGGCATCCAGTATCAGCACGGCATCGCCTCGTACGTGGGCAAGGCCAGCGGTCAAGGCGGCCTCCTTACCAAAGTTACGAGACAGGCGCAACAGTCTCACCTGCGATTGGCTGGCGGTTGGGGTCTCGCTGTGCGGGTTAAGGCCGTAGTTTTGGCATAGCCACGTGGTAGCGTGGTCGGTACTGCCGTCGTCTACCAGCAGCACGTCGTAGGGTAGGCCAATGCCCTTTAGCACAGCCAGTAAGCGATCAAGACAATGGGGTAGCACGTCGGCTTCGTTATAAAAGGGTATTAAAACACCTAAGTGCTTAATGGGATGAACAGACATGGCTTAGCTTTGCCCTTACTACCTAAGTTTGAACTAAAGTATAGCACCCCGCTGGCAGTTAGGGTGTGTTTAAGTGATACTTATTTAATAGCTCCCTTACGCTTGACCAAGGTTTGTAGACCCATGACCACTCCCTTAACCACCCCTACCGCCGAAACCCTAACCCTGCTGACCCAAGGCAAAGGTAAAGCCCTGTACACGCACCCCAGCCATCCCGAGCTGGTGCTGATGAGTTTTGGCGACCAGTTGACCGCCTTTAACGGCAAAAAAAAAGAAGTTCGCACAGGTAAGGGAGCCGTGACGGCCAGCATTACCCGCACACTAATGAGCTACCTAGCCTTGCAGGGCGTGCCTACCGCTTTTTTAACCCCGCAACAAGCCCACAACCAAGCCCTACCCCCCACCGAGCCGAACCAACTGTGGGCGCGACGCTTAACGATGCTACCCCTAGAGGTGGTGATGCGTAACCAAGCCATGGGTAGCCTAACCAAACGCCTACCCTTTTTAGAACCAGGCCAAGTGTTTAACCAACCTTTGGTTGAGTATTGCTATAAAAGCGATGCCCACGGCGACCCTGTTGTGGCTGATGATGTGATTGAAGCTATGGGCTGGCTGCCCGAAGGTATCACCCTGAAGCAAATTAAAGCCTTGGCCTTAAACGTCAACACTGCCTTGCTGGCTTTGGCCAAACAGGCACAGCTCACCCTGCCTGATTTTAAAATTGAAGTAGGCGTGACACCCGACGGTACTTTATGCCTTGGCGATGAACTTTCTGGCGATAGCTGCCGCTTTAGAGACGTATTGAGCGGCCAAGTGCTAGACAAAGACGTGTTTAGGCTTGATTTAGGCGACGTGCTAGAGGCTTATCACCAGCTTGGATCTCGCTTGCAAAACGCTGCCGATTACCTGCACCATATTGCTCCACAAGCACAGCCCGCCCCAGCAGAGGCCACTACCGATAAGCACCATAGGCTCAACGTGCATGTGGCGTACAAGCCTAACGTGCTTCACCCCGAAAGCCGTACTGTGTTACAAACGCTTAACGCTATGGGGTATACCCAAATAAGCGAGCTTGCTGTCGGCAAACTGGTAACACTCACCGTTGCTAGCCCAAGCCCCCAAGCCGCCGTAGAGCTAGCCAACCAGTTAGCAAATACGGTGTTAAGCAACCCCGTTATCGAGACGTTTACCACAACTATAGTAGATGATTCTTCACTGGTTTAGGCAAAAACCAGTGGCTAGTGAGCTATGGTCGTGTGGCTAGTGTCTTTGTCACACTCTACTAGGTTTGTAAAAGTCCCCCTTGCAAAACGCTCAAAACACTTTATACTCTATAGTTATTGAAAGAGCTGGCAAGAGACTCGGTTAAAACATCCTCTTAATGCACGAAGTTTGTTAAGGGTGGTACGTTATGTTAACTGTGTGTTTTCTTAGTTTAAGCCAACTCTCTCAAGGGTATACTATATAAAGCATATATTATTATGTTTTGTGTGTGTTTCCCTTTGTCTTAGCTTTTACTCGTCGTCCGTTTGTTTTGGGAGGTTATTGTTATGAACGCTTTAGCTACAGCACCGTATGCCTCAGCACCTGTTGTACTAACAGGGCATGTTTCGGGGCAAGCCGTTACGCTGCCTTATGGGTTTACCCTCACCCAAGTGGCCATTTCGCCATTTTCTACCTTGCGGGGGCGTTTTGTAGATAGTGTAGAGCTACCTGCCAACCACAAAGTAATGGGGCTAATTAGGCCTGATGGCGTGGTGACCGACACCCGAGCCGAGTTTTTTAGAACAGGCGATATTGCGGTCGTCATGACCGATGACCCTGAGTGGACACGTCGCTTTTTCTTGTTTTAAGTAGATTTTTTGCAACACCCATGGGGCAAGACAACCCTTGCCTTGTGGGACACGTTAAACAACGACGACAAGCCAACGGTGCAGACGTGCTTCTTAGGCTTGTCGTTTTCTTTATTGGTGTGTGGGCTTTGTCATCAAAGCATAACGTTATTTTTATAAAATCAATTTAAGTTACATTGTTGAAGTATTGGCTAAAAATGCTACACTTGTCATCTAAGTCATTCCTGCTTGACTTTTGTTCTTCACATTAAAAAAGTGTGCTACTAAAATTTAATTTGACCCTTTTAGGGCTGCTTTGTTTTGCTCTCTCTCTCTGTTAACTTGCCCCGTTGTAAAGGATGCTTATCATGTCGTTGGCGTTAGCTACTATCGGCTTATTACAAGCTACTCAATTAAAACACACCTTTGCTAACAATGCCTTGGCTGCCATGCAGGCTTTACAGCAGCAGGCTAATACGGCAGGTATGGTAAGTAGTACCCTACCCGTCAATTTTACTCAGGCGGCATCGTCTACTTCACCTTTTGGGTTGGGTGCGCCAGTGCAGTCGCCAAGTTTTGGTGCCTTACCTTTGGGTTTGGCTGGGGCGGGTTATGTGCAGAGCTACCTACCCAACACTAGCTTAGGGCAAGCCAGCCCTGCTACCACAGCCAGCCTTGAAGCGAGTATTTTGCACAACGGCATGATGGCGCAAGCTGCTGCCCTAATGCAGCAAAGCATTATGGAGCGGTTTCATCAGCAAGAGATGCAGAAGCGGGCTAATATTGCCTCTGGGCTGAGCCTTTGGGGTTAATTACCTAATAAACGCAATAACCCGCTTTGACTTATTACAAGTTGGAGCGGGTTATTGTTTTTAGACATAATTGCTTAAGCTATGCTGCGGGTGTTGCTTCGGCATCGGTAGGTACACCCCTAAGCGCACGAGTTTTGCTTAAGATGGCCTCAACTTCAACGTCGTCAAGGGTTTCTTTCTCTAGCAATTCGTGGGCAAGGGCATCCATGAGATCTCGGTTGTCAGTCAACAGGGTTTTAACGTAGGTGTACTGCTCATCAATCAAGTGTTTGACTTGCTCGTCAATTTTGGCGGCCACGGCTTCGCTGTAGTTACGGCTGGTGCCAAAATCTCGCCCCATAAATACATGTTCGTTGCGCTCGCCGTAGATGACTTGGCCGAGCTGGTCGTCCATACCGTATTGGGTGACGATGGCCCGAGCCATTTTAGAGACCTTTTGCAGATCAGAGCTGGCCCCTGTGGTCACGTCGTTAAACACCAATTCTTCGGCGGCACGGCCACCCAAGGCCATGGCGATATCGGCCAGTAGCTTGTTTTTGCTCACGTGCAACACCTCAGTATCGGGCGATGTCCACGCATAGCCCAAGGCCATACCACGGGGGACAATCGTCACTTTACGCAAAGGGTCGCACCCAGGGGTGAGGACGGCGGTAAGGGCGTGGCCAGTTTCGTGGTAGGCGGTAATTTCTTTGTCTTTTTCGGTGATGACCTTGCTCTTTTTCTCGAGACCCACCACCACACGGTCAATACTGTCTTCGACCTCTTGCATCGAAATCTCATCTTTACCACGGCGAGCTGTCAGTAAGGCCGCCTCGTTCATCAGGTTAGACAAATCAGCCCCCGAAAAACCACTGGTGCGCTTGGCCAAGCGTTTTAGGTCAACATTACTGGCCAAGGGCTTACCCTTTGAATGGACCTCTAAAATCATCTCACGGCCCTGCAAGTCAGGGCGGTCAATCACCACTTGCCTGTCAAAACGGCCAGGGCGAAGCAGGGCGTTGTCTAAAATATCAGGGCGGTTAGTGGCGGCAATAATAATAATGCCTGTGGTGCCGTCAAAGCCATCCATTTCTACAAGTAGCTGGTTGAGGGTTTGCTCACGTTCGTCGTGGCCTCCGCCCATGCCTGCGCCACGTTGGCGGCCTACAGCATCAATCTCATCAACAAACACAATACAAGGCGAATGCTTTTTGGCTTGCTCAAACAGGTCGCGGACACGGCTGGCACCCACGCCTACAAACATCTCAACAAAATCGCTACCGCTAATGCTAAAAAAGGGTACGCCAGCTTCGCCAGCAACGGCTTTGGCCAGTAGGGTTTTACCCGTACCTGGTGCGCCTACTAGCAGCACGCCTTTGGGTATTTTGGCACCAAGTTTCAGGTATTTTTCGCTGCTTTTAAGGAAGTCTACGACTTCTTCAAGCTCGCCTTTGGCTTCGTCAATACCAGCCACGTCTTTAAAGGTGATTTTGACGTTTTGCTCAAGGGCGAGTTTGGCCTTGCTTTTGCCAAACGCCATGGCCTGCCCGCCACCACCCGAGGCGTTGCGGTAGATGAAGAACAGCATCATCAGCAAAAACAACATAAACATCACAGAAGAGCCAAGCGTCCACCATTGTGCGCCGTCGTCGGGTTTGGCCACTTTAACGGCCACGTCGGCTTTTTGTAGTTCGGGTAGCCACAATTGGGTAGAGCTTTGAGGGATGCGAATTTTATACTTAAGCGGTACGGGGATGTTGCCGGGCCCCGTGACGGCTTCGTAGGTGCCTTCTTTGGGGAGGGCTTGCAGCAGGTCGCCGTCCACTTCCACCTTTTTAATATCGCCCTTGGTTACTTTTTGCATGAATACGGAGTAATCAAGCTCTTGCACCCGTTGGGTTTGGTTGTTGAGCAACATACTGTAGAAAAACAGCGAGACCAACACCAGCAGAGCTAGCAATAAAACGCCTGTTGTTTGATGTTTTTTCATGGGAAGAAGGGTAGCCTACACGCCAAAGAGGGAACGGTTATAGATGAGTAGTGTAACACACTTAGTTGGCTAACAGAGCTTTGCCCCTTTAACACTTAATGCTTAAGGTTTAGCTTAATGGGGCAAGGTGGTAACTGTATGGGGTGTGAGCAGTATCCATAGCACAAAGCCAAGGTAGCCCAAGCCTCCGCCCAGCATAACGGCAAACCACCAGCGAGGCGAACAATAGCGCACTGTGGCCATCATCACACCTACACTAATCAGGGTGATGACCACACTCAGCCAAGCCGACGAATCAAGCACCCACGGCGTGAAGGCCACGCCAATGGCCATGGGGATGCAGCTTTGAAACACCATGGCTCCCGTGAGGTTACCGAGGGCGAGTTGGTCTTTTTTCTCTTGCACCCACATCACGCTGTTAAACTTTTCGGGCAGCTCTGTGGCGATGGGGATGATGATAAGGCTAAGGATGAAGGCGGGTATGTGCCACAATTGCGACAGGGTTTGCACCTCATGCACAAAGAAGTGGGCAGCCACCATAATGCCCAACAGGCCTAAACCCACTTGAGTGTAAATGATAGGCAGTTGGGGTTCGGCGACTTTGGGGGCAAGGTACAGGGCGTGCAGGTTGGTTTCTTCGGCGGTTTCAATGCTAGGGTCTTCGTGGCGCAATAGTACAAGCACATAGCGCAAGTAAACGGCCAAGAGTAATAAGGCAACTACCCAGCGTAACCAACTGTGGGCGGGTAAAAAGCTGGCACCTATCCCCATACCAAAGGCGACTAAAAAGTAGCGCATATCAAACAAGTAGAGTTGGGGGTTAATGCGTAGCGTCAAATCTCGCTTGCCTTGCCATACGGCGAATAACACCCCAAGCGAGGTGACCAACATGGCGAGGGTGGCTAGCATAAAGGGTGCGCCCAAAATGGCTCCCACCCCAATTTCGTGGCTAGATTCGGCACTAATGCCACTGCCTGCCACTAGCCCACTTACCAAGGCGATAATAGGTACAAGGGTTTCGGGTAAGGCGGTACCCACGGCAGCAAACAAGCTACCCACCACCCCTTCAGAGAGGTTGAGCCTGTGGCCGAGCCATTCGACGGCGTTGGTAAACACGGTACAGGCGGTAACAATGGCGAAGAGTAAAAAGAGAGCAAAGCCAACGTGTAATAGGTTTTCCATGACGCATCCTTAAAAACAAGACTTGCCCATTAACAAGAGTAGGGGGCTTTAACAACAGCCTTGGTTATTAAACCATGGTTTCGGCTAACAGTACCTTATCAATCTCAGCTTCAAGCAGGGGGAGGAGCAACGCCTTGGCTTCTTCAAGCCCCATGGGTAGCGAGACACCAGCAGCAGCACTATGGCCTCCGCCGTCGTAAGGTTCGAGCAGGGCTGCTACGTTGATACTAGCAAGGTTGCTACGTAGGCTTACTTTAGTAGCGTTGGGCTGAAAACTTTTAAAGAGCGCCGTTAGCCATACGCCATCAATTTGGCGCAAGTGGTCAATCAGGCCTTCAATGTAGGGCTCAATGGCACCAGCTGCATCAAGGTGGGCTTGGGTCACTTCGCTCCACACTAATTTGTGCATCACGCTGTGGTTACTCCGTAAAATCGCATCAGCATGAAGCAAAGATTGCGCCCGAGGGGTGTTTTCGTACATGGCGCGGTACAGGGGGTTAGGCTCTGCGCCAGCTTCTACCAACCGAGCTGCCAGCCTAAACAAGGCGGGCGTGGTGGAGGGGAAGCGGAAGCTGCCCGTATCGGTGAGCAGGGTAACGTAGAGGTTAATGGCAATTTCTTGAGTAAAGGCGTGGTCGCAGGCATCTAACCAACGGGCAACCACTTCGCCACTGGCTCCAGCGTCCACCTCAACCAAGTTGAGGGTGCCGTACTGGTCGTTGGAGATGTGGTGATCCATGTTGATGGAGACACTGGCATGTTCAAAGTAGGGGCGAGAGGCTTCAAGCCGAGCTATGGAGCCACAATCAAGGCTGATGGCCACGTCGTAGCGGGGCAGTAGGGCTTGCGAGGCTTGGGGGCAAGCGGAATCTATCACTTGGCTAACCGTAGGCAAAAAATGGTAAAGCTGTGGCATTTTGCCAGAGACCACCCGATGCACCGTGGTGATGTTGGGGTAATAAGCCTCTAAACCACAGGCCATGGCCAGCATGGAGCCTAGCGTGTCGCCATCTGGGTGGACATGCGACATAAGAATGACGTGCTTGGCGTTAAGCAAAGCGTGATGGATGGCTTGGTACGTTGTAGCAAACGAGGCAACAGTCATAGGGTTCAGCAAGAGCAAAGGAGACAAGTAACAAAGATGGTTTGAAACTGTAGCATAGCATACTCATGTCGTAAATAAATAGCCCTCAATCGCTCAGGGCAATCGCATGAAGGAAGGTATTGACAGAGAGTTAAGTTTGTAAGGTAAGTTGTTTTTTGCTTAAGAGACAACCCCTTATGACCCTTGAACCCTCTTTTCTCTCCTATTTCGTTCCCTTAGAAGACCCACGCCAAGCTGGGAAAGTAAAATACCCTTTAAACGAGATACTTTTGTTGAGTTTACTGGCTTGTTTGTCGGGTGCT